>NZ_JAAABJ010000507.1 GCF_009904105.1 Elizabethkingia argenteiflava | reverse complement strand
GAGTGCAAAAATAGAAAGTTTATATATATTTAACAAATTTTATAACACTATTTTTCGAAAAAATACCCTAATTAACTCGATAACAGAATGAAAAATTTAAACCCATCCCCTTTCAGCTCCGGAGCATTGTTATTATAAATAAGCAAAGGTATCGGCTATCTTTTGTTTTACCCTCTCCTTGCCCCAATATTATTAGTTTTTATTAGCTTCTGGTTTACTTTTCAATACAGGCTTACCCCGAATAAATAAGCCATCTTATCCCGATGCTGGTTTTGTTTTTTTGAGTTTATTTACCTTACTAAAGAACTCTTTAGGCTTTTTAGAGTTATATCTCAGTAACTTAAGTCGACTTTAACCCCCTTATTTTAAGCATTTACTCCCCTATTATTATGTAGTCCATAGTGTTTAAAATACTGTAATACAGTATTTTAAAGCAAATACAATTCAAGCATATGTTATGCATGCATAATAATTATTATATTTGGAAAAGACCCGAATTTAATATTGATATGGAAAGTACTAAGAACAAAGTGGATAATATTGATCTTATTTTAAAACAGACTTGGTTAGCTGTATTTAAAATGTACTCTGAACGCGCTCACGAATACGATTCGACAGCTGTTCAGGCCCTAACACTCTTAAAAATTGACCCCAAGGAAGGTACTCGGAGTACGAACCTAGGTCCTAAAATGGCAATAGAACCCACTTCCCTCACCCGAATTATTAAACTCCTAGAGGATAACGGCTATATCTATAAAGAAAAAACGAAAACAGATAAAAGAGAAGTTATCATTAAGTTAACAGATAAAGGTTTAAATTCCAGGAATTTATCTAAAGAAGTCGTGCTTAATTTTAATAAGAAAGTCGTTGAAGTTATCAGCCCCGAAAAACTAGAAACCTTTAAGGAAGTAATGGGAGATATTTTAAAAATAGTGAATAATTTAAATAATAAAAATTCCAAGCCTTTATGAAAAGAAGAATTAAACACGTTACCATTCTCGGTTCAGGAATTATGGGATCAGGTATTGCAGCGCATTTCGCTAATATTGGCGTAGAAGTGTTACTGCTGGATATTGTACCTCATCAATTGTCTGACCACGAAATATCCAAAGGCCTTACTCTTGACAACAAAGCCGTACGCAATAAAATTGCCACCGAGAATCTTCAGAAACTACCCAAAGCAAGCCCAGCTCTGCTCTACTCACCAAAATTTGTAAGCCGTATTACCCCTGGAAATTTTGAGGATGACCTGAAAAAAATTAAAAATAGTGACTGGATTATTGAAGTGGTAGTAGAACGACTGGATATTAAAAAGTCGGTCTACGAAAAGATTGAAGAGCACAGAAAACCGGGGACACTCATTTCTTCAAATACTTCGGGTATTCCGATCCATCTTCTTATTGAAGGCAGAAGTGATGATTTTAAAAAACACTTTGCAGGCACTCACTTTTTCAACCCTGTAAGATATCTCCCTCTTTTAGAAATTATTCCCACCCCTGAAACCCATGCTGATATTGTAAAATTCTATATGGAATACGGTGCGAAATTTTTAGGTAAAACCACGGTTCTAGCAAAAGATACCCCAGCATTTATAGCCAATAGAATAGGAACCTTCGGTATTATGAATATTTTTTATCTGGCAAAAAAATTAGGACTTAAAGTATGGGAAATCGATAAATTAACCGGTCCTGTTATTGGTCGTCCGAAATCGGCTACCTTCCGAACAGCCGATGTCGTAGGTTTGGATACGCTGGTACACGTAGCGAATGGTATCCGTGACAGCGGAGCGGAATCAGATCTCTTTAAAAATCTATTCGAGCTACCCGACTTCGTACAATATATGATAGAAAATAAACTACTGGGCGCTAAAACCGATGGAGGATTTTTTAAGAAAATAAAGAATACAGATGGAAAATCAGAAATTTTAGGTCTCAATCTGGAAACTTACCAATATGAAAGTCAATCTAAAACAAGTTTCGCTAGCTTAGAACTGACCAAAACCATCGAAAAGCCTATAGAGCGTTTTAAAATATTGATAGAGGGTAAGGATAAAGCTGCTGCCTTTTACAGGCATAGCCTAGGAGCCTTATTTGCCTATGCCTCTAATAAAATTCCTGGTATTTCAGACGAAATTTATAAAATAGATGATGCATTACGAGCCGGTTTTGGTTGGGAAAACGGTCCCTTTGAAATTTGGGATTCCATCGGCTTAGAAAAAGGAATTGAACTTGCCAAAGAAGCCGATTATGAAGTGGCTGAGTGGGTGAACAACATGTTACAAAAAGACCATCCGGGATTTTACAAAATCAACGAAGAAGGTCATAGAAATTTCTTTGATCTCAAAACAAAAAAATATTCAAACATCCCAGGACAGGATTCATTTATTATCTTAGATCATATTCGGAAAAATAAAACCCTTTGGCATAATAGCGGTTCTGCAATTCAAGATTTAGGAGAGGGCGTTATCAATTTTGAGATCCGTTCTAAAATGAACTCTATAGGAGGAGAGGTATTGGACGGCTTAAACAAAGCCATTGATCTGGCAGAAAAAGAATATGATGCCTTAGTGATCGCAAATCAGGGGGCTAATTTTTCTGTGGGCGCCAACTTAGCCATGATTTTAATGATGGCGGTAGATCAAGATTGGGAAGAACTTAATATGGCTATACATTATTTCCAACAATCGATGATGAGGATACGCTACTCTAGCATTCCTGTAGTAGTAGCTCCGCACGGTATGACTCTGGGAGGGGGCTGTGAAATGAGCCTACATGCGGACCGCGTGGTAGCAGCAGCAGAAACTTATATTGGACTAGTGGAATTTGGAGTAGGCGTAATCCCCGGAGGAGGAGGCTCTAAAGAGCTTAGCTTAAGAACCATGAAAGAGGTGGTTAGCGACGACGTTAAAACCAACCGATTGCGTAATGCTTTTATGAATATCGCGATGGCAAAAGTAGCCACCTCCGCTTATGAAGCTTATGATATGGGGATTCTTCAAAAATACAAAGATGTAGTGGTCGTCAATAAAAATCATCAGATTGCAGCAGCTAAGCACATCGCACTACAATTAGCCACACAGGGATATACCCAACCTATAAAAGAAAAAATAAAAGTGCTGGGACGAGAAGCCTTAGGGATGTTCTATGTGGGTACTGACCAAATGCTGGCCGGCAATTATATCTCGGAACACGATAAAAAAATAGCAGATAAGTTAGGTTTTGTGATGGCAGGTGGAAATCTTTCTGAACCTACTGAGGTTACAGAACAATATCTCCTAGACCTTGAAAGAGAAGCTTTTCTATCGCTTTGCAGTGAAAGAAAAACCTTAGAGAGAATACAATATATGTTACAAAATGGAAAACCTCTTCGCAATTAGACGGGTAACAATAGAAATGAAAATGAAATGTTTTTATTAAAAATACCCAGGTGTACTTCAATTTAAAATATAGGAAAGTAAAATTTCTCAGAAACTTAAAAACGATTTGTTTTCAATATCAATCTTAAAAATAAAATTGGAAAAACTGAGTGTATTTACGCTCACCTCTTCAAATTCAATCTCTACATTATGAAACAAGCATATATAGTTGCCGGATACCGAAGTGCTGTGGGAAAAGCTCCCAAAGGCTCGCTCCGCTTTACAAGACCAGACGTTCTAGCGGCAACAGTCATCAAAAGATTAGTCATGGATATCCCCGGATTAGATCACTCCAGAATAGATGACCTGATCGTAGGAAATGCCATGCCCGAAGCGGAACAAGGCTTAAATGTCGCTCGCCTTATTTCCCTTATGGGACTTAACACAGATAAGGTTTCCGGAGTTACCATCAATCGCTACTGCGCTTCCGGATCGGAAGCTATCGCCTTAGCCTCAGCAAAAATTAAAACCGGCATGGCCGAATGTATCATAGCAGGAGGAACCGAGTCCATGAGCTTTATTCCTATGGGCGGGTATAAACCGGTACCTGAATCTCAACTTGCAGAAAACCACCCCGACTATTATTGGGGTATGGGCTATACAGCAGAAGCAGTAGCCAAAGAATACAAAATTTCCCGAGAAGAACAGGATAGATTTGCCTTTGAGTCTCATCAGAAAGCTTTAAAAGCAATCAATGAAGATCGGTTTAAGGAGCAAATAGTCCCTGTGCCTGTAGAATACACCTTTTTAGATGAGAATCAAAAATCACAAATTAAAAAATTTGACTTTTCCATAGATGAAGGTCCGAGAAAAGATACCTCACTAGAAGGGCTCGCTAAACTAAAACCTGTATTTGCGAATGGAGGCTCCGTCACTGCGGGAAATTCTTCCCAAATGTCTGATGGTGCAGCCTTTGTCCTTGTTGTTTCTGAAGCTTTTCTAAAAGAATTTAACCTTAAGCCCATCGCTAGACTGGCTTCTTATGCCACTGTGGGTGTGCCCCCACGAATTATGGGAATAGGACCGATTTATGCCATCCCAAAAGCTTTATGTCAAGCCAATATTTCCCTGAATGACGTGGATCTGATGGAAATTAACGAAGCCTTTGCTTCTCAATCAGTAGCCATCAAAAAACAATTGGACTTAAATCCCGATATTATCAATGTGAATGGTGGTGCTATAGCACTGGGCCATCCATTGGGTTGTACGGGAACCAAATTAACCATACAACTACTGGATGAAATGAAAAAAAGAGGAAGTAAATATGGCGTGGTTTCAATGTGTGTAGGAACAGGTCAAGGAGCTGCCAGTGTATTTGAATTGCTGTAAAGGGCAAAATTTCAATATCCAAATAAATACTAAATATTCAAAACCAAGGTGTTGATTTTGAATGAAAACAATCAATAACAAAATTTAATATGAGCCATACCATCAAAGGAGGAGAATTCCTCATAAAAAATATAGAAGCCAAAAATATTTTTAGCATTGAAGAGCTTAATGAAGATCAAAAGATGTTGCAAAATTCTGCTCAAGAGTTTATTGATCGCGAAGTTTACCCCAACCGCGAGCGTTTTGAAAAGAAAGATTACTCGTATACTGAAGAAGTCATGCGCAAAATTGGCGAATTGGGCTTTTTAGGAATTGCCGTTCCAGAAGCTTATGGGGGAATGGGCATGGGGTTCGTGACAAGCGTCCTGGCCTGCGACTTTATTTCAGGGATATCTGGTTCACTGGGGACAGCTTACGGTGCCCATACCGGTATAGGTACTTTACCCGTAGTTCTATACGGGACAGAAGAACAAAAACAAAAATATCTTCCGGATTTAGCTACGGGTAATCATTTTGGAGCCTATTGTTTAACAGAACCTGATGCAGGTTCTGATGCCAATTCTGGAAAAACAAAAGCTCAACTTTCTGAAGACGGCAAACACTATATTATCAATGGCCAAAAAATGTGGATTTCCAATGCGGGATTTGCAGAGACCTTTACCTTCTTTGCTAAGATTGGTGACGACAAAAACATCACGGGCTTTGTGATCAACAAATCTGAACTCGAAGATCCAAAAAGCTTAAGCTTTGGAGAAGAAGAACATAAATTGGGAATTCGGGCCTCCTCCACCCGTCAAGTATTCTTCAACGATATGAAAGTGCCAGTAGAAAATCTCTTAGGGGAAAGAAACAATGGATTTAAAATAGCGCTGAATGCATTAAATGTAGGTCGTATAAAATTAGCAGCAGCCTGCCTGGATTCGCAAAGACGCATTTTAAAAAATTCCATAAATTACGCCAATGAAAGAAAACAATTTGGAGTGTCTATTTCTAGCTTTGGTGCTATAAGAAAGAAAATTGCTGAAATGGCAATCAGTACCTTTGTAAGTGAATCAGGCACCTACCGAGCAGCCAAAGATATTCAAGATAAGATAGAAGAACTTGTGGGTACAGGCCTTGATCATCAGCAGGCAGAACTTAAAGGCGTAGAAGAATTTGCTGTAGAGTGTTCTATACTCAAATCATATGTTTCAGATCTTGCTCAGCAAACGGCAGATGAAGGTATACAAATCTATGGAGGAATGGGATTTTCCGAGGATACTCCAATGGAAGCTGCCTGGAGAGATTCTCGAATTTCAAGAATTTATGAAGGTACGAACGAAATCAACCGTCTGCTTTCTGTAGGCATGCTGATTAAACGCTCGTTAAAAGGAGAACTCGATCTACTCTCCCCAGCTATGGCCGTGGGAAAAGAACTGATGGGTATCCCCTCCTTTGAAACGCCTGACTACTCCGCTTATATGGCTCAAGAAAAAGCTTTAATTCAGAGTTTAAAGAAAATTTTCTTAATGGTCTCTGGTTCGGCACTTCAAAAGTATAAAATCGAAATAGAGAAACAACAGCATTTATTGCTGAATGCCTCCGAAATTCTCAATCAGATTTACATGGCGGAATCTGCTATTTTAAGAGCTGAAAAGCACTTTACAGAAACCAGTATAGAAGCTGCTATCGCCCAAGTAAACCTGTATAAAGGGATTGAGAAAATTACAGTGGCCGCCAGAGAGGCTATTATTTCTTTCGCTGAAGGTGATGAACAGAAAATGCTCCTCTCTGGATTGAGAAGATTTACCAAATATACCCACTATCCTAATGTGGTGAATTTAACAGAAAAAATTGCAGCGCATTATATTGCTAAAGGAGGTTACTAAATTGGCTTGTTCTCTATATTTTGGGCGCTTCACTTAGTGTGAAGCGCTTTTATACATGAAAACCCGGGATTTTATACTCACTCGGAAAATGATCAAGAGACTAGGATTTTCAATTTTAAAGAGGTTGGATAGCATGAGTTTTCTTGTTCCGTATGGTAAAATATTCGTTCTTTAAAAAATGATACATACCTATTTGAAACATCAGTTGATTTGTTACATTTGCTATATGCTTTTTTTAATAACTTATGACAAAAGAAGAACAGTTACATCGTGCAATTAAAATAGCTGTAAAAGCTCATAAAGGACAGAAAGACAAATACGATGCTCCTTATATTAATCATGTGCTGAGGGTTTCGAATATGGGAAAAACCCTAGATGAAAAAATTGTAGGAGCTCTACACGATGTGGTAGAGGATTCACAAATTAGCCTAAGCGATTTAATAGAAAAAGGCTTCTCTCCTCATATTGTGGAAGCGGTAAGATGTATCACCAAAACCAGTGAAGAAGAAGATTATAGCCTTCTGATCCAACGTATTGAAACCAATGCCTTAGCCATTGCCGTTAAAATAAACGATCTTATAGACAATATGGATCTTAAAAGAATGCCTAGATTGCTAACCGATAACGATTTAAAGAGATTTAATAAGTATATTAAATACTATCGCTATTTGATTGCAAAATATTAGTGGTATGCAATGGACTGGAAATTTTATTGTTACTCTAAACTCCAAAAAAATCCGATCCCTTACAATATTATAAACATCTTAACTCTAAATTTTTACGAACTGAAAAGTAAACATTTACAGCAAGGCTATTTAAGGGATTCAGACAGTTTAACCACCAGCTTACTCCTTCCTATGTTTTGTTTTTTCAAACCCTAATATCCTGAATAATTTTCCTACAACACTCTCCTTACAAAAATTTTTATATGAAATAATATAATATAACAAAATATATTTACACATATATTATAATAAAGTTTTTATTTTTATCATCTATTAAATAAAAATGATATTTTATAATTTTACTCATGGGAAAAATTGTGCTATAAGAGAGGTAATGCTTAAATTTGCGGCTTAATTGCATTTTTTTGAACAGAATATTATTTCAAATTATTTTATTGTGCTCCCGATTGCCCCTGTGGTTTTTATATGGGTTATCTGATATTTTATACTATGCCAACCTCTTGTTTGTAGGCTATAGAAAAAAAGTGGTGACCGAAAACTTACGAAATTCTTTTCCTGAGAAAAGCCCTAAAGAAATCACTCAAATAAGAAGAAGGTTTTTTCGTAATTTCTTTGATTACATTTTTGAAATGCTAAAAACCTTTACCATTAGCGAAACCGAGCTAAGGGTAAGGATGCAGCATCTTAATCAGGATGTATTCCGAGAATGCTATGAAGAAAAAAAAGATATTATTTTTTTAGCAGGCCATGTATTCAATTGGGAATGGATCAATGCTTTGGCCCCTTTATTACCCCAGAAGGAAAGCCACCCGGTCTACCGAAAAGTACAAAGTACATTTTGGGAAGAAAAAATAAAATTTATAAGAAATCGTTTTGGTAATAAAGCCTTGGAAGCGAAAGAGGTTCTTCGGAGTATTCTACAGAGCGGGGAAAACGGCCAATCTGTATATATGTTTGTCGCCGATCAGACGCCTCACTTCAGTGAAATTCATTATGGCCTTGATTTTCTAAACCAAAAAACACCTGCTTTTATTGGGTATGATAAGCTATCGACTAAAAAAGATCTGGCATTTGTCTATTGCGATATGAAAAAGGTGAAGAGAGGTTATTATCAGGTAAACTACTATAGAATATATCCGGATGGAGAAAAGTTTAAGCCTTATGAAGTTGTCAATAAATTTCATGAATTACTGGAAAATACCATTAAAACACGTCCGGATAACTGGCTATGGTCTCATAGAAGGTGGAAATATAAAGATGTATTAAAATGAAGCTCGCTATCGCTATACTTAATTGGAATGGAAAATCCTGGTTAGAAAAATTTCTACCCAACATCCTCACCCACTCAACCTCGGCGGATATTTATATCATCGATAATGCCTCAACAGATGATTCTGTTCGCTTTATAAGTTCTAATTTTCCAGGAGTTGGTATTATTGAAAATGCCTATAATTATGGCTTTGCCGGGGGTTATAATGAAGGCTTAAAAAATATAGAAGCCGATATTTTTTGTCTACTAAATTCGGATGTAGAGGTCAGTCCTCATTGGTTGGAACCTATATTAAATATTTTTGAAAGATCACCCGAGGTAGCCGCGGTACAACCTAAAATCCTAGATTACAATAAGAAAAACTTTTTTGAATTTGCTGGTGCAGGAGGAGGTTTAATTGATCATTTAGGTTATCCTTATTGCCGGGGAAGAGTTTTTGAAAGTATTGAAGAGGATTGTGGTCAATACGATGATGAAACTGAGATATTCTGGGCTTCAGGTTGCTGTTTTTTTATTCGAGCTCAAGACTTTTGGCTTCAGAAGGGTTTCGATACGAGTTTTTTTGCTCACCAGGAAGAAATAGATTTATGCTGGCGATTGAAAAACAGTGGTCGTCGCATTTTTTATACGGGTAAATCAAGCGTTTACCATGTGGGAGGAGGAACACTGCATAAAGAAAATCCACAAAAAACCTATCTAAATATTCGAAACAACCTCTGCATGATGCTAAAAAATCTACCTGCGGAGAAACTTTATCTTATATTGATTCGACTGTGTTTAGATGGTGTAGCAGGTATTTATTTTTTATTCAAATATGGTTTTTCTCATACTTGGGCCGTTATAAAGGCGCATTTTGGATTTTATAGAAGATGCATTTCGACCTACAAAGGTAGACATCCTCACCCCATCAAAAACTACTATCAATCTAAATGGCTGATCATCCAACACTTTCTATAACATAGCATCATAACATTAAAATTTTCTCATTTCTTACTTTTAAGCGCTAAACAGTTTAATTCTTTGCTGTGGATAAATCATTTATACGTCTGATTATTTTTTTCAACCCATCTCTCAGCGACTAAACTGTTCGAATTTACACAAACTAATAATATTCTCCATAGCGACTAGATACAGATTAATGTTCAATATTAGATAAAATAAAAGAATTAACATCATAAAAAACGTATATACATTGAATTATATTCTTTTTGTTTGTACATTTGCAAATCAAAAGATACTGCTATGGAATATAAGCTGGATGAAATCGACTTAAAGATCGTTCGCCTCATGCAGGAAAACGCAAGGATCAATAATGTAGAGTTGGCACGTAACCTGGGAATGGCTCCATCTGCAGTGCTGGAAAGAGTGAAAAAACTGGAGCAAAAAGAAGTGCTCATGTCCTACCATGCGAAAGTTAATCCCAGCGCGGTAAATCAGAATCTTCTCTCTTTTATTTTTATTAAAGTAAACGACTTGATAGGTGACGAAGAAACAGGAAGTCTATTAGCGCAGATTCCGGAAGTATTGGAAGTGCATGATATCGCCGGTGATGATGGCTATATTATAAAAGTAAGATCATCAGACACATTAGCTTTGATGAATATGATGAAAAAATCTCTATCCAGCATTAAAGGTATTGTATCAACCCGAACTATCATTGTATTGCAAACTGTAAAAGAAGATAACCAACTTATTATAACTTAAAAAAGAACTAAAAAAAATAATGAAGAATCAATCAAAATTATCAATTATCACAGCTTACCTTATTGTGTATTTTGTGTGGGGCTCTACATTCTTTTTTATACACCGGGCCCTGAGTGATTTTAGCCCATTCTTATTGGGTTCCCTGCGTTTTCTAACCGCAAGCTTATTGCTCTTTGGCTACTGCGCTATTAAAGGCTATAAACTCTTTAGCCCTCGTATTGTAAAACAATCATGTATAATAGGTTTCTTATTGTTGTTTATCGATATGGGTGCCATTATATGGGCCGAACAATATGTATCCAGCGGGATTGCAGCTATTATGGCAGCAGCAGCAGCACTGTGGTTTGTCATCTTAGATAAACCACAATGGAAAAATAATTTTTCTAAAAAGCATATTGTCATGGGCTTACTCTCGGGATTTATTGGCGTGGTCATGCTATTTTCAGAGCAACTTTATATATCCGTGCCACCATCCCAAAAACTATTAAACCTATTCTGCATGCTTTTATTAATCCTGGGATCTATTGCTTGGACTTCGGGCTCTCTTTATTCAAAATATACCTCTACAAAAAACCAGAATCAAGGTGAAGATCTACATGTTATGGTGAAGACATCTTGGCAAATGATTACTGCCGGAGTGATGTTTACCCTTGTGGGATTATGTAATGGGGAATATGCTTCTTTTCAGCCTAAAACAGTCTCTTCAAGCGGTTGGTTTTCTCTAGGATACTTGATTGTTCTGGGTTCTATTCTTACATTTATCGCCTATATATGGCTTATTCAATCCAGACCGACAACCGAAGTAAGCACACATGTCTACATCAATCCGGTTGTGGCTATTTTTTTAAGCTATTTTTTCACCAACGATATTATTACAAACTTACAAATAAGCGGCTTAATCGTTATCTTGATGAGTGTTCTTTTAATGAATTGGAATCTTTATAAAGATTCAAAACTATTTCGAAGAGCACAAATAAAGTGGTATTACTTTAGACGCAGACTGATCTTCTAACGATGGCTATAAAGCCATCGTTAATTATAAACAACCTCTGCAATAAGCGAAAACTTAGGAATTTCTACTTCAAAAGTTTCTTTGGTATTTAAATTTCTGAGTAAATAGTGCCCCTGCATTAGCCCTATACCCGAATATAAAGATACGTTGGAAAAGTAATTAAATTCATCTCCAGGGTAAATTTCAGGACTCATACCGATCACTCCATCTCCGGCCACTTCTCTCAAGCCAAATACTACATCCTTTATTTGCCACTTCCTTTTCAAGAGCTTAATCGGTATACTCCCATTATTTTTAATCGTGATATGGTAGGTGAAAATATAGCGTTCATCAATGGGAGAACTATTTTCAGTGTCGTAAAACGTCTCGACGATAATATGAATACTATGAGTAATTGCTGAATACATCATTTTTGTTTTTTGGTCTTATATTCATTATAACAAAAATCCCGCCTAAATATATAATAGACGGGATTTTTGTTATAATATCATTTAACCTTATAATTCTAAAGCCTTTCTCTCATCTCCTTGCATCAAGAATTCTACCGGGTTATCAATCGCTTCTTTAACGGCTACCAAGAAGCCTACTGATTCTTTACCGTCAATAATTCTATGATCATAGGATAGCGCTAAATACATCATTGGCCTTATCTCTACCTGCTTATTAATGGCTACAGGACGCTCAATAATGTTGTGCATTCCTAAGATGGCACTTTGCGGAGGATTAATAATCGGCGTGGAAAGCATAGATCCAAAAGTCCCCCCATTGGTAATGGTAAAGGTACCACCTGTCATTTCATCTACCGTAATTTTACCATCTCTCACCTTTATGGCCAACTCCTTTATTCCCGCTTCAATATTTCTAAAAGACATATTCTCCGCATTCCGGAGTACCGGAACCATAAGGCCTTTGGGACCAGAAACCGCTATAGAAACATCACAAAAATCATAGTTTAGTTTCTGATTTCCATCGATAGAAGCATTCACGTCAGGATATAGCTGGAGAGCTCTTACCACTGCTTTGGTAAAAAAGGACATAAATCCTAATCCTACACCATGTTTTGTTGCAAACTCCTCTTTATATTGTTTACGAAGCCTGAAGATTTCCGACATATCTACTTCGTTGAAAGTCGTCAGCATAGCTGTTTCATTCTTTACAGAAACTAAGCGTGCCGCCAACTTCCTGCGAAGCATACTCAATTTTGTAATCTGCACCGCTCTGGAACCTCCCACAGGAGAATTTCCTAAGGCAGGAGTTCCTTTCGCCTGCACCGCGTCTTCTTTAGTGATTCTTCCACCAACACCCGTTCCCGATACCTGACTTGGCTCTATTCCTTTTTCTTCTAGAATTTTCTTCGCAGCAGGTGAAGGGGTATGAGTAGCATAAGTCTTTTCAGCAACCGGCTGAGAGGAGAGATTCGCATCTTTTTGTTGTGGCTGCTCTTTTTTTTCCGTTTCTGGCTGTGGTAACTCTTTCGCAGTTGTTTCCTTAGTTTCGCTATCTTTTGCAGGCTTAGCAGCTGAGGTATCGATTAATACTACTACCTGACCTACTTGTACAGTTTCTCCTTCCTCCGCTTTTAAGGTAATGACCCCACTTGCTTCTGCTGGCAATTCTAATGTTGCCTTATCCGAATCTACTTCGGCAATAGCCTGATCTTTTTCTACATAATCTCCATCCTTTACCAACCATGTTGCTATTTCTACTTCGGTTATAGACTCCCCTGGCGAAGGGACCTTCATTTCTAATATTGACATAGGAATTCTTTTTGTTTGGCAGTTTCTTATCTATTCTGCTTTTTCGTTAATTTATATTAAGCTATACTCACTTTATTCTCTTTCCCTTCAAAGTAAAAAACCTGATTAATAATAGTATTCTGATTAATCTCAAATTTCTTATGCGATCCAGGTGCCGGCGTTCCGCTCGCAACGGGAGCTATCACTCGAGGGTTCTTATGTCTGAAGTTCCTTAAAATATAACCCCATGCTCCCATATTTTCAGGTTCTTCCTGTGCCCAGATGAACTCCTCTGCTTTAGTATATTTTTCGAATATATCTTCGATTTGATCCATTTGTAAAGGGTATAGTTGTTCCAATCTTACTAAAGCTATATTGGTGTTCTTTAATTCCTCTTTTTTGGCTAACAACTCGTAATATAGCTTACCAGAACACATCACCAATCGCTCAACCTGATCTGCTTTAGCGGTTATATCATCAATGACTGGCTGAAAAGCACCATTCGCTAATTCCTCAATAGGAGAAACTACTTTCGGATGCCGCAAGAGCGACTTAGGCGTCATCACCACTAAAGGTTTTCTAAAGTCAGATTTCATCTGCCTTCTTAATAAGTGGAAATAATTAGCCGGTGTTGTGGCATTTGCCACAATAATATTCTGGTTAGCACAAAGCGTTAAGAAGCGTTCGAGTCTAGCCGAAGAATGTTCCGCTCCCTGTCCCTCATAACCATGGGGTAATAAAAGCACCAAGCCATTCTGTTGCTTCCATTTTTCCTCTGCAGCTACTAAATATTGATCGATAATAATCTGCGCCCCATTGGAGAAATCACCAAATTGAGCTTCCCAAATTGTCAAGCTATTCGGAGATGACATGGCATAGCCATAATCAAAACCTAATACCGCATACTCGGATAATAAAGAGTTGTAGATCTGAAACTGATTTTCTTTTTCAGTCACAGCCTTTAAAGGAATATACTCTTCTTCTGTATCTTCAGTCTTAACTACCGCATGACGGTGGGAGAAAGTGCCTCGTTCCACATCCTCACCAGATATTCTCACACTATAAGCCTCATCCAATAAGGATGCATAGGCTAAAAGCTCTCCCATCGCCCAATCGAGACTATTATTCTCCAACATTTTAAGCCTCTGCTCAAAAAGTCTCGTGATTTTTTTGATAAACTTCTTATCGGTTGGTAAGGTAGAAATACGTCTCGCCAAATCTTTCAGCTTCTCTATTGGAAATTGAGTATCTACTGCTTCTAGAACAGATTTTCTCAAGCCAAAAGGAAATTTCTTCCAATCTTCTGCCATAAAAATATCCAGCGTATTCTTTTGAATATCTTTAGATTCATCGAAGTTTTCATCTAGCAATTTCTTAAACTCAACTTCCATTTGTTTCATTACAGCATCTGAAACAATACCCTCTTCAACCAATTTATTTTTATAAATCTCCCTTGGATTAGGATGTTTGGCTATAATATTATACAGTTTAGGCTGCGTAAATTTAGGTTCATCTCCTTCATTATGCCCATATTTTCTATATCCTAGAAGGTCTATATAAACATCTTTGCCAAACTGATGGCGGAAATCGGCAGCAAAATGCATAGCATGTACCACCGCTTCTACATCATCAGCATTCACATGCATTACAGGAGAATCTGTAACTTTAGCGATATCTGTACAATAGACGGAAGAACGCCCATCCAGGTAATTGGTGGTAAAGCCCACTTGATTATTGGTTACTACATGAACCGTACCTCCTGTTTTATAACCTTCCAAAGTCATCATCTGGGCCACTTCATACACAATGCCTTGTCCTGCAATAGCAGCATCACCATGGATAACAATAGGTAAAATCTTTTTATAATCTCCTTCATAAGCATTGTCCACCTTAGCACGGCTAATTCCCTGCACCAATGCGGCTACAGTCTCTAAGTGAGAGGGATTAGGCACCAAGTTGATTTTAACCTTTTCCTGAGCTGCAGTTTCTATAACTTTGGTGGCTCCCAGGTGATATTTAACATCGCCCGAGAATACATCTTCTTCGAATTCTTTCCCTTCAAATTCACTGAAAATTTGTTTATAGGGTTTTTGGAAAATATTGGTTAATACATTGAGTCTCCCCCTATGTGCCATACCTAAAATTACCTCGTCCACTCCCAACTGTGAAGATCTGGTGATCACTTGATCTAATGCCGGTATTAAGGCCTCCAAACCTTCTAAAGAGAAACGTTTTTGCCCTACAAATTTGGTATGAAGATAGTTTTCAAAGGCTACCGCCTGATTAAGCCTTTGTAGAACATGTTTTTTTTCTTCCGGCGTCAGACGAGGATGGTTTTTATTAACCTGAATCCACTTACGAATGAAATTTCTTTCTTCTACATTTTTAATATGCGAATATTCTACCCCTATAGATTCGCAGTAAACACTTTCAAGACTTTTTATAATCTGACGAAGGCTAGCTGGGGCAGAAAATCCGACCTCTGTAGCACAATTAAAGGATCTATCTAAATCGGCAGATGTAAGTCCAAAATTCTCAATATCCAGCGTAGGTTCAAAATGCCTCCGCTCCCGTATAGGATTTGTCTTGGTAAAAAGATGCCCCCGAATACGATAGCCCTCAATAAGATTAATGACTTTGAATTCTCCGCGAATATCCTCGGAGACCTCAGAGATATTGACATTACTCTTCTGTACTTGTGAGCCAAAAGATTGAACCTCCTGCAGTGTTTTCTCATCATTGTAATTTTCCAAAGCAAAATCAAACCCTTGAAAAAAAGCTTTCCATGATGGCTCCAGACTGTCAGGATATTTTAAATATTGCTGATACATATCCTCAATAAACTGAGAATGTACTGCATTTAGGAATGAGAATCTATCCATTATTACCTTATATCTATTTTTTATAATGTTGCAAAATTACAAATAATAACGCAGTTGCCAAAGCATTTCACAAAATACAAAGAATTGATTTTGTTGCCACTTCATTTTAATAAATCTGAAGTGTAATTTTCAAAATCACTTCCTTATTTTCAGCAGGAGGCTCCATAAATATTTCTACCAATTCTCCAGTGGACATCTCCATCTTTTTTGCCTCTTCTTTTAAGTTGGTGATTGTTTTTTTTATGCCTTCATAGTCTCCTTTATAGTAGGTTGAAATGCTTTTTCCCCGTTTGATTGTTCTAAAACTAAAATTATTATCGTTAATATCAAAGGTTTTACTCACTTCCACACCACAGAAATAAGAAATTTTATTATTAGGCCCTTCGCTATTTAGCATGAGATGAAGATCTCCAAATTCATCGTCTTTTTTTTCTAAATCTTTTATCATGAAGGTGTGTAATTGATTATAATTCATCACCACAGAATTATAAAAATCTCCATTTTTACGAGTGGGAGTGCTTGCACTAATCCCTATTAACAACTTCTCCTGATTATCTTCTACAAAAATCTTATTATATTGGATAGAGTTTATGCGTTTTTCTTTATCCACTTTACTGCCTAGGACATGATCCAATGATAATATACTTTTATCTATTGCGGAAATAAAATCCTCTTCATACAATAAATTTAAAGAGCGCTTTAAATATGGAGTAGGCGGCGTTTTCACAAACCAAGTGATTTCGGTTTTATCTTCTCCAAGCTTTTCAAATTTGACATCGATATAATAAGGATGACTATCCCCGTTTCTAAATAGCTGATATTTTATTCCGCTGCCCGGCATCATATAACGTATAAACAAATCACCCCTTTGTGCAGAATCTCTTTTATTCACAAACCGCATAGAACTCCCCGTTCCTTCATAGGGTTCATAAAAAGAAAAACTAAGTTCTGATTCGCCATCCTGTACAAATTTGTTCCATCGCGATAAATTACAAAGGTTATTAAATTGTGGAAAAACTTTTTCCAAAGGATAATGAACCTCTTTCTTCACAGAAAAGCTTTTTGTTTTTTCTACAAAAAGCATGGAGATGGCATATATTCCAAATATTATGATCAGAAAAGTAATGATTAACTTAATCCACTTCATTCGTTAAAATTTGAAAACAAAGATAGTATTCTTACTTAAAATAACCTTGTTTTATTAGCGTTTCATTTATAATAATTGTTACTTTTTTAGTACTCGGAAGTACAATGTAACTTATTTAAAATTCAGTTAAAATTAATTATTGAGTCCTATTGAATATATTTAATCCTAAAAATACTATAGCCATACTCCATTACAATAAACTAGCGGCTTGAATATGCTCCTCCGTAGGATTTTTTTCTATGGTATCATATCAAAATATACATGCACAATATTTTTGAAAATCATTCGGAGTGGTAGCTTTATGTGATCTCGGTAAAAAAGATTTCACCATATTTCTATTGTCTTTTATTACTGCCAAAAGCATACCCCAACGAAAGCATATAGCCCCGATTATATATTTTAATATTATCCGTTTTGATTTCACCATTGGTATAAGTGTTGGCATATTGGAAAATATCTGTAAATCCATGCATGTATCTTGCTCCTATGGATAGCCCGAAATCAAAACCGTATTCTACTCCTACATTTACACCAAAATCGAATTTTTGCAAATAACGTGTTTGGCTTTCATCATTTTTAGGATCACCGAAAATACTTTTGTCTTTAAACATCCTGGCATTTTTATCCTTACGCTGTACACTGGCATTTAAAAGCGCGCTCAAGTAGGCCCCTGTATAGAGCTGGAAACGTCCTATATAAAAGTTTAAATTGGCGGGCATAAGATCCAAATAAAACAGGCTTAGATTTGATGTGTAATCCCCATATTGTGTGTCGGCGAGCATTACTCCGATACGCTTTTGGCTAAACAGCAATTCGTGTATCAAGCCAAACTTCTTGGATATACGTGTATCTACATATATGCCTGCCTGAAAACCATTTTTAAATTCTGTTTTATTACTGGCAAATATATCATCCAGATCCTTTCCATAGAGATTGCTATAGGTCCATCCGGCTTTAATTCCCCATTTAACCTCATTGTTCAGCAATTGTTGATCCAAGATAGAGTCTGATTTTTTTAGACTTGTGTGGAGATCGTTATACGATTGCGTATAACTGAGTTTCCAAAGAACTACAGCTATGAGTAATATTATTCTTTTATTCATCTCATTGTCTTTTAGAAATTAATATCCCAAATACCAGCAGCCTTTTCCAATTCCACAAGCGCCACAGCATGTTGATAAAGGCTCTGATAATAGTTTTGTTGGACTTCGTTGTAGGTGCGATGCGCTTCTAAAACTTCCAGTAGAGAAGTCTCCCCCCTTTTGTAACTGTATATTTTTCCATTCAAAATAGCCTTTGCTTCTGCTAATAATCCAGTATTGAAAAGTGCTAATTGTTTTTGCGCAGATTTATAATTATAGAAAGCTTGGGTTACTTCAGCCTCAATATTAAGCGCGGTTTGCTCGTATAAGACTTCTGCTTGGATTTTACCATATTCTGACGCTCTAAGTTCTCCTGATCGGTTATTGGAAAATTTAAGTGGAATGCTAATACCTGCGTTTACCGCTGTAAATGACGGTGTGGGAGCGATAACATTCTTTACATAAGAGTTATAGCTGACACTCAATGACAAACCCAAATCAAGAGCCCTGTTGGCTTTAGAGAGCTTAATGATATTTTGGGAAATATTTTTATTTTGCAAAGCGATTTTCAGATCTGTCCTATTATTTTGGGCGATAATTATTAATTCCTGTAATAAAAAATTTCTATCAAAGCCTTTAAAACCTTCTTTAGGATAAAATAAGCTAGACCTTTGTCTTTGACCTGAAAAAAGAGATAAATTAACCAATGAACTCTTTAATTCTGCTTGTGCGGCATATACTTCGCTAAGTATTGTACCTGCTTCCAATTTTGATTGTCGTGCATTTACCTGCGCAATTGCACCAAGCTTAAAACGTATGCTATCTGCTTCTGCGAGTTTTTTCATTTGTTGATACGAATTCAACTTTACATCCAGCAAATAGCGGTTATAAATACCTGTTAAATAAGCTAATGTAGCATCCGACCGTAATTTCCGAAAGTAATCTTCCAGCAATATCCGCGTAAGCTTGGCTTCATTTTGGGCCATCTCTATCCTAGCTTTTCTCTTCCCTCCAAGTTCCAATGTCCAAGAAAGTTCTGAACCAAAACCATACCCCATATTCATTCTCCGCTGCCCGTTATCTGTAAAACTGAAACCAAATTCCGGATCAGGAAATACTCTGGCACTCAATATATTCGCTTCTGCCATCTTAATTTTGAATTTCTCTGCAGAATATTCAAGATTATTTTTGCCTACAAGACCTATATAGGTGATATAGTCTATATTGCTTTTTGTAAACAGAGTGTCTATTTTCTGTGCGCTGAGCGTATAGGACAAGTTTATAATAGCCATGCTGAATCCTATTTTTATATATTTTTTCATTGGCTTTGTTTTATAATGATTTTGATTCATTGAGGTTTTTATTCCTTTTATTTTCTATAAGATAATACAGTACCGGTAAAGCAAAAAGGGTAATGGCGGTAGAGAAAAGCAATCCATAAACGATTACTGTGGCCAATGGCCGTTGCACATCTGAACCTACACCCGTAGCCAGTGATGCAGGAAATAAACCCAGCACCGCTACAGTTGCCGTCATGAGTACCGGGCGAAACCGGTGACTGGAGCCTTCTATTACGGCTCTCAGTAAATCATAACCTTTTTTTCTAAGTTCATTAATATGTGAAATCATAATTACCCCGTTCTGTATTGCCACACCAAACAAGGCTATAAAACCAACGGCAGAAGATACATTGAGCGACATACCCCTTACATTCAGTGCCAGCATCCCTCCAAAAAGAGCCAAAGGTACGATACCCATTAACAAACCTGCTTGACGAAAAGAGCCAAATGCTCCATACAACAGTATAAACATAATGCTCAATGCTAAGGGTACAATAACCGATAACCTTTGATAAGCACGGTTTTGATTTTCAAACTGCCCTCCCCATTTGATACTGAATTTATGGTGGTCGTACTGTATGTTTTTCTCAATAGCATTTTGTGCATCTGTCACTAAGGATTTTAAATCTCTGTTACGCGTATTGAACTTTACAGTTAGATGTCTTTTATTCATCTCACGTGTAATGGTACTTTCGCCAGTATTCAGTTGTACTTTCGCTACCTGAGACAAAGGTATCTTCGCCCCTGTTGAGGAGGTCAGCATTAGATTGGCAATTTTTTCTGGTGTATTACGGCTTTTTTCACTATACCGGCAAATAATATCGTATACTTTATCTCCGATAAACAATTGAGACACCGCTTTGCCACCAATGCCTACTTCGATAAGTTGAGCTACATCGGAAACATTCAAACCGTATTGAGCTATTTTTTCACGATCTGCATGTATTTGAAGTTGTGGTAAAGGCGGCTCTTGATCAATATCCAAATCTACTACACCATTTACGGTTTTTAGCGTTTTCATCACTTCTTCGGCAATTCTTCGGGTTTCCTTAAAATCATCTCCGTATATTTTTACGACAAGCTCACTATGGGCTCCGGAAATCTTATCCATAACCCCATCTATCATGGGTTGAGAAAAACCTATAGTAAATCCAGGCATTTGTTCGTATTCCTTTGCTAATTCTTCAATAAGATCATTTTTTGTTTTACCATTCTTCCATTCCCGGTAGGGTTTAATACCTATAGACACTTCAAAATGAGAAGCTGTCCAAGGGTCTGTACCATCATCATTACGCCCTGCCTGCACCATAATATAGGTAACCTCATCATACTTCATGGTCCTTGCTCTAAGTATATCACTCATCTCTTTAGCCTTTTCCACCGAGATACCTGGAGGCAATTGTACCTGTAACCAAATAGAACCTTCATCCAGTGATGGTAAAAAATCTTTTCCCACGCGAATGCTAAGCAATGATGCCCCCCCTAAAATGGCGATCAGAATAACTACCGCTATCTTAGGTCTGGTCATGATGTTAGGTAGACTCATGCGGTAATAATCCGCCCATTTTTCCAACCATCGATTGTGATAAAGTTTTTGAGGCTTACGGTATATTACATATGCCAATCCTGGGATGAGCAACAATGCCACTGCCAAGGCTCCCAATAGTGCATATCCGACAGTAAAAGCCATAGGTGAAAAGAGCCTTTTCTCCACCCTTTCAAAGGCAAAAAGCGGCAAATAAGCAGTAATAATAATAAGAGTAGCAAAGAATACAGGCTTCGCGACTTCAGCGGCGCGTTGTGCTATGTTTTTTTCACTGAGATTTTCTGCTGGATTATCTTCTCGTTTTTTCAAGATAGTTTCCATCATAACAACAGCTCCATCCACAATAATACCGAAATCTATAGCTCCAAGAGAAAGTAGGTTAGCTGGAATATTCGTGAAGTGCATGAGTATAAATGCTATAAGCAATGCGATTGGAATCGTAATGGCCACCAGCAATGCTCCTCTCCAGCTACCAAGGAATACTATCAGTACGATAACCACCAAAGTCATCCCTTCGAGCAAAGTGTGCGACACAGTATCCAAGGTGGTGCTTATCAAATCGGTTCTATCGAGGACGGTATGTATGCGTACCCCTTCAGGTAAATCTCCATTATTCAGCTCATCGACTGCTTCATGTATACCTTTCAACACGTTGGATGGATTTTGCCCTTTCAACAGGAGCACAATACCTTCTAAGCTTTCTGAATAGTTACGCTTCCGATCGGTATATCCTAATACACCTTTTCTTTCTAAGTTACCGTATTTTAATTCGCCCATATCGCTTAGGAATATAGGCACACCATTTTCAGATTTTACGACAATTTTTCCTAGATCTTTCAAGTTTTTCACCAATCCTATTCCACGGATAACATAGCCTAACTCTCCTCTTGGTAAAACACTTCCCCCCGCATTGACGTTATTATTCTCTATAGTTTCAATGATTTCGCTTAGCGTAAGTTTGTATTGTTGGAGTTTATGAGGATCAATTTCAATCTGAAACTGCGTGGTAATACCTCCGAAATTAGTCACATCAGCAACTCCTGGCACTTGCTTAATACGCGGAATAATACTAAAGTTTTGCAGATCGGTCAACTCTCGTAAATCCTGACCGCCCTGACTCTCGATAATATAACGGTAGATTTCTCCTACCGGAGATGTGAGCGGATCAAGTTCGGGAGCAGCATTATAAGGCAGTTCTACCTCATTGAGCCTTTCTTGAATCCTCATTCTCGCCCAATAATCCTCTACTCCTTCTTCAAAAACAATAGTAATTATAGATAAACCAAATGTACTTTTACTGCGCATAACATGCATTCCAGGTAAGCCATTTAATGCGCGCTCTAAAGGAATGCTTATTTGCTGTTCCACCTCTTCGGCAGCCAATCCGGGGACTTGGGTGACCACCTGTGAGGTAACATCGGCAATATCAGGATAGGCCTCTATGGAAAGCTGTTTCCACGAATAGTACCCAAAAAATGCCAAAAGGATAAACAGGGCCAGCATTAGCCAACGCTTTTCTACACTAAGATTTATTAATCTATTCATTTTATTCCATCATTTATATTATAGTGAAATTTAGTTGGCCATCAGTAATCCCTATTCATGAGAGACCCTCCTTCCGATACAATCACTTCTCCAGTTCTCAAACCAGACTTAACAATGACTTTTCCATTGGAAGTAGCACCCGTTTCAATTTGTCTTTTCTCAAAATGCGTATCATCAATTTTCACAAAAACGAATTGTTTTTCCTCTTTTTGAAATACCGACTGAGCAGGAATAAGTATGCTATTTTCAGGCATATTTTTAAATAAAACCGTCACATACATTCCTGGTTTTAAATCGCGATTTAGATTTTCACATTCTACCAATACCTCTACACTACGGCTTTGTTCATTTACCACCTCATTCACGTGATATATCTTTCCTTTGATGATTCTGTCGGGGAAAGCATCAACCTTCACTTCCACATCATCCAATGTATGAATGAAACGAATGTCTTTTTCCTTAACCTCTCCTACTATCCACACTTTGGATAATTCGGCAACAACAATAATCGGGTCTGCATCTTCTTTAAGATATTGGCCTCTAACGATTTTATTAGTAAGAACCTCTCCTCGAATGGGGGATACAATGGTGAGAGGCTTGCCTAAAACTGTTTTTTCGGGAGCAATATTAAAAATCTTTAAAGCTGCGGATGCATTGAATAAAGCCGATTTTTTAGTGATATATTCTGTTTCGGCTTCTTCAAACTCTCGTCGCACCCCTACACCATTATTGAGCAAATCCCGTTGACGCTTCAAGTTGAGTGTAGCCTGCTGAAATTCTTGCTTGGCATCAAAATATTCTTTTTGCGCATTAAAATAGTCGGGTGAACTGATATCTAATAAAGGGGATCCGGGTTGCACCTTCTGACCAAGCCTTACATAAGATTTTAATACCCTTCCCGCAAATGGTGGTGCTATTTCCGCATAAGCGGTAGGTATAGCTCTTACTATTCCGGCAGTAGTTAATTCCATTACAAAATACTGCTCGGATATAGTACTGAAATTCAGCCTGGGTTTTATATTTGAATTTCCCGCCAAAACTATAGTATCTCCTTTTAGGGTATAGCCATCAGAAAATTCTTCCTTATTTTTTTTAGAATCATTACAGGAGTACAATAGGCATGAAATTGCCACTGAAAGTAACAATAAGAATGCTATATTATTACTGAATTGATTGGATTGGGTCATCATAATATTTAATTTAGGATTAAAATCTGTGTTCTTTCACTCCTTTGTTAATGCGATGCAAAGGTCCATAGATAATCTTGCTTTAACGGTTAGAGAAACAACAGAAAAAAATTAGAATTTTATTAGAAAAGCTCTTCCAGATAGAGAAATGGGGCAAAAAGATCCATTTACCTCCCTATAACCAAGTACTGAATTTCCTGATAAACCAGTTTTTTACGGCTTGCGTCAACAAGCAATAGCTAAACAAGATGCCTATCAGCCAAGGGAAGTAAGCCAATGGCAAAGACTGCATTTTCAACGCTCCTGCAAAAGGTGAAAAAGGTAAGATGATACCTATAAGAATAATCAAAGAAGTGAGGGCTACTACGGGAGCGGCTGCCCAACTCTGTATAAATGGAATCTTACGGGTACGTATCATATATATGATAAGCGTTTGCGACAGCAGCCCTTCCACAAACCAGCCACTTTGGAAGAGTGTCTGGTGTTCCGGTGCATTTGCTTTGAACACAAAGAACATAAGCGCAAATAAGGCAAAATCAAATATGGAGCTTATTGGTCCGATGAAAAGCATAAACTTTGATACGCTCCCGACATTCCATTTCTTTGGCTTTTCCAAAAAATCCTGATCCATCTTATCCCAAGGAATGGAAATTTGCGAAATATCATACAGAAGGTTTTGTATCAGCAGATGTACAGGAAGCATGGGCAGGAAGGGTAAAAATGCACTGGCTCCAAGCATACTGAACATATTACCAAAATTACTACTGGCAGTCATCTTGATATACTTAATGATATTTCCAAAGGTTCTTCTGCCATATATCACGCCTTTACGCAGTACCATCAGATCTTTTTCCAACAGGATAATATCGGCACTTTCTTTGGTAATGTCCACGGCAGTATCTACGCTAATGCCCACATCGGCTTCTTTGAGTGCTGCCGCATCGTTGATGCCATCCCCTATAAAGCCTACGGTATGTCCCTTGCTACGCAATGCTTTTACGAGCCTTACTTTTTGCAGGGGGTTGAGCTTGGCAAAAACAGAAACATTATCAATTTTCCGGAATAGTTCATCATCAGTCATTTTTTCTAAATCACTGCCATTAATGATATGCTGAACGGGAATGCCCACATCGTTGCAAATCTTCTTGGAGACTATTCCGTTATCGCCTGTAAGCACTTTTATGCCTACGCCCAACTTTTGTAAGGCTTCAATAGCGGGCTTTGACGAGGTTTTTGCAGGGTCTAGAAACCCTATGAAGCCCGTTAGTGTTAACTGCCTTTCATCTTCAACGGAATAGGTAAGCGGGTGTGTTCCTTTAAATTCACGGATGGCCACCAGCAATACCCGAAGTCCTTCTTCATTCATCCTTTTGGATGTGTTCAATACCGTTTGGCGCACGTTGTCGTCCATAGGCACTACGGTATCATTCTCAATATGAACGCTGCGGTCTTCTCCCGGTTCAAAAGCACTGGTGCATAGTTCCAACATTTCTTCAACCGCTCCCTTGCAGATAAGCAGATGCTTGCCGTTATGTTTTTTCAGTACTACGGACATGCGCCTGCGCTGAAAATCAAATGGAATTTCGTCGACCTTAATGTATTGTTCTTCTACTTTCAGGTAGTCGTGCAAATCTACGTGTTCCAATACGGCTTTGTCCATCAGGTTTTTAAGCCCTGTTTGGTGAAAGCTATTGAGGTAAGCCCATTTCAAGACTTCATCATCTTCTACACCATCCACGTTCAGGTGTTTTTCCAATACAATTTTATCCAGTGTCAAGGTTCCGGTCTTATCGGTACATAGAATGTCCATTGCCCCGATGTTTTGAATGGAGTTTAAACGCTTTACGATGACTTTTCGTTTGCTCATATTGACAGCTCCCTTTGCTAAATTAGCCGTCACTATCATGGGCAGCATTTCAGGCGTTAAGCCCACCGCTACGGCAATGGCAAAAAGAAATGCTTCTGCCCAATTGCCTTTCAGTAAACCGTTGATGATGAAAATAAGCGGAACCATCACCAGCATGAAGCGAATGAGCAGAAAGCTGATCTTGTTAATTCCCTTGTCAAAACTGGTTTCGGGACGTTCGCCTACAATGGATTTACTGATACTGCCAAAAAATGTATAGCTGCCAGTGGCAACTACAACTGCTGTAGCAGAACCGCTTACCACGTTGGTACCCATAAAGCAGATGTTATTGAGTTCTACAGGCTGTTTTTCCACGGCATTACGTATGGGAAAATAGCTTTTTTCAACGGGCAAAGCTTCTCCTGTAAGCATACTTTCGCTAACAAACAGGTCTTTGCTTTTTAGAATGCGACAATCGGCAGGTATCATATCACCCGCAGACAGATATACAATATCGCCAGGTACAAGCTGGCTGATAGGAATTTCTTTTTTCCCTGTAAACTTCCTCAATACATTAGCAGTGGTCTTTACCATACTTTTTAGTTTTTCGGCAGCCGCATTGCTCCGATATTCCTGCACAAAACGCAAAAGCGCACTGACCAAAACCATAATGCATACCACTATAACGGTTTTGAAATCACGGTCTTCGGCAGATGCCAGCCATATGTCAATCACAAAGGACACCGCAGCGATGACCAGCAGGATATAAATAAAGGGATTGGCAAATGCCTTTAATAAATGCACATACCATTTCGGTGCTTTTTGATGCTGTAACTCATTCGCTCCGAATTTCAGGATCCGGTCATCTGCTGTTACATCAGTAATACCTTCCTCACTGGTTTCCAGCATGGCATAAACTAAATGGCCATTCTGACGGGAAGCATTCTGCAACTTGGTTACGGTTCCCATGTTCATTCCACTTGAATTAATCACTGAATGCAGCGGATTTTTTATTTTGTCTTTACGCATTGTCATAACATCTTATTTCGATTTTATGAATAGAATCTGCTTTCTATAGTAGTGTTTTTTTGATTTTATATACTTTAAAATTTGCCATAACATCACTTCTTATATTTTTAATAAATTAGTATATAAATACCCATAGGCATGATGAGGAGGACTATTTAAAGCCTAAAATTTTGTACCTTTCCTACATACACTTGAAGGCTTTTTAAGGACAATTCTAACACAAAGTATCTCCATATTTTGCATTTTCCCACTACTCCATTCTCCGTATATCCCCACTGCTGTTGCAGTTAGCATGAAAAAGGTTAATCAATATTCATTTCAACAGCAGGAAAAATATTGTCTGAAACAATGCCCTCCGAAAGTAAGCATACGGATATGTGACGGTTTAAAATCATTTTTATAATTCTGATTGTGTCCCTATAATCTCCCAACTCACTTTGATTACTTTGTCCTCAATCGTCAAGCGGCTGGCGACCCTTTCTATCAGACTATCCTGCCGGGTCACAGATTGAATAACTGCCGTTATGGTTACTTGGGTTACATCGTCCGTATCATCGCTGGTCAAAGACTTTAGCAATAGTTTCTCGTCATTCCCGAGCATTTGCATGAGCCGTACCCGGATGTGGTTTTCCACTTCGGTTTTACATTTAATCGTGAACAGATAGTCGATTTGGGTAGTCTCGGTTTTAATGAACGTAAGCAAATTCAATTTTTGTCCAACGGGACGAAGTACTATATGGGTAAGCATAATGGAGGCGGTAACCATAGCTGCTTCTACAAACAAGCCCAAACCGGAAAGCGAACCTACCGCAGCTGAACACCAAATAGTGGCAGCCGTGTTTAAGCCCTGTACACTTAATCCATCTTTCATAATCACACCTGCCCCCAAGAAACCTATACCTGTTACAATCTGCGCTGCAATGCGACTTGGGTCGCCTGTATTACCGGTAAGAGAAACCGAGATAAGGATGTAAGTCACCGCACCCAAAGACACCAGCGTATTGGTACGAAGCCCTGCGCTCTTTTGCCGCCACTGCCTTTCAATGCCTATAGCGACACCGAATAGTAATGCGGCAGATAACCTTATTGCAAATGTTAAGATTTCCATTGGTAACACATTTTAATGTAAGAATGGTACAAAGGTCTTTATCTCCTGGTGGAAACACTGTTAGAGAAGCAATAGAAAAAAATTAGAATTTTATTAGATAAGGTGCTTATTGCAGCTCATTATTTTTACCTCCTGTATTTTTTGTTGGCTTTTAATTTATCGCTTGACTTTTTTAGTTGCCCTTTCAGGGTTTATTGTGCGGCGTAAATTATCTTCATTTCAGTGACTTTTAATGATAATGGCAATAAATGTTACCGTGTGGGTGGTAACAATCATTACATAATCATGCTCAGTGTTTGTATTGCAACACCAAGAAAATAAGCTAATTCGGAAAGTGAAACCCGTTGCAAAATTTCGGGGTAAATGATTTCCAGTTATTCATTTGAATTTGGTGTTATTATTATGATGTGGGGATATGTGGTAAAATAACAGTAAAGGTTGTTCCCTGATTTTCTTTGGATAGGATGGCTATTGTGCCTTTATGCAAAGCGATAATCTTTTGGGTAAGCGAAAGACCGATGCCGTTGCCTTCGGCAAACGTTTTGTTTACGCCACGGTAAAAGGGAGTGAAAATTTTTTTCATATCACTTTCGGAAATCCCAATACCGTTGTCGGCAAACCTCAATATAATTTTTTCGTTGCCAAATGAAACGGAAACGGTGCTCTGCCTTTCATATGAAAATTTGCAGCCGTTTTCAAACAGGTTTACAAAAGCCACTTTCAAAAGGTATTCATTGCCATTTACGGAGATTTGGTTATCGTTTTCAAAATCATTTTCAAAGTGAATATCAATTTTGTAATCAGGGTTGGTTTTATGTACCTGCTGCCGTGCATCCAGCAAAACTTCATCCATACGGATCGGCTTAAAAGCAATTTCAGAAGGGTCATAGCTTGCCTTTGCCAAATCCAGCAAACTATTGGATAAGCGCGCTAATTTTCTGGCATCGGTCAGGGCATTGTTCACCGCACTTTTATACTCCGCAATCGTGCGGTCTTTGTGGGCTGATAATTCCAATTCGGTAATAATGGCTGCAAGCGGTGTCCGCAGCTCGTGGGAAATATTGGAAACGAAGTGCTTTTGGGCATCAAAAGAGTTTTCCAGTCGGTTCAGCATTTCGTTGAAAGTATCTGCCAACTCTGAAAGTTCGTCTTTGCTGCTGTTGCTTGGTAAACGCAAGTCAAGATTGGTAGCGGAGATCTCTGCTGCCTTGCTGGTCATTTCCTTTACAGGTGCAAAGGCTTTTATAGAAAAGAAATGCCCCGCTATGCAGATAACCAGTATGGAAATAATAAAAACGGTAACAATCGTCTTAAACAGATCATCTAGTTTATCATAACCATATTGATCGTACGCAGCTGCAGTAATAATAAAACTTTTATCCTTAAATTCATATTTTAGCCCTATTACCTGCCAACCCTCTTGGTAGAAATGAATTTCCCCTTTATGATTAATTTTGTTTATCATTTGAGGGGTTTCTTTTACAAAATCTATATCCACTGCATCGTGATATAAAAGCTTAAATGCTGTATCATAAATCGCTACCTCAACTTCATTTAGTATTTTTCGATTGTTGTGGTAGATGTCCTGCAAGATTTTTTTATCAACGCTAGCGTTAAAAAAAAGATTGGCTTTTGTAATGGCTTCTTTTTTGAGAAGCGTATAAAAATCCTTTTCTCGATTTTCTTTTGCCGTGTAATAAGTAACGGCAGCAAACGCTAATAAAATCGTACCAGTAATAAGGGTAAATAATATGGTTATCCTTGTCCTGATCTTCATGATTCCGCTCTTAAAATAAATCCCATACCGGCTTTGGTGTGAATGAGTTTTTTATCAAAATTTCTATCAATTTTCTTTCTTAAATAATTGATATAAACGTCGATGAAGTTAGTACCTGTATCAAAATGAGTTTCCCACACTTTTTCGGCAATTTCTACTCTTGATAAGACCCTTTCGGGGTTTTGCAGCATATATTCCAGAAGATTAAACTCTTTCGGAGTAAGACTGATTTCTATACCTTTACGCTTTACCACCTTTGTGTGCAAATTCATTTCAAGGTCCGCAAAGCGTAAGATAAAACCTGTACTGTTTGCCGTTTTATGATTACGCTTTAATAATGCACGTATGCGCACCAACAGTTCTCGCATCTCAAAGGGTTTTACCAGATAATCGTCGGCTCCTGCATCAAAACCTTCTACCTTATCATCAGTTGTTCCCAGGGCTGTGAGCATAATAATCGGCATATCGGGCTTGGTTTCTCGGAGTCGCCTGCACAGTTCTATACCATCTAATTTTGGCAGAATAATATCGGTTATAATAAGATCGTAATCATTTTGAAATGCTAGTTTCTTGCCTAAAAGCCCGTCATAGGCTAAAGTAGAGGTAAAGCCATGCTCTTCTAAACCTCTTTGTATAAGTTTAGCTACTCGTTGATCATCCTCTATAATTAAAATTGTTTTTCTTAACCCATTCATAACCAGTGCAAATTTATAAATTTATTTCAGAGGGTGTTCCGATCTGATTTCTGCTCTTACAATAATACGCTAAATCGGTGGCACTTTATAAAAATATAAGTCTTCATCATCTACAAACATCGCCTGTGTGATCTTAGATATTAGACTATATTTACTGATGGGAAATCGGCCTTTTTATTATAAAGAATAGCACTTTGCCTTTGTTATAAAATGAGAGTTCGATTGCTCCCCTAAAAGAGTATATTCTGAATTTTAACCACGAGACAACAGATATCCGTCTAGATTTAACACTTTTATAAACCTTAAATTACTGAAGAAGTGATATTGCTTTAAAATGAATGTTTATTGATTTCTTTCTATTTGAAGCTGTTAGGCATGGTTGCTAATGAAAAGCTCGCAACTATTATCACATGATTATCGGGTATTCGGTATATATTAAATTATACTAATGTTTATTCTCCCTCCGTCTCTCCAAACCTATAGTTGTTCTCCAAATAAATAGCAGAAGCTTCGTGTACGCTATAATCTCCTATACGGGTACGGCGTAGTTGGGTTAAATAGGCTCCCACGTTTAAATTCTGTCCTATATCATGGGCCAAAGAACGTATATAGGTGCCTTTTGAGCAGCCTACGTAAAAAGAGACATAAGGTAAATTAACCTCTATACGATTAATATAAAAAATTGTTGTTTTGCGACTTTTTATCTCTACACATTCTCCTGCTCTGGCAAGATCATAAGCCCTCTTACCATCTACTTTTAAAGCTGAAAAAATAGGGGGTTTTTGATCTATTTCACCTATAAATTGATCTAAAGTTGTCTGAATATGAAGAGAAGTAATATTGGAAATATCCTGTGGAAAAATTTCAGGCTTCTCGGTATCGTAGGATTCGGTTTGTACACCTATCTTAATCTCTGCCCAATATTCCTTGGGAGCATCCTGGATTTGGGGAATTTTTTTAGTGGCTTTACCAGTACAAATAACCAACAGTCCCGTAGCTTTAGGATCTAGAGTTCCGGCATGTCCCACCTTTATTTTTTTTAATTTAAATTCCCGCTTAAGCTTCCATTTAATCTTATTGACTGTATTAAAAGAAGTCCAATCCAAAGGTTTGTCCACTAGTAATATCTGTCCTGCCTGTATATCCTCTGTCGTAAAGCTCATGGTGATGGGTTTGGTTTGTAAAAAAATAAAAGGAAAATCAATATTTTCCTTTTATTTAAGTTTTCAAAAATACTAATTTTTATGCGTAATAAAAATAAATGAGCAAAGCTAATCCTATTACAATTCGGTATATCCCCCAAAATCTAAATCCATATTTATTGAGCAAAGCAATAAAAGATTTAATGGCAATAATAGCCGTAATAAAAGCAATAAGGTTACCTATGAGAAACATGAGCAGAAGTTCCTGAGAACTCATCAACATTTCATATCCCTTCAAAGCCTGGCCTGTGGCTTCTCCCCAGGTTTTAACAAAGAGAGAATATACCGTTACCGCCAACATGGTGGGTACTGCCAGAAAAAAAGAAAACTCTGCAGCGGCTTTTCGGGATAAACCTTGTGTCATCCCCCCAATAATAGAGGCTGCACTACGACTGGTACCCGGCATCATGGCTAAACACTGCCAAACTCCAATAGTAAAAGCTTTCTTGATAGAAACCTCCTTTTCATCCATCACCTTAGGCTTTTTAAACCAGTTGTCTACAAAAAGTAAGACCACTCCTCCCGCTACCAAAACAGTAGAAATTGCAATTTGATTTCCCAAAACAGCTTCGATTTTATCATCGAAAAGCTTCCCCAATATCAAGGCAGGTATAACCGCTATGGCTAGTTTAATATAAAAATTAAGATTACTAAAATCAAAAAACTTTTTCCAGTAGGCCACCACTACAGCTAATATAGCTCCGAACTGAATGGAAACCTGGAACATTTTAAGATATTCAGTTTCCTCCATTCCCATAAGCTTGGCTGCAAAGCCCATATGGGCGGTGGAAGAAATGGGTAAAAATTCTGTAAGCCCCTCGACAACGGCTAAGATAATCGTATGTAATAAGTCCATTAGTTTTTTTTACGAATTAAGATCGCATAAATTTCTATCAAAAAACCTAGGATCACCAATAGTGGGGCGATTCTGATTCTACGAATAGAATTGATACCCTCATTCCAATAATTGGGATCATAGCTCCCTTCCGGAGTGGTATTGGCATCTGATCCCATCATGAGAAAAAAACCTAGAATGATACAACCTAAGCCTATAAGCATGTATTTATAATTCTCCTTACTAAAATAGAAAGAATTTTGGTTTGAAATCTCACCTGTGGATTCCAAATGTTTTGTTTTTTTTACCCCCATTTAAGAATAATATAAATCGTCAATTTTACTTTTTAAGAATCTCCAGGTAGCAAAAATCGTACTCATAACGGTAATAAATATCCCTACCCCCAGCACTAGAATAATTAAATAAATAAATTGGGTCTGATCGGAAATGAATACAGAACCTATTTTCTTAGTAAAATAATACCACATAGAAAAGAGCACCACCAAACCTATTACAGCCCCTATTATCCCTAAAAGAATAGCCTCTCTAATAAAGGGCATTAAAATAAACCTTCGCTGCGCGCCTACCAACTGCATGGTTTTAATGGTAAACCTTTTTGAAAAAATCTTCAACCGAATAGAATTGTTGATCAATACAATGGCAACACCCAAAAATATAATAGAAAATACTAAAATCCAAGTTAGAATTCTATTGAGGTTGTTATAAACATCTATGGTAAGGCTACTGTCATTTTTAACTTCTTTTACGCCGGTTACCTGTGTCAATTGCTCAACAACACCGTCAATCTTAGTAGGATCTACATATTCTGGTTTCAGAGCTACCTCTACAGAAGGCGGAAAAATATTCTTCTCAAATAAGGCTTCACTATCTATTCCCAAAGTTTTCTTAGCTTCTTTTGAGGCTTGTTCCTGAGTGATAAAAGTAGCTTTCTGAACAAAAGGGAGCGCCTGAATAGCCCTGAAAGTCTTTTGATTCATTTGCTCGACTTTGTCTTTATTTTTTACCTCCAGATACTCCTTAAAGTAAACATTTACAACCAACTGTTCTTTAATATAATCAGAATACTTTTGTGCATTAATCAAAATTAAACCAAAAAGCCCGATTAAAAATAAAACCAAAGCAATACTAATTACTACTGTTATATTACTGGATCTTAATCTTTTCTTATTAAAATCGTCTACAGTTCTTGCCATTCAAAATTATTTTTCTGCTAAAGTAAAAAAAACTTCCGAAATTTGCACCAGATAAAGCAAAAATTGAATATTAAATTAAGACATAAATCAATTGAAAGTAACAGCAAAAAAACATCTTGGTCAGCATTTTTTAACGGATGAAAATATAGCCTCCAAAATTGCAAATGGTTTATCCGGAAAAGGATATGAATTGGTATTGGAGGTCGGTCCAGGTATGGGGGTATTGACCAAATATTTATTAGAAAAAAAACAAGAGGTATTTGTTGCTGAAATTGACCATGAATCCGTCTCTTATCTTAAGTTACACTATCCTCAATTAAAAGACCATATTTTGAGTGACTTTTTAAAATTGGATGTTCAAAGTCTCTTCAGTCAACAGATAGCCGTAATCGGAAATTTCCCTTATAATATATCCTCCCAAATTTTATTTAAGGTTATTGATCATTACACACATATTCCAGAAATGACAGGAATGTTCCAAAAAGAGGTAGCTGAGCGTACAGCTGCTGTACCCCGCACCAAAGACTATGGCATTTTATCGGTGATGGTACAGGCTTATTACGACGTTCAATATCTGTTTACGGTTCACGAAAACGTTTTTAACCCTCCCCCAAAGGTAAAATCCGGAGTCATCAGTCTTCTTCGCAATCCGAAAGAAGGATTAATAGGCAATGAAGTACTTTTTAAGCAACTTGTAAAAACTGGATTTAACCAACGCCGCAAAACACTTAGAAATGCTTTAAAATCTATAGGAATTCCTATCCATCTAGCCGATCATGAGTTTCTCAATAAAAGAGCAGAGGAGCTCAGTGTAGCTGATTTTATCCATCTTACAAAGATGTGGAAGTTACCTTCTTAAAAAGAACATCTTAAGCTTTATATAAACTTAAAAAGATTCTTTCCTATTAACTGCTGATGTATTAACCACCTAATCCCGTATAGTCCTCTCCTTGTTTTCTGAATTTTTTTAAAAAAATTCAGAAATAATAATAAATATAATCTAACGCCTATATAAAAATTTAGCTTCTGAGAAGGATGATTTTTTTTATTATAACATAATTGCTATATTTGCTAGTAATTCAAAATTAAAAGATGAGACAAAACACTTATGAAACCAATGTTATTCAGGTAGTTCCTGAAGAATTAAAGGCTAGTCAAGCAAAATACATGGCTGGGGTATACGGATGGATGGCATTAGCTTTACTCGTTACAGGTCTTGTAGCTTACTTAGTGGCAGGAAACGAATTGCTTATCACTAGTATGATCTCCAATAAGCCTCTCTTCTACGGCTTAATTATTGCAGAATTTGGTCTTGTGATTTGGTTATCTGCCAGAATTACCAAAATGTCATCTGCACTTTCCATACTGCTATTTATGGGATATGCCATATTAAACGGATTAACCCTTTCCCTTATTTTTTTAATTTATACCTTTTCTTCTATTGCATCGACCTTCTTTATTACAGCTGGAACCTTTGCTGTAATGAGTGTATATGGATATGTTACCAAGTCGGACCTCACCAAAATCGGTAAAATTTTAATCATGCTATTGGTAGGGCTCATTATTGCTTCTGTGGTAAATTTATTTTTGAAAAGTCCTCTGGTATATTGGATTACCACCTATGTGGGAGTAGCTGTATTCGTGGGATTAATTGCCTATGATACCCAAAAAATCAAAAACTACTTTTTAGAAGTAGGTGGACAGGAGTCCCTACTCGGAAGGATAGCTATTATGGGAGCTTTAACCCTTTACCTAGATTTCATCAATTTATTTTTGTTCCTTTTAAGATTATTTGGAGGAGGAAAAAAGTGATCATTAAAGTTAATATTGGCTAAAAAAGAGACTACACTGTGGTCTCTTTTTCCTTCACAATGCTTTCGTGACACCCAATCCAAAAAGTGCAAAATCATAAAGCGCTGGATCCTGTGGTTTATATTGTCGTAACTTCAGATCCAGCTCTTCTACAGCCTTCCAATCATTTTGTTTTCTATTTAATATCCCAAGATATCGCGCTATATTTCCAGAATGGACATCCAAAGGACACGATAGCTTTCGTTGATCCAAATGCTTCCATATTCCCAAATCTACCCCGCGCTTATCATATCGCACCATCCATCGTAAATACATCATCAGCCGTTTTGCTGCAGAATTTTTATAGGTGCTACTCACGTGCTTATAGCATCGGTGGGGTTTAGCTACTAAAAATGCCGTCCGGAATCTTTCCAAAGCATGATAAAAGTTAGTTTCTTCCTCTCTCGGCTGTAAGAAAAAAGCTAAAGATTCCTGCTGTTGGTATAGACGCTGTAAATTAAAAACAAACTGTTTAAAATCCTCAGCATTAAAAGTTCTGTGAATAGCTTTATTCTCAATCCCTTTAAAGTGGGTTTCTTTAGCACTCATCACAAAATCATAAGGAGATTCCCCCATAAAATGCATCATCTTATAAGCATTAGCTACAATGCTTTTTCTATTCCCCCAAGCAATAGTGGCCGCTAGAAATCCAGAGATTTCAACATCCTGCTTTCTTGAATATTGATGGGGAATTTGAAGGGGATCGCTCTCAATATACTCAGCCTGATTAAACGCATCAGCCTTCTCATCTAAGAAGTCGAAAATTTCTTTTTCTGTCATTTTATATTTTAATGGGCTCTAAGCTAATGGGTAAATAAGTATTGGGGAAATATTTTCTAGCCTCATCTATAAATACATTTAGATCGGTATACCGGTTGGAAAAATGTCCGAGAATAAGTTTTTTAACATTGGCATTTCTGGCTATAATAGCCGCTTCCTGTGCTGTAGTATGTCCTGTATAATCGGCCATTTCTTTTAAATCATGCAAAAAAGTAGCTTCGTGATACAGTACATCCACCTCTTGAATAATAGGAATGATATTCTCTTTATACCGGGTATCCGAACAAAAAGCATATGAAACGGGTGGCTCTGGATCGTTTGTTAATATTTCATTTTTCAAGGTATATCCATCGGAAAGAATAAAGTCTTCTCCCCGCTTCAGCTTATGATAATCACAAGTATCAATTTCAGTATATTTTTCAATTTCAGCAATATTCAGTCGTCGATCTTTTTGTTTTTCTTTAAAAAGATAACCATTGCAATAAATTCTGTGATCTAAAGGAATTGTCCACACTTCTAACTTGTTATCTTCGTATATACACTCGGACCCTATTCCATCCAGCTCATAATATACCACTTTAAAACCACGCTGAGTCTCGGTTATACTAAAGATGGTTTCCAACATTTTTTTTATTCCCTTTGGCCCATATACATATAAATCCTGAGTTCTCCCTAATAAACGTAATGAAGCGATTAAACCCGGTAAGCCAAAACAATGATCTCCATGCAAATGCGAAATAAAAATATGGTTAATTTTAGAAAATTTTGCTTTCGCTTTTCTCAGCTGTACCTGGGTTCCTTCGCCACAATCAATAAGAAAATAGCGTTCGCTCATTTCTAAAAGTTGAGCGGTTGGTGAAGATCTAATGGTCGGAATTGCTGAATTATACCCTAAAATTGTAAGATATGCCCCCAAAATTTAAACTTAATTTATAACAAATATACATTTATGCTTTTAAATATTCCAAAAATTGCCGTAGTGCATGGGCTCTATGGCTAATTTTATTTTTTTCCGTAGTTTTCATCTCTGCAAAGGTGAGGTTATGATGCTCCGGAATGAAAATAGGATCATAGCCAAATCCCTTTTCTCCACTTACTTCATGAGCCAACTTTCCATATACACGGCCCTCAAAATAGCGTTCCTGATCTTCTGAAATCAAACATAATACCGTAATAAAGTATGCACTGCGCTCTGCATTTCCCTGCATTTCTTCCAATACTTTTTTTATATTAGCTTTAAAATCATGATCACCTGCATATCTTGCGGAATAAATCCCAGGTCTCCCCCCCAAAGCGGGTACTACCAAACCACTATCATCCCCAAGACTGGGTTTTCCTGTTTTTTGAAAACAATACTGTGCTTTTATTTTTGCATTTTCTTGAAAAGTTTGCCCATTTTCTATTATTTCATCAAATAGCTGATAGTCGCTAAGACTGGTTATTCTGTAATCGGGTAAAATTTGCTGAATTTCTGCTTTTTTGTGTTCGTTATGAGTCGCTACTAAAATTTCCATCTTACACATTAATCTTTATAATGAATCTTATTTTTATATATAAACAGGTATCCGAAAAAGGAAATGATGACCACTCCTATAAGAAGTAAATAGATTTCGGATATCTTAAAAAAAGTGGCTAAAGATTCTTCCGAAGTATAGAGCATAAGCATGGAAGATAGAAAGTTATTAAAAGCATGCAAAAGAATAGGAAGTAACAAAGTTTTCGTCTTAAAGTACACATAACCGAAAATTAATCCTATTAGTAATGCCCCTAAAAATTGCCAAGGATTCGCGTGAACAAGACCAAAAATAACAGCAGAAATAAAAATAGATTTTGCAGGCGACACTCCTTTATTTATCATTCCCTTCTGAATAATCCCTCTAAAAATAATTTCTTCCAAAACGGGTGCAAAAAAACTAGTCATCAAAAATAGCGCCATTGGTTCCCAGGACATTTGCTTAAATAGCATCTGAAACTGTTCATACCAAGGTCCAAAAAATTTGCCCGTGGTGGGAATTAGCCCTGTTAGATATTCCACAATAAAGATTCCACCGAGCATAAGTGGAAACACAATGAAATAAGTCGAGGTCGGCACAGATTTCATATTAAAATTCAATCGGCTGCCAGTAGTAGGCTTTACAATAAATTGATCAAAAGCAAATATACACCCCAGGAAAGTTAAAACATAAGAAACCATCATAAAGAAAACTGTCATCTTTATAATCTCTACAGAGGAGATAAAGCCTTGGACAAATTCCCAAACCTGAAGCATGCCCAATTGCATGAAAAGAAAAACGCTTATTAACAAAACAGCACCTCTCCAACTCAATAAATATTCCCTGCCCGGGTGTAAATATTCTTCCATACGATATTTTAAGAGCAAAGATAATAAATAGCTGCGGCCCACACGGCATATCTTGTAGATTTGATAACTTCATAAAAAATCCCGATTTTTGCCCTCATAAAACTCAACATGTCAAACTTACTACACGAAATACAAAAACGTAAAACCTTCGGTATTATCTCCCATCCAGATGCAGGGAAAACCACACTAACAGAAAAATTACTACTTTTCGGAGGTGCTATTCAAGAGGCTGGCGCAGTAAAGAGTAATAAAATAAAAAAAGGAGCGACTTCCGATTTTATGGAAATTGAACGCCAAAGAGGAATTTCGGTGGCGACTTCCGTATTGGCTTTTGAATATAAAAATCATAAGATTAATATACTCGATACGCCCGGACATAAGGATTTTGGTGAAGATACCTATCGCACGTTAACAGCTGTCGACAGTGTAATTGTAGTTATAGACGTTGCTAAAGGGGTTGAGGAACAAACTGAAAAACTGGTAAAAGTTTGCCGGATGCGTAACATTCCTATATTGGTTTTTATCAATAAACTAGATCGAGAAGGTAAGGATGCCTTCGACTTATTGGATGAGGTAGAACAGAAATTAGGATTAAGGGTTACCCCTCTTTCATGGCCTATAGGCATGGGAGCAGAATTTCAAGGAATTTATAATATTTGGGAAAATAACATCCAGCTTTTCCTGGAAGAGAAGAAACAAAAAGTAGGGAATGCTCTTAAAATCGACAATATTCAGGACAGTAAAGTCGATGAACTTATTGGAGATCAAGCTGCAGCTATACTTCGTGATGAAATAGAATTAACCTCCTCTGTATACCCTGACTTTGACCGCGAAGCCTATATACAAGGGAAATTACAGCCTGTGTTTTTTGGATCAGCCCTCAACAATTTTGGTGTCAGGGAACTGCTTGATGCATTTATTGACATCGCTCCTATGCCACAACCTAAAGAAAGTGATAAGCGATTGGTAAAACCTGAAGAGGAAAAGTTCACTGGTTTTGTTTTTAAAATCCATGCCAATATGGACCCCAAACACCGCGATCGACTGGCCTTTGTAAAAATTGTCTCGGGAACTTTTAAGCGAAATGAAAATTACCTATTGGTAAGAGAAAATAAAAAGATGAAATTTTCCTCACCAAATGCTTTTTTTGCAGATAAAAAAGAAATCGTAGACGAAAGTTATCCAGGTGATATCGTAGGTCTACACGATACCGGAAACTTCCGTATTGGCGATACTTTGACGACTGGAGAAATCATCAACTTCCAAGGGATTCCTTCCTTCTCTCCGGAGCACTTTCGTTTTATCAATAATGAAGATCCCCTAAAGGCAAAACAATTAACAAAAGGCATAGAACAGCTGATGGATGAAGGGGTGGCTCAACTCTTCACTATGGAGATGAATGGCAGAAAAATTATCGGTACAGTAGGAGCCCTACAATATGAGGTCATTCAGTATCGTTTGGAACACGAATATGGAGCCAAATGCTCCTATGAAACTATTAATATACACAAAGCATGCTGGGTAGAAGCTGATGAAAAATCGGAAGAATTCAAGGAGTTTGCCAAACTAAAACAAAGATTTTTAGCCCGCGACAAATATAATCGATTGGTTTTCTTAGCAGATTCTTCCTTTACCATTACAATGAATCAGGAAAAATTTCCGAATATAAAACTACACTTCATTAGCGAGTTTACCCCTCAAAATTAAAAAATAAATTAAAGATAATCTCAGATGGAAAGGCTGGGATTATCTTGATTAAACCACTTAAGATCAGATTTATTTAGACATTGAAGAGACTTCCATATTTTACCAGTCTCTGGCTTTACCATTCCTTAAATCTATATTTATTTATAAATATTATTTAGATTTCTATACTCTATCTTAGATTTTTTTATCTAGTTTTGTTAGAAATATACTTCCTTATGAAAAAAGCATTTGCACTATTTCTGATTATTGCTTGCTATTTATGCTATGCCCAAGAATCACCTAGAATATTAAAAACAAAATTTTCAAAAGAAGCGCTGGCTCAGAAGATCGTGACTCCAGAGGGGAAGATACTTTCCATTGGGCAAGTTTTGAATAAACATAAAGGAAAAATTATTGTACTCGATATTTGGGCGGGCTGGTGCCAAGATTGTATTAAGGCCTTCCCCAAAGCAAAAGAATTAGAGACCAGGAACCCAAATATTCATTTTCTTTTCTTTTCATTAGACCGCACTAAAGAAAACTTTGCTCGGAGCCTTGAAAAATTCAATATGAAAGGAAAAGAGAACTACTGGTTTTCCGAAGGTTGGAAAAATAAGTTCAACAACTATATCGATCTGAATTGGATCCCTCGTTATTTAGTCATCGATCAAAAAACCGATATTGCCCACTATTATGCGATTACTCCTGATGATCCGGAACTCCAAAGAACATTAGACAGACTCACTCAAAAATAATGGTGAAGTTGCATCATTGATTTCTTCTTCGATAAATATGCAGGCTTTTTTATTTGGATAAAAAAAGTTAAGTTAAAAATTGTATCTTTGCAGCATATTATTTTTAATTAATGAATTTATTTACCGAAACCAATTTAAGTCCTGATATTCTGAAGGCTATTGGTGAACTAGGCTACGAAAGCCCAACTGAAATACAAAAGCAAACCATCCCCTTCATATCATCTGATATTAGAGATCTCATTGCTCTGGCCCAAACTGGAACTGGAAAAACGGCTGCATTTTCCCTTCCTATCCTAGATATGATAGATGATTCCAGCCGAAAAATACAATTTTTAGTTTTGTGTCCTACCCGTGAGTTATGTTTACAAATAGCCAAAGACATTAAGAACTATTCCAAATATCTTCCCAACATTAAGTCCGTTGCAGTATATGGTGGGAGCAGCATTAATGATCAAATAAGAGCACTCCGGGAAAAGCCTCAGGTAATCATCGGAACTCCAGGGCGGGTTATCGACCTGATTAATCGTAAATCGCTTGATTTTTCTAATATCCACTGGCTGGTATTGGATGAAGCCGATGAAATGCTATCCATGGGTTTTAAGGATGATTTGGAAACCATTATTAGCGAAACACCAGATACCAAACAAACCTTACTTTTCTCTGCTACGATGAGTAAAGAAGTGGAGCGTATCTCTAAAAACTATTTAACCAATCCTCATAGAATTTCTGTAGGCTCCATCAATGAAGTCAAAAAGAATATCAAACACGAATACTATGTAGTGGGTTATCGCCAGAAAAAAGAAGCTTTAAAAAGGCTAATCGATTATAATCCGAACCAATATTCTATTATCTTCTGTCGTACCCGTATGGAAACGCAAGAAGTGGCTGACTTTCTAATGCAAAACGGATACGCGGCCGATGCTCTTCACGGCGATTTATCGCAAGCACAGCGCGATACGGTAATGAAAAAGTTCCGCATGAGGAATATTGATGTATTAGTAGCAACAGACGTAGCGGCAAGGGGGCTGGATGTGGACTCTTTGACCCACGTTATCCATTATTCGCTCCCTGACGATCCGGAGGTTTTCGTACACCGAAGTGGAAGAACTGGTCGAGCAGGACGCGATGGTATTTCTATCGCCTTAATAAAACCGGAAGAAGGCCGCAAGCTAAAACAAATCAAGAGTCAAAGTAAAATAGAAATCTTTGAAAAGAAAATTCCAACCGGAAAAGATATTATCAAAGCTCAAGTGGGCGGTGTTTTTGAAAAATTATTTTCAGAGCATGAAAATTACTTTGAGTTTGATGAGTCTCTTATTCCTGATCTCTCTAACTTTACAAAAGAAGAGCTGGTAGGAAAGTTACTACAGTTCCAGCTGCGTGATTTAGCCTTGTATTATGAAAACCGCAATGATCTTGCAGAGCAAAAATTCAGCAAAGGAGAGGTGGAAAGAGATAGAGGAAACAGACGAGAACGCACCCGAGATAGAGATAGAGATAGAGACAGGGGTAGAGAGCGTAAAATAAGACGCAAAAATGAAGATATGGTGCGATTTTTCTTCAATCTCGGAAAAAGAGATGATCTAAAAAAGGTAGATGTATTGGATATCATTAACCAATCCACTAAAAAACCTGGAAAAAAAGCAGATATCGGCGATATCGAAATCTTAGAAAAATTCACCTTTTTTGAAGTAGAAAAGAGCTTTAAAAATGAAGTGTTAAGTAATATTAACAATAAGAAATTTAAAGGTCGGGATATGCGCCTTGAAGTCGCTAATTAAGTTAATTAACTTTAGTTTAAGTACTCATAAACACCACCTTAGGGTGGTGTTTTTTAATGTTAATAAAATTTAACATTTCTGCTTGATAATACCAAAGCCTTTTCCCGATATTTGTACAAAATTTAAAGATTATTATAATGGGAATTGGTAATATTTTCCAAGTATTTCAGCCAAAGGACAAAATATTCTTCGTCCTCTTCGAAAAAGTAACAGAAAATCTAGTAGCCATGTCGAACGACTTTAACCAGGGCTTACAAGATTTTGATTTAAATGATGATTCCATGCTTAAGAAAATGAGTGATTACGAGCATAAAAATGACGAAATCACGCATGAAATTTTTGTAGAGCTGGGAAAAAACTTCATCACCCCTTTTGATCGTGAAGATATTCATGAATTGGCCAGTGGGCTGGATGATATTGCAGATTATATTTACTCTTCTGCAAAATACATCTACTTGTATAAATCTCCTCAACAGAAAGCTTATACCGAGTTTTCTTTACTTATTCAAAAAGCCTGTGTTGAAATTCAACATGCCTTTCAAAACATGAAAGGTTTCAAAAATATGAAACAGGTAAAGGAAGCTTGTATCAAAATAAATTCTATAGAGAACATTGCGGATGATTTATTATCCAACTCTATGGCCGAATTGTTTGAAACCCATGATGCTATTAATATTATTAAAGTTTCCTCCGTTTTAAACTATCTTGAAATTGTTACAGACAAAGCTGAAGATGTGGCCAATGCTATTGAAAACATTCTGATCAAATACGCTTAAACTAATAAATACAAAATGGATTTTCCGATTTTATTAATTGTTATTATTGCTTTAGCGTTAATCTTCGATTATATCAATGGATTTCACGACGCGGCCAACTCAATTGCGACGATTGTCTCAACAAAAGTCTTAACCCCTTTTCAAGCCGTATTATGGGCAGCGCTGTGGAATTTCGCGGCGTTTTTTGTGGCCGCATATATTATTAAGGACTTTAAAATTGGCAATACCATTGCTAAGACGGTCAATGAAAACTTTATTAGCCTGGAAGTGATCTTTTCTGGACTTTTGGCCGCTATTGCCTGGAATTTGTTGACCTGGTGGTTTGGTATCCCCTCCTCCTCCTCTCATACACTGATCGGAGGTTTTTTAGGTGCGGCACTTACCCATGCATTTATGATCAACTACCAGCATATAACCTATGGTTACCCTGATATCAGCTTTTTTGATAGTATATTCAAAAGCTTTGACCAGCTATGGGGGCAAAACGTGGTTAAATTTGATAAAGTGATTCCTATTTTTCTTTTCATCTTTATGGCTCCCTTTATCGGGATGTTTATTTCGATCCTGATTACCCTGATTATAATTCATCTTTATAAAAGGAGCAATCCACACAAAGCGGATAAAGCTTTCAAAAGACTGCAGTTGATCTCCTCTGCTTTATTTAGCTTAGGACATGGTCTAAACGATGCTCAAAAGGTGATGGGGATTATAGGAGCCGCCTTTATCTATTATCATGTAAATATGTTACAAGACCCCGTATATGTAGATTTAGCCTCTTCTGATCGTTTTAGTTTTTTTACTGAACACTATCTCTGGGTACCTTTAGTCTCCTTCCTTGCGATTGGACTGGGCACCATGAGTGGCGGCTGGAAAATTATTAAAACCATGGGTACTAAAATTACCAAAGTAACCCCTCTGGAGGGCGTGAGTGCTGAAACAGCCGGTGCGATTACCCTTTTTATTACCGATCATTTCGGTATTCCGGTATCTACTACCCATACTATTACGGGTTCTATCATCGGTGTGGGGCTTACAAAGCGTGTTTCGGCTGTGCGCTGGGGTATCACAGTAAGTTTACTCTGGGCCTGGACCCTAACCATTCCTATTAGTGCTATTATTGCCGCCTTTATTTATAGCCTGATATCGCTATTTTAAATACAGATAAAAAAACATTAAAAACTATCCTCTTCAGGATAGTTTTTTTATATGCCATAAATACTCCAAATGAAAACTAAAAATATTATTTTTGTAATATGAAGATTTTTGACCAATATCAAACTATGGTTTCCCAAGCCATAGAACAGTATAAATTCACTAACGGCCCTTCGGAGCTATACGAACCCATCAATTATATTATCTCTCATGGGGGGAAGCGCTTGCGTCCGATGATGGTGCTTATGGCTTGTGATATTTTTGGTGGCGATATGAAAAAAGTTCTTAAGCCTGCCCTAGCTATTGAATTTTTCCATAATTTCACACTGATTCATGACGATATTATGGATGAGGCCCCTCTCCGCCGCAACCAACCGACTATCCATACTTTACACGGTATTAACACCGGCATTCTATCTGGTGATGCTCTGATGATTAAAGCTTATCAGTTTTTTGAAGACTTAGAACCTGAGTTATTTAAAAAATGTATTCAAATATTTTCTGAAACGGGAGCTCTACTGTGTGAAGGACAACAAATGGACATGAATTTTGAGAGCAGGGCCAATGTTTCTTATCGCGATTATATGCTCATGATCACCTATAAAACAGGTGTCTTAAGTGCGGCGGCACTTAAAATAGGAGCTTTAATAGCCGGTACCTCCGAAGAACAAGCACAGCTTCTTTACAACTTTGGGCTACATACAGGTATCGCCTTTCAAATTATGGATGATTACCTAGATGTATTTGGTAAACAGGAACAATTTGGTAAAAAACATGCTGGTGATATTTTTGAAAATAAAAAAACTATTTTATACCTCATCGCTTTAAAATTCGCCAACGAGGAAGAGCAAAAGGAACTGAATTTCTGGTATTCGAAAAAAACTGATAATATTGATAAAATATATGGCGTAGAAAAAATATTTCGAAGAATAAAAGTGGATGAAAAGGTACAACGTCTTATCCACAGGCATAACGAGAAAGGTCAAAACTATCTAAAAAAAATAGACTTGCCAATAGAGAAAAAGCAACCTTTCATAGCACTCACTAACTATCTTTTAAAAAGAGATTCTTAATAGCATGATGTTCAGAACTGAAATACAACTTGCCGAAAGCAAGCAAAAAATTCAGGCTAAAGATCGTATTTTCAGTATTGGAAGTTGCTTCGCTACAGAAATAGCTTCCATTTTTGCTTTGGGTGAGTTACAGACCCTTAACAATCCTTTTGGAACACTTTTTCATCCGGTAGCCATCCATACCGCATTAAAAAAAATACACCAGGGCAAAGAATACAAAGAAGAGGATTTGATCTACTATCAAAGTAAGTATATGAGTCTCGATCATCATTCTCAATTTGACGATCGATATCTCCATAAAAGCCTGGAAAGAATTAACAGTGCTCTCAATGAAACGGTAGAATTCCTGCGGGATACACGCTGGGTTATTATTACCTATGGGACCTCCTGGGTATACGAATTTACAAAACACAATAAAATTGTTGCCAATTGCCATAAAATCCCCCAACAATATTTTCGTAAAAGATTGCTATCTCATACTGAAATTATACAGGCCCTATCTGAAAGCCTGGCCATCTTAAAAGATATAGCATCCCATCCGATACAGATTTTATTTAGCATCAGCCCAGTTAGACACACCAAAGATGGAATAGTTGAAAATCAGAGAAGCAAATCTAGACTCATCAATACCATACATGAAGTTGTAGAAAATTATAGTTTCTGTGAATACCTTCCCATTTACGAAATTCTGATGGATGACCTTCGGGACTACCGATTTTATAAAGAAGATCTCATTCATCCTAATAGCCAAGCTATACAATATATATGGGAGAAATTTTCTCATGCCTATATTGAACCAGAAACTCTGGCCTTTATTAACGAAAATCTTAAAATTAATCGAGCCCTTTCCCACCGGCCTTTCGACCCTCATTCTGAAGAAACCAAACTATTCAATGCAAAGCTCCAAGAAAGAATAAGTTTACAGCAATGCAAAGTAAGACATAAAATTTTTAAAAATCAGCAAAAATAAATCATATAGAATCAATACCCTAACATGATCGATACCCACACCCACCTGTATTCGGAACAATTTGACGATGACATTGATGAGGTAATCACCCGCGCTCAAAAGGCAGGCGTTGAAAGGTTTTATCTTCCGGCTATAGACTCGGAAACCCATGATAAAATGCTCAATTTAGAAGCGAAATACCCTCATCATATTTTCTCCATGATGGGTTTGCACCCTTGTAGTGTAAAAGCCGAAACATGGCAATATGAAATGGATTTAGTGAAAAAACATATTGATACAAGACCCTTTTGTGCTATCGGGGAAATCGGAATAGATCTCTATTGGGACACCTCTACTTTAGAACTCCAAATGCAGGCTTTTGAACAACAAATCGACTGGGCGATTGAAAAAGATCTACCCATAGTCATTCATACAAGAGAAAGCTTTGAGCAGACTTTTGAAGTCCTGGAAAAAAAGAAACATCCTAAACTAAGGGGAATCTTGCATTGTTTTTCCGGAAATAAAGATCAAGCTCTTCACGCTATAAAGCTAGGTTTTGTTTTAGGAATAGGAGGTGTGCTAACATTTAAGAATGGAAAAATAGACCATTTTATACATGAAATTCCACTGGAAAAAATCGTACTGGAAACCGATTCTCCTTATCTAGCTCCTGTCCCCCATCGAGGCAAGAGAAACGAAAGCGCTTATATGGGATTAGTCTTAGACAAATTAGTAGATATTTATAAAAAGAGTTATCAAGAAATCGAAAGTATTACCACTCGCACAGCCCTCAATATATTTCATAAATAAAAAAAGCTGCCTTTCAGCAGCTTTTATTTTTTATCCGTGTAATCGTGTCCATATAGCATCTTTTAATTCTATAAGGCCTTCTCCAGTAACACCTGAGAAAAATAGTGGTTGTCGGTCTTCAGGAAATTCAGCTCTGATCTCATTCTTAAGTTCCTCATCCAATAGATCGGATTTAGAAACAGAAATAATAAAATCCTTATCCAGAAGCTCTGGATTATATTCTTTAAGTTCTTTCTCCAGTATCTTAAGCTCCTGAACATGATCTTCTGAATCGGCTGGGATTAAAAATAAAAGAATAGCATTGCGCTCAATATGCCTTAAAAAACGATGACCTAAGCCTTTACCCTCAGCAGCTCCCTCTATAATACCGGGAATATCTGCCATAACAAAGGACTTATAATTTCTATAATTGACAATACCTAAATTGGGCGTTAAAGTGGTAAAGGCATAGTTGGCAATTTTAGGTTTAGCTGCCGACACCGATGATAAAAGTGTGGACTTTCCCGCATTCGGGAAGCCTACTAAACCTACATCGGCGAGTACCTTCAATTCAAATACGATATAACCTTCTTCACCAGGCAGACCGGGCTGAGCATATCTAGGCGTCTGGTTGGTAGCAGATTTAAAATGTTCATTCCCTAAGCCACCTTTGCCCCCACGCATCAAAATAATCTCCTGCCCATCTTCAAGAATCTCACCAATGATCTCTCCTTCTTCATTTTTGGCAATGGTCCCAATTGGAACCTCCAAGTATACATCTTCTCCATCTGCACCTGTCAATTGGCTTTTTCCGCCATTTTCGCCTCGCTGTGCTTTTATATGACGTGTGTAACGGAGCGGTAATAAGGTCCACTCCTGTGCATTCCCCTTCATAATTACGTGGCCTCCACGTCCACCATCCCCCCCATCAGGTCCTCCTTTGGGAATATATTTTTCTCTCCGAAGGTGTGCGGATCCTGCACCTCCATGACCAGATTGACAATGAATTTTAACGTAATCTACAAAATTGGACATACTGGAATACTCTATGTTCTAAAGCTATGAGTGTAGAGTGCATATTAAGCGACCCTCCCACCTGATAGACTTTCTTTAATTTATAATTTTATCAACTTCTGTAAAGAGTTTCTGTGAAATATCTTCAATTTCACCCACACCGCTTATCTCTACATATTTGCCTTGCTTTTTATACAATTCGGCTACTTCTGCGGTTTTTGCGTAATACTCTTGAATGCGATTTCTAATAATCTCTTCATTGCTATCATCAGTTCTCCCGCTGGTTTCTCCTCTTTTTAAGATACGCTCTACCAAAATCTCGTCATCTACCACCAACGAAAGACATAAATCTATAGGACGATTAAGTTGCTCTTCTACAATATGCTCTAGCGCCTCGGTCTGTCCTGCTGTTCTAGGAAAGCCATCAAAAATAAATCCATTTGTTGAGGTTGGTACCTTCAACTCATTGATTAGCATATTAATGGTTACCTGATCCGGAACCAATTGCCCTCTATCAATATAGGTCTTAGCTAATTCTCCTAATTCTGTATTGTTTTTTATATTATATCGGAATAAATCACCTGTAGATACTTGCTTCAGATTATATTTCTCTATTAACTTCTGAGCTTGGGTACCTTTACCACTCCCCGGAGGACCAAATAATACAAGATTAATCATTTTTTACTCTTTAATTAGATTTCTTTTTTATTTATCATTAATTTTTCCTTCCTCTAACTGGTAAAGATCTTTAAAATTACGCCCCAATTCATCATAATCTAACCCGTACCCCAATACAAATTTATTTGGGATTTCTTTCCCTATATAATCTATTTTGAAGTCTTTTGTATAAATCTCAGGTTTTAGAAAAAGGCTGGCTAATTTTACGGATTTAGGTCTCTGGGTATTCTGAAAATATTCAAATAGCGACTCTATGGTATTCCCTGTATCTACAATATCCTCAACTAAGATAATATGGCGATCCTTCACCTCTTTTGTCAAGTCCATTTTCTTGTAAACAATGCCCGTAGACTTTGTTCCTATATAGGAACTCATTTGCAGAAAAGCGATCTCACAATTTCCAGGATAGTGCTTTAGTAAATCTGAAAAGAACATAATAACACCGTTGAGAACCCCTACAAACACAGGCACCTCATCTTTATAATCTTCATAAATCTTAAGGGCTACATTTTTTACAATTTCTTGTAATTCTTCATCCTTCAGATACGGCACGAATATTTTATCGTGAAGCTTTATACTCTCCATAAAATTTTGAAAACGCAAAGATACGTTTTTTCATACTTTTTTCTTTACTTTTTGGTATTAAAAGTATCTCATTGCCTATTTAAAAAAATGTAACATATATTTAGCATCAAATGTACAGCTTAATTTTAACTTCGCTAAAACTATTTTTTTTAATATGAAAAGCTTATATCTCCTAGGATGCTACTTTATATTCGCCAGTAGCTTAAGTGCACAAAAATTTGATACCCAAGCCCACAGAGGGGGCAGATCTCTCTATCCCGAGAATACCATACCCGCCATGAAAAACGCCTTAAGAATGGGTGTAAAAACATTGGAAATGGATTTGGCTATCACTAAAGATAAAAAAGTAATTCTTTCGCATGACCCCTTTTTCTCGGCTCTCTTCACCACAAAACCAGACGGCAGCTATATTCCGCAGGACTCCACATTTTATTATAAAATCTACCGTATGACTTATGCCGAAATTCGCAGGTTTGACGTTGGCTTGAAAAACTATCCTAACTTCCCGAAACAAAAGAAAATAAAAGTAAACAAACCCCTACTGTCTACAGTTATAGATAGCTGTGAACACTACGCTCGCAAATTGAACCGCCCCCTGCCTTTTTACAATATAGAAACCAAAACTATGCCCTATTCAGATGGAGTTTTACATCCTGCACCTAGGGAATTCGTTCGTTTAATGATGAAGATTATCCTTGAAAAGGGCATTCAAAATCGTGTCATTATTCAGTCTTTTGATCCACGCACACTGGAAATCATTCATATTAAATACCCCAAAATCGCTACCGCATTATTGGTGGAAAAGGCAGACGATAAAAGCATCGCCGAACAAAGAGCTTTGTTTAAAACAGTTTCCCCAAATAAATTTGAACAATATCCACGTCATCAAAATGGTATAAAGGGAGATCTTAAATATTTAAGTTTTACACCGAATATTTATAGCCCGGATCACACCTTGGTTACCCCAGCCTTAATAAAAGAATGCCATGCTTTAGGAATGAAAATCATTCCGTGGACTGTCAACGACAAAAAACGTTACCTTGAGTTAAAATCATGGGGTGTAGATGGAGTCATCAGTGATGATCCTCATATTTTTGAATAGTAACCGCAGATACTATACTGAAGGCTCAAGACTCATTATTTGCATTTTCAAATAAAAAGCATTCCAAACTCCTATTTAAATTTAAAAATACTTCGTAAAAAATCTTTATTTAAATAGGAATTTGTGGGAAGAATTTTAATATAGTAATTACCTATGCCAACGATCAAAAGCACACCCAAGGGCTTATAAAAGAGATTCAAAAGACTGTATGCTGAATCGGGTAAAAGGTTCACTAAGCATATTGCAAAACCGCACAACAATAGGGCAAAAAACATGGCCCATGAAAAAGGCTGTACTCCAAACTTCCTATAATTAAATAATACTTTTACCATATTATAGAGTACCAATGATAAGGTAGTGGCTAAAGCGACTCCTGAAAGACCTAAATTGGTATATTTTAGAAAATAAAAATTAAGCCCCACATTTAAAATAGCTAAAAATAAGGTCACTACTATATTATAACGATAGTATCGTGACATGGATATAATCTGCCCATTAAAACCTGTAGCCAACTCAAACATCAAGCCTATTCCTGTAATCCATAAAACAGGAGTCGCATCTTTTAGAGCGCTGCCGTTTTTCATCAAATCGGTAAGGTAGTTATATCCTACTAATACACAAGAAAATAAGACCAGGCCCAGAAATAATAAGGAAAGTGAGGTTTTGCGGTAAAAACTGTTCAGCGCTTGCATATCTTTGTTTTCCAGCTGTTTGTTCACAATAGGCGCCGCAATATTATACAAACCCATCTGAGGCACTGTTAAAATAGAGGTAATGGCGATAATAATTCCATATACCCCATTGTCTTTAAAATCTAAATAGCCGGGAATCATCACTCCTGCTATTCTAAAAGAGAGATAATTTCCTATATTGCCTAAAAAGCCATAGAAACCATAATTGAGCACCTCCTTCCAAAAATGACCTTTTTTAATATAGGCAAATGAAAAATCGGGTCTTAAGGGTTCTAGCTTATTTAAATAGAGATGATACCCCAGTAAGGCGATTCCTAAGACTAGTATAAAAAACAACAGCGACGGCTTCTCAGGCAAGCCCATAAAAAAAAATAAGATAAACGCGCCCAAATTAGCAATTTTAGGAAAGACATTTTCAAATATATTGGGAATGACTATACGTTTGTAATTGGATATATACCGGTTGTATACTTGGCTGATTGCCAAAATTAAGACCAGAGGAATAATAACAGATTTATAATTCCAAAAATCTTTAAAAATTCCCCAATTTTTTAAATCTTGATTAATAAAATTCGCTAAGAATAAAATCACTAAAAACAATATAAAATTCATTAAGATCATCAAAAGGGAGAGACTTAATAAATTCTGGTGTTTATTTTCCTTCTGGGCCTGCAAAAAGAATTTAACATTGGCGTAAGATAGCCCGAAAACAATAAAGGGTAACACCACTTCTGCAGCAGATAGAATATACCTGAGCTTACCATAGAATTCCATATCATAAGGAAACACAAAAAAGGCAGAAACTGTTCCTAATAAAAAACCGAAATATCCTATAATTGAATATTTAAAACTTTGTCTTGCTACTACACTCATTACTTTTGGGTAGAAATATTATATTGTTGATATACTTCTGCTTATCTTTTTCATTAGCTTCAGATTGCTGCTTTAGTATGTTCTGCGTGAGCGGCATAAGTATATGCTTTTTTCGATCCAAGTAATAAACGTCATAGCCATAACGCTCAAAATAACAAATATAATCCCATATAGGTCTAGTATGATGTCGCTGTTCTATTTCTATCATTAAGACGGGTTTCATGCGTAAGATAATATCTATCATTCCATCTACAGTGTAAGTTTCATTACCTTCTACATCTATTTTAATAAAATCTATACGATCGATCACATTTTGCTCTGCCCAATCATCTAATCGCTTTACAATAACCGTCTGCAGAATGGCTTTTTCTTCTCCCTTTTCTTTTAGACGAATTTTTAAAGTTCCTCTGGCCATTACTTTGCGACCTTTAATTATCGGTATTTTCAACCGGGACTTGGCATTCTTATTGGATAAAGCATACGGTAATATATTCACTTTAGGAAACAGCTTCTTCAATCGCTTAAACAACTGAGGATTAGGCTCAAAAGCATATATATTTTCTGGTTTTAGATGATTCTCTAATATATAGATATAGGCTCCTACATTGGCTCCTACATCAAAGAAAACAGCGTCCTTAGGTAAAAAATTCTTAATCCATACTAACTCAGGTTCAATGCCTCTTTCAAGGGCATTTTCTATATTGACATTTTTTAATTTCTTGAAGAACCTCTGCTTATAAAACGAAGGTGAGATATACATTAAATTTTCTGCAAGCTGACCGTATAAACTCATTTTTAGGAAATATCAACAAATATAATCGAATTTTATTTTATTTTCACCTTTTTTAGAGGAAGCTTATATAAGAATTAGAGATTGCGCAGCAATTCTCCCAATTTTCTTTTAACCAGCTCTTTTTTAAAGCTATCGAAGTCGTATATTTTGTTCTTAAGATCTGAAATTTGTTTTTCTATGTCTCTTCTTTCTTTAAAAATAAAAGAATAGTCTGTAAGATAGCTACTAGGAAAGATCGCAGGTTTGGCATATTTTATGGCATCCCCTATATTACCAGACATTTTTGTTTTTCCATAGATTTCTGCAATACTAAAAAAAGAGGTTCCCTTCTGTATAGGACACCACAAAACACCTGCCTGCTGTATTTTTTGTTCAAATTCCTGTCGTGAAACACGCGTATCATAATACTCAATTTCTATATGCTTGGGGAGGCTTTGTGAAAGATCCTGTAGGGCATGTAACTCCTTCCCCTGAGCCCTTCCTAAAAAAGTAAAAATAAAATTGCCTTTAAAATATTTAATTTTATTAAAAATACGCCTATAATTACGCCTATGCTGATCAACCGTTCCAGCGATAACAACTCTTTCCGGATCAGCTTTTACAGAAGAATATTTGGTATATAACAGTGGCAGCCATTCTAAGCGATAAGGATAGTGGGGAGGATACATGTTTTCATCGACTACAAACAGAAACTTTGCTAGGCTATAAAGTCTATCTTTCCTAAACAAACCCTCCTTAAACCAAAGTTTTAGTCGGTATGCCATGTCTTTTTTAAAAATACTTCTAAAAAGATCCGTCTTAGATGCTTTTATAAAATTAAGATTATGGGCTATAATAAAAGTGGTATAATTTCTAGCCACTTCTTCAAAAACGTTAAAATACCGATGAGCAGTCCCTATGATAATAGCATCATACCTACGCCCTTCGAGCTTTTTCAAAAGATCAGAAGCTTCTGCTATATAAATGTTATTGCCGCCTTCATTAATTCTATCCGATACTTTCCGAGAAAAGAAATAATCTATATGTAAAAAATTAATATCTCTGGTAAGCTCTATAAAATTAACCGCAAGTTCGGCATGGGTGTCTAATTCAATATAGGCTATTTTCTTCAATGCAGATTAATTTCAATACCACAAAATTAATAAATTAAGCCCTTTATTAAAATCATTTGGCTGTTTTTTTAGCCTTTTAGCTTTAAGAATAAGGCTCATTTACAGTGATATGATAGATTTTTTATGGATTTTAAATATTTTTTCTTCGGAATAGCTTCTTCCAGCGCAAGGCTCTGATATAAGAAATTTCTTCGGCTGAGAGTTTTCTTTCCGAGTCCTGCTTCAGAAAAGTAGTTATGCTCATCATAAACTCTGTTAAAGATTTATTTCTCCATGAAGATTTAGCCGATGCCATTAGAGCCAAGGGAAAATTGAGGCCTATATTATAAAAATACTGCCCTAACTTTTGGGCCTTTTGATTTTTATATTTATAAGCCGTAGGGCGTAGGTGCTTTACCCATAATGCAGGAAGTGTAAGCACCTGCCATGTATGCATCTGCGCCAACATCACATCTATATTATCCCAACCTAAAACAGGTCTGAGTCCACCTATATCTTTGAAGCAAGATAGCCTATAGGATTTTATAGGCCCCCGAACATGTCGCCTGGAAGACAGGTTTTCAAATTCCCACTTTCCTTTTTTTTGAATATATACTAAACCAGATACCATACCCGCCTTAGGATTTCTTTCATAACATTGATTTACTTCTTGCAGATAGTTCGAAGGAAATACGATATCGGCATCAAACTTACATATCACATCAAAATCCTCCAAGGAATGGGCCTCCAAGCCCTGATTAAAAGTATGAACGACTTTTGCACCCGGTTGATGCTTTGAAGGAGGAAGATTTTGAAGTCGAAATTTCGAATGGGTACCGATAAAATTTTCTACTTTCTGTTGTGTACTATCAGTAGAACCGTCGTTTACTATTCTGCATACAAAATTCTGAAAACTTTGTTTTTCTAATGAGTCTAAACATGGGAGAATATTTTCTTCCTCATTATGGCAGGGAATAATAATTAAGAACCTCATAATATATAGACCGCTTTGATTTTAGTGAGCTTCCAACCAATTATCTCCCACCCCTATTTCTACCACCAACGGGACTTTTGTAGAGTAAGCACTCTCCATTTCGGTTTTAATGAGTTGGGATACTCGCTTTACCTCTTCCTGAGGGGCTTCAAACACCAATTCATCATGTACTTGCAACAGCATTCTAGTCTTAAGTTTTTGAGTTTTCAGTTGTTGATCGATTTTGATCATGGCTAACTTGATAATATCAGCAGCACTCCCCTGTATCGGAGCATTAACCGCATTTCGCTCAGCATGCCCTCTCACCACAAAATTATTGGAATTAATATCGATTAAATGCCGTTTTCTCCCCATAATGGTCTCCACATAACCTAAGTCCCGGGCTTTCTTCACCTGTTCATCCATATATTCCCGAAGCCTAGGATAGGTCTCAAAGTAGGTATCGATCATCGCTTTGGCTTCCGTGCGAGAAAGACCTGTTTGCTCTGCCAACGCAAAAGCTCCTTGCCCGTAGATAATACCAAAGTTTACGGTTTTTGCCTGACTCCTTTGCGTTTTAGAAACTTCTTCAATGGGAATTTTAAACAAGCGGGCCGCAGTAGAAGAATGAATATCTGCACCGCGATCAAAAGCTTCCAACATATTATTTTCACCGCTAATTTCAGCAATCAACCTCAACTCTATCTGAGAATAATCGGCTGCAATAAGTTTATGCCCTTCTCCAGCAACAAAAGCACCTCTAATCTGTTGCCCACGCAGTGTCCTAATCGGAATATTCTGCAGGTTAGGGTTTACACTGGATAAGCGCCCTGTAGCTGCAGTGGTTTGAGAGAAATGGGTATGTACTCTGTGGTCACGACTGTTAAGCTGTGCAGGTAAGGCATCTACATAAGTGGATTTAAGCTTCTGTAACTGCCTGTATTCCAGTATATACTTGATAACCTCATGTTTGGATGCTAATTTTTGCAAAATATCTTCCGAGGTAGCATACTGTCCTGTTTTTGTTTTTTTTGCCTTAGGATCCAACTTCAATTTTTCAAATAAAATCTCTCCCAACTGACGTGGAGAATTCATATTAAATGCTTCACCACAAAGCTTGAAAACTTCCTGCTCCAAATTTTGTAAGTCGTTTTCTAAATCTACACTTTCCTGAGCCAACCAATTTTTATCCAAAGCGACTCCAGCAATTTCCATATGGGCTAATATCTTAACCAAAGGCAGCTCAATGTCTTCAAAAAGTTTCTCTAGATTTTCTGTTTTTAACTGAGGTGCAAATAATTGGTATAACTGATAGGTTACATCGGCATCTTCTGCAGCATAAGCGGTTTGTTGTTCAAGATTGATCTCCCGTAAGCTCACTTGCTTCTTTCCTTTTTTCCCAATCAGTGTTTCAATAGGAACAGGTTTATAGTCCAAATACATCTCGGAGAGGTAATCCATACCGTGACGCCCATCTGGACTGAGTAAATAATGTGCAACCATGGTATCAAAAAGCCTTCCCTTTAATTCAATTCCGTGCTGGTAGAGCACTTTATAATCGAATTTTAGATTATGTCCAATTTTAATCTGCTCTTCTTTTTCAAAAATTGGACGCATTATCTGTAAAAACTCCGCTGCCTGGACTTTATCTTCGGGTATGGGAATATAATAAGCCAAACCTTTCTTATAGGAAAACGAAATACCTATAAGTTCTGCTTCAAGCTCATTTAAAGAAGTGGTCTCTGTATCAAAAGCCAACACAGCCTTTTCCAGTAGGTTTTTCACCAATATAGAAAGCGCTTTTGGGGTATGTACATATTGATAAAGATGGTCAGTACTCTTAATATCTTTTTTGGAGGAAACAGCAGGCTCTACCGAATCGAAACCTGAAAATAAGCTGAGTTGCTCCGCCTGTGGCGAAACTTTCTTTAGGTTGGCAGTTTCCTCCTGTACGCCTTCTGTTTTAGATGCAAAAGCCCTATACATGGTTTCGTACAGCCTTCGGAATTCGAGCTCTTCAAAAATCTCTTTTACCTTTTCAAAATCAGGAATATCTACATCATACTCTTCCTGATGAAATTCTATGGGAGCATCTGTTAAGATGGTTGCCAACTTCTTAGACAACAACCCTCTTTCGGCACTTGCCTCTACTTTCTCTTTTAGTTTTCCTTTGAGGTTCGCGGTATTGGTCAGCAAGTTCTCAATACTACCATATTCCTGTAGGAATTTTTTGGCGGTTTTTTCACCTACACCTTCTAGCCCTGGAATATTATCTACGCTATCCCCCATCATAGCCAAGAAATCGATCACTTGCTTAGGGTCTTGGATTTGATATTTTTCCTTTACCTCCTCAACACCTATAATTTCAATATCACCGCCTTTAAGTCCGGGCTTATAAATCTTCACACGCTGTGTCACCAACTGCCCAAAATCTTTATCAGGCGTTACCATAAAAACAAAATAACCTTCTTTTTCGGCCTTATGGGATAAGGTCCCTATAATATCATCGGCTTCATAGCCTTCTAGTCCCAAAATTGGAATGTGCATGGCCTGCAAAATTCTATGGATGTAGGGAATGGCAATTTTAATTGCCTCAGGCGTCTCAGAGCGATTCGCCTTATAGTCTTCAAAATCATCATGACGAAGTGTCTTTCCTCCTACGTCAAAAACAACAGCAAGATGAGTAGGCTTTTCTCTTTTGATTAATTCTATCAAAGAGTTGGTAAATCCAAAAATAGCTGAAGTATTTATTCCTTTACTGGTCAACCTAGGACTTCTTATTAAAGCGTAATAACCTCTAAAAATCATCGCATAGGCATCAATCAGAAAGAGCCTTTTATCTTGTGTCACATCCATACCGCAAAGATAAGAAATAGTTGTTAGGTATAAAGGATCAGCATAAAGGGGTCGGCATGCATACAGAAAATATATAATGCCATTATACTGGCCAAGACCTTCAATATACAACTGATTTATAGGTGATATTCTAAAAAAATTAATAACAAAAGATCCATCGTAAACGGTTAATAAAAATATTCTTTTTTGTAGGCTGGTACAACAACGAGACCTTTACTGGATTGATACGTCCGTAAACAGGCCTGGCAAGGGCAAAGAAAATAAGGTGTAGAAATTGAGGTTTAACCTTCTATCCGGTAGAGTTAAACTATGTTCTGGCATAAAACATATCGCTGCGCTATACATAAGAGACAAAAAATACGTCCGGAAAACAGGCTTCTTCTTATCACTAAGCTTGTATGCATATTTAAAACCGCTTAATTGAGACTTGTAAGGAATGCTTCCCTTTAAAAGCAGTATTAGGGATATGTTTGTTGTGAAAAAAAATCATTCTTTCTATGGGCTAGAAAACTAAATATCTAAAATAAAGAATAAATAAAAAAGGCTACTTACATGGTTCTACTTCAATTTTTAGGATTCAATAGAAGTTTGAATATTATGTTAAATACACCAAGTTTACTATCCGTATCGCTTTATTTGAAGGGTACTCATCGTCTCAGGCATCCACTTCACGATAATCGCCAAAACCATATTTCTACTCCTCTGCTTAAAAATCCAGAAGTTCCACCTTGCATTTTGTAGCCGTTCCATAAATCAATATGGTCTGTTGGTCCCCAACCATCTTTTATAAAAACAATGCCTTTCTTTCCGCAAAAATCGCTACTTGACATCTTTGGGTGATCTTTTCTTTTGTACACTCTCTTTATTCCAAATATTGTGTATTTTTTTGAAATCCAGTCCGCAAGCTCCTGTGCCCGCAAAATATGTCTTGGATTATGGTCAAACCAACAGCGGGCT
>NZ_JAAABJ010000053.1 GCF_009904105.1 Elizabethkingia argenteiflava | reverse complement strand
TTTCAAGGTAGCAGGTCATGAAAACTATAAAAACCTATTCTAAGATTGGTACCGTGCAGGAATAAAGGCACAAGAGCTTTTTAAAAAACAAGCTAGTGATAAAGGACTTATTATTGAAGAAGTCAATCAAAATAAAAATAGTTTTAAACTCTATACGCAAAAACAATTACTAGGGGAGATTTTCTAATTCGGAATCGGCGAAATATTCAAGTGGACATTAAATGCAGAAGTTTTTATGGGGGTCTGGGTAGTGAAAGCGAGCAGTTATTTTTTTAATTTTAAATGCACTGATCTAGAAAAACACCTCAATATGCAAGACTTAATAAAAACTCCTGTAGTTATTGGAGTTTATCAAAGGGATGGAAGCAACACTATCGAAGAAAACATTTATTTCTTCTCCATTAATGAACTAAGAGATAATAAAGGGGCACCGTCCATAAGATTGTGTAAATGGTAATTCGGGAGTTTATCTTCGGATTATTAATTTTAATATAAAAGCATGATCAAAATGGAGTCAAACAAAAATTTTGAAAGTCAAGTACCTCAAGATGTATTGAGTAAGGATTTTTTAAGCCAATTCAAGACTGAAGAGGATGTTAGTAATTTTCTCAAGACACTTCATACTCAGGTGGTGGAATAAATTCTCCAAAGTGAGATGGATTGTAATAGCCCCGACTTAATCTGACAGATTAAGTCGGGGCTATTACATATTATTCTACTAGACCTACTTTACTTTCCCAAATAATCAAATTATTTTTATCTTTAGATTCGAAGTAATATGTTATTTTATAAATTTTTGTATTTGCAGGAACTAAAGAATAATATCGTTTTTCTCTGCTTTCTTTAGATAATAGTTTTTTAGGGTATAATTCAACTTCTAATCTTTTCCCTTTGAATTTTGGAAATAATCTTGGTGAATCATATATCATATAGTTTCTATAGTAATCTTGATAACCATTGTTGTATTTTTTCAATTTGTTTTCAAAATCATTTAATATTTGCAAATATTTTTTTTTCTCTATACTTGTACCATTGGTGAAATAGATTCCTTCAACTTTACCTATTTTATAATAAAAATTAGTTTTATTATTTTGTCCATATACTTTATTTATACAGCTTGAGAAAATAAAACTTAGTATTAAAAACTTTATTTTGTGCATGTCCCTCTTTTATAATTAGCATCTCTAACTTTAGCGACTTCGTCCTTTTTTGATTGAGAAAAAGATTTATACATTTCTGTACCTTCTAACCCCGTCCAAGCAAGATTTTCATAAACTGAGCGATCTTGTTTTAATTCATCAAACTGTGCTAAAGCATTTGTTAATTTTTTGATATAAAACTTACTCATAAACTCATGTTGTGGAATTTCAGAACCAAATGCATTTTTTCTATACTCTTCCAATAAAGTAGGTAAAGTTGAAGGATTTATTTTTCTAATTAAATCAGGGTCTCCTTTCCAACCTGAATTTATTAAATCCAAAAACATCTTAGCGTGTAACATTTCATGAACAAAAGTTTTTGCGATTCCTAATTCCGAGGAAGCCAAAGCTTCTGAATTGATACTTATAGTTAGTAATCCATTTTTAACATTACTTTGATCTGTATATCCTAATACAAAGCCTTTGGTTGACGGTATTTTTTTAATTTCAAAGCTTAATTTCACAATATTTTTCTTATTGAATTTACCCAATAAATTATTGAAAAGCCCTCCCTTGCTTTTTAATTTTTGATAAACAGCATTCGCGCATTTATTATTCTTTATCTGACTATCATTTATATTTTGAATTATAAATATATCTGCGGAATTCATATCCGCTGGCGTTTCAAATATCCCAGGTTTAAATGGCACGGGCAGGTCTTCAGGAAATAGAGGATTGACAGGTTTTTTAGGTTTAGTTATATTAACAGGATCTATAGGAATTCCAAGAGCTCTACAGATATCCTCTGGTAGTTCAGCACAAAATTTATTCTCACTTGCAATAAAATTTATGTTGTTTAATTTTCTTTTATTGATATCGTATTGTACACTAAAGATGTTTTTTGTCTTTTCATACTCTTTATCTTTTAATTCAAAGAAGTTTACTTTTTTACCTTCGGTATTTAAAATACCTAATAGTATACTCTCTACTTTATTATTTTTTACTACTGGGTAAATAATACCCCTGTCACCATCTTCATATTTTATTAAATTTGATCTTAATCTAAATTCTATTTTCCCTGTAAGGTATTTATTATTTTTAAGATTCAAATCATTATAATAAGTATACTGGATAGCATTGTCTACATCCATATCTAATATCTTTTGATTATTAACTAATGCTTTAGAATTTTTATTCTCTAAAACATTATCTTCAGTTCTACAGGAATTTAAGGAAATAAAGAGTGCAAAGAATACCAGTAAATTTAGGAGTAATTTTAATTTCATTGTGTTAATATTTATGCAAATATATATTATTTATATTAATTCTAAATAGATTTTAAGCCAATCTTTGAGAGCCTTGACTTGCTGTTGCTGTTTATTCATGGATAAAGGTTTTAAACTTTATATCATAAATTTAAGTTATTTTTGTAGCCGATTTATTGATACTTTACAACTTAAATTTATGAACTTGCAACAAAAAGTTGGACAAATTTGTTCGTCTTGTAAACTCCCCCATAAATAGTACGACTATAATTTAGACAAAAAGTTTAAATTTAGGATTATATATTATGAAAAAGAAACAATTCAGTGCGAATCAGATTTCCAGTATTTTGAAAGAATTCGATA
>NZ_JAAABJ010000506.1 GCF_009904105.1 Elizabethkingia argenteiflava | reverse complement strand
TTGTATCACCAGGTGGAGTCAGCAGTATTTGGTTAAGACACGATCTACATAGGTTTAAACTAAGATTAAAAGCCCTAGAAGCCAAATCTGCTCAAGATGGTGTCGTCCTTACTGAATCTCAACTTTCAGCACTAGAAGGGGCTAAGGAAGAGAAAAAAACTCATGGAGAAATTGAAACTCATCATCCTGGATATTTAGGA
>NZ_JAAABJ010000505.1 GCF_009904105.1 Elizabethkingia argenteiflava | reverse complement strand
TTGTATGTTTGTTTTACTTATACTCTTCTCAATTTAAAATTGTCGCTTTTGTTTTTTATTACTTGTTTGTTATTTCTTTATTTCAATGATTTTAGACTTTTTTCGCTTCCTTCAAAAACTCTCTTTCGTTGTTCTTTTTTTGCGAGTTCAATTTTAAAAACTTTTTTCGATTTATAAAAACTTTTTTATAGTTTTTTTTCAAGAAACACTCTCTTATCAATATCTCTTAAAGATTATTACTAAACTTTAAAAATAAAAACAAAAAATAATTATTACAAATCATATACAATTAATAAGAAAAACTTCTATATTCAAATCAAACT
>NZ_JAAABJ010000504.1 GCF_009904105.1 Elizabethkingia argenteiflava | reverse complement strand
GGAGTGTCACCCGAACTGTGTCAGGTTCTAAATTAATGCTCCTCAAAAGCTGTTTTTTTCCTTGAGAATTCTCTCTCCAAATTTAACATAAAGTTGTGATAATGCCATACCCCAGTTATGGATAGGCGTTGTCCATTTTTTACTGATATTCTGTATTACCAGATACATTAGCTTCATCAGTGGCTGTTCTGAAGGAAAAGCACCTTTAGTTTTGGTGATTTTGCGTATCTGGCGATGTACCCCTTGAATTGGATTGGTAGTATATATGATTTTTCGTACTACCTC
>NZ_JAAABJ010000503.1 GCF_009904105.1 Elizabethkingia argenteiflava | reverse complement strand
TTTTTTTTCGCTTATTTTTAAACAGGCTCTTATATTTTTTTATATATTTATGCATAGATAATGGGGTTTACCCGATAGAAATAAAGCGCGAATTGTTGTATTGTGTGTTAAGATCCTTACTGTTTTGCGGAAAATCCTTCTCTTAAAATTAAGCAGTAGATCCTAAAACAATTCTTCCATTTTTACAGGAAGAAATATTACGATAATAAAACTGATGAAAACTTAATCACCATCCCTAATAAATTAAATATCTGATGCTTTTCTTATGAGAAAAATAATTTTATCCTTTACTTTTTACGCATTTTTCAGTTTGATCTTATATGCACAAAATATTAAATTTGAAGAATATGAACTTGCCAATGGCATTCATGTAATCTTACACCAAGATCATACGGCACCGGTTGTAACTACGGGAGTTATGTACCATGTCGGCTCCAAAAATGAGGAAGTAGGCAGAAGTGGTTTTGCTCATTTCTTTGAACACCTGCTCTTTGAAGGAAGTCCAAATATCAAACGTGGAGAATGGTCTAAGATTGTATCCTCTAACGGGGGTACAAACAATGCCAATACGACTAGTGACCGAACTTATTATTATGAAACTTTCCCTTCTAACAACTTACAATTAGGACTCTGGATGGAATCCGAAAGATTGCGCCATCCTATAATTAATCAAATTGGAGTAGATACCCAAAGGGAAGTGGTAAAAGAAGAAAAAAGACTCAATATGGATAGCCGTCCTTATGGCAACTTGCTCACCGCCCTTCAGGAGAATTTATTTACCAAACACCCTTACCGATGGACCACTATAGGAAGTATGGAGGATATTAACCAGGCTCAGCTCTCTGAATTTAAAGATTTCTTTAAAAAGTATTATACCACTAGTAATACCACCTTAGTAGTCGCAGGAGATTTTGATAAAGATCAGGCAACGGATTGGATTCATACCTATTTTGGCTCTATTCCTAAGAGCACCACCCCCCAGAGTAAGTTCGCCCAAGAAGATCCCATTACTGATCCTAAGGAGTCAACTTATAAAGATCCTAATATCCAATTACCCGCTTATCTTTTCGCCTATAGAGTTCCAGGATACAGAGATAAAGAATCTTATGCACTGAGTATGCTTTCGAATTATTTAAGCGGGGGTAAATCTTCGGTACTCTATAAAAAATTAGTAGATCGGGATAAAAAAGCGCTAGAAGTAGCCGCTATCAATCTAGGGCTTGAGGACTATGGTATTTTTGCTTTTTTTGCTATCCCTATGGGGATGAGCACAAAAGATATTCTAAAACAAGATATTGACCTAGAAATCAAAAAATTACAAACCGATCTTATTTCAGATGAAGATTATAAAAAATTACAAAATATGATTGAAAATCAATTTGTAAATAAAAATGCCAATATACAGGGAATCGCGAGTTCTTTAGCTACTTATCATGTTTTATACGGAGATACCCATCTGATCAATCAGGAAATAGATATCTATCGCTCCATAACAAAAGAAAACCTACGAGAAGCTGCAAAAAAATATCTAAAACCCAACCAAAGAGTTATTATCAACTATTTACCTGAAAAAAAATAAAAACATGAAAAGATACATTATTTATCTCATTGCGAGCTTTCTGGTTTCAGGCATGATGACAGCCCAGGATATAGATTTAAATGCAATGCCCGAGCCTGGACCTACCCCCAGCATCAATATTGAAACCCCAAAATCTTTTACATTAAACAATGGGCTTCACGTTTTAGTGGTAGAGAATCATAAACTTCCGAAAGTTAATATTTCACTAAAAATAGACCGACCTCCTGTATACGAAGGTAAAATTGCAGGGGTCTCTAGTATTGTAGCCGAACAGTTAGGAAATGGGACCACTAGTATTTCCAAAGATGATTTTAATAAAAAAGTAGACTTTTTAGGGGCCACCATCATATTTGGATCTTCCACAGGCTTTGCGAATAGTCTCTCTAAATATTTCCCAGAAATTTTAGAATTAATGGCCGATGCTACAATAAATCCCAAATTTTCGGAGGACGAAATCCAAAAATCTAAAGAAAGAATACTAGAGTCTCTGAAAAGTAATGAAAAAAATGCCAATTTTATCGCCTCTCGGGTTTCTAATGCAATTACCTATGGTAAAAACAGTGCCCGCGGGGCATTTGAAACTGAAGAAAGTATAAAATCCATACAGCTTAAAGATGTACAAAATGCCTATCATCAATATTTCCATCCGAATAATGCATATTTAGTAATCGTAGGCGATGTTAAATTTGATACAGCTAAAAAGCTTATTCAAAAACACTTTGGATCTTGGAAAAAATCAAATTTGAACCTACCGGAGGCTACCCCTATTAACAACCCTGCTAAAACAGAGATAAACTTAATCAATGTACCCAATGCAGTACAATCTATCATTTCAGTAGAAAATATTACCTCACTGAAGATGAGAGACCCGCAGTATTTTGCGACTATCATAGCCAACCACATTCTCGGAGGAGGAAGTGAAGGTCGACTTTTTATGAATCTTCGTGAAAAAAATGGTTTTACTTATGGGGCTTATTCCAATATTAACACCTCTAAATATACCCCATCTTTTTCAGCCATGGCCAGTGTAAGAAATGAGGTGACAGACAAAGCAGTAAAAGAGTTTATACATGAACTAAAGACGATTAACACCCTTACCCCAGAAGAGCTAAATCATGCCAAAGCAAAATTAAAAGGCGATTTTATTCGCTCAATGGAAAAGCCCGAAACCATAGCCCGATTTGCGGTAAATTCAGCGATCTATAATTTACCCAAAAACTTCTATACCCATTATTTGAAGTCCATAGATCAAGTTAGTCTCGCAGAGGCTGAAAAAGCTGCAAAACTGAATATACTGCCTCTTCAAAGTCGAATTTTTGTTACCGGAAAGGCTATAGACATTGCGGATGGATTGGAAAAATTAGGCTATATGATAAATTACTATGATCGAGATGCTAATAAAATTACAAAACCAACCGCACCCCCAATAAATCCGCATATATCAGTGTCCAGTATTCTGGAAAAATACCTAAACGCTATAGGAGGTAAAGCGCTTTTGAAAAAACAAAACTCTCTTTCGATGGAAGGTTCCTCTTCTATGCAGGGGATGGAAGTAGTGATAAAAATTAAGAAAGCCAAAGAGGGAAAGTTAGTTCAGGAAATTATCGCTATGGGAAATACGATTCAGAAAATCATATTCGATGGAAAAAAGGGCTATATGAGTATGATGGGTAATAAAGAACCCATTACAGAAGAATTGAAAGGGGAGATTCAACAAATGTCTTCTCTATTTACAGAACTGAATCTCACTCAAAAAAACGGCTTAAAAATGGGGGGAATTGAAAAACTGGGAAATGAAGATTCTTATGTTATTACAGATGGACTTAGTACCCATTATTATAGTGTAAAAACTGGGCTAAAAACCGGTGAACAAAAAATAAGAAAAATAGGAGGAAAAGAAGTGATGATACCTACAATATATAGTGATTATAAAGAGGTAAACGGAATAAAATTGCCTTTTACGATTACCCAAACAATAATGGGGCAAAATATGGTAACGCATGTCCAATCTTATGTCTTCAACACGGCAAAAGATTCTGATTTCACTCCATAAAAAATAGAATACCTCATCAAATTTTTATTTTTTTTACACTATTTTTAGTAAATTAGTATACCTCTAAATTGCATATTACATATGATTAAAAAAAATAAATCCGTAAGAAGATTTAAACTCAGAGTAAAAATGGCTCCAAAGAGAATACAGAAAAAATATTGATTTTCTAAAATAGAAAATCAATATTTTTATATGAAACTGGATCACTCATCACTATTTATAATACAGATGGAGTGAACAATAGCCCGTTTATATTGGTTAAGAGGAGATTTCATGGGCCTCGAGTTTAAGTTTTGCCCTATTATATTCATTTATGAAAATAAGGACTTAAATATTGAATCATTATTTCAAAATTGAAGGCAGCTATTCTTTCATAGCTTGTTGGCACTAAAAACCGGAAAACAAAGTTAACGCTACCTTTCTGGCTACGAAGCGTAGTTTAAGAATATGCTTTGCTGTAGACTAATAAATCAAATAATACACAAAAAACGAATGGCATAATGGCTTAAAAACTGAAACTCCCCTAGTCTCTAATGATTGTGGATTTTAAAGCGCTCTAAAAATCGTTGCAAACCTGAGGTAAAATATACTTTGTTTCTCTTTTAAAGAAGTCTCTCAAATTTTTATTCAGAACCGTACATTTACGGTAAATTTATTTTGTAAAAAAATATTCATCTAGATAAGCTGCAATAAAAAAACCTTGTAAAATATACATTTTACAAGGTTTACTGTTCTATTTGCGATCCGGACGGGACTCGAACCCGCGACCTCCGCCGTGACAGGGCGGCATTCTAACCAGCTGAACTACCGGATCTAATCATGTACGGAAGCTTAAGCTACCTCGATTATTCTGACGGCAAATTTACAACAATAATTAACAATAGCAAACAATTTTACAAAAAAAATGCCTCCCTATGTGGAAGACATTCATTATCAATGTATATTATTTTTACAAATAAGCAGATAATTTTTCTGCGATCACTTCTTTTGGAGATACTCCTACCAATTTATCAACTACTTCTCCGTTCTTAAAGATTAAAACCGTAGGAATATTTCTAATCCCAAACTCCATAGAGATTTGCGGATTGTTGTCTACATCCACTTTTCCTACCACTGCTTTTTCTTCAAAATCAGTAGCAATTTCTTCAATAATTGGACCCAACATTCTGCAAGGACCACACCATGTTGCCCAAAAGTCTACTAAGACCGGCTTATCCGAATTAATAACTTCATTAAATGTTGAATCAGTGATTTCTAACGCCATAATACTATTATTTCATTTTAATTAAGTCCACAAATTTACACAATTTATTATACCTAAGCGTCTATATCACACATTCATTTTTTCAATATCCATTTCCTTGATTTCTAATAAAGTTTCCACTAATCTATCGATATCTTGTTTAGTGGTCATATGGCTAAAGGACAGGCGTAAAGGTGTAGTATTCTCCAACTGGTCGTCGGTAAGTATGGATAACATAACCATAGAAGGTTTGGCCGCACCCGAGCTACAAGCACTCCCCTGTGAGACAGCAATACCTCGCATATCCAGCTGAAAACCTATAAGTGGATTTTTAAAGGGTAATAAAACGCTTAATAAAGTATAAAGGCTATTTCCTCTTTCAGCAGAACGCCCGTTAAAGATAACCCCGGGCAATTTTTGGCTGAGCTGTTCTACAGCATATGCTTTAATATCTTCCATATAATGGGTATTTTCCTGCATATGCTCTACGGCCAATTCCAAAGCTTTCCCCAAGCCTACAATTCCGCTTACATTTTCGGTACCCGCCCGTAGACCTCTCTCTTGGGCACCTCCTACAATCAGTCCCTTTATGCCAGAAAATTTTCTTACAAATGCAAAACCTGCACCTTTAGGTCCATGAAATTTATGTGCACTACAGGAAGCGAAATCCAGTTTAATCCTAGAGAAATCTAGTGGTAAATGCCCCACCGTCTGCACGGTATCAGAATGATAAAGTGCCTGATATTGCTTACACAGGGTCGCTACTTTTTCTATATCCAATAAGTTGGCAATTTCGTTATTCGCGTGCATTAACGTCACCAAGGTTTTCTTTTTAGAGTTCTGGAGTAAGCTTTCCAACTGATTCAGATCCAGATCTCCTTTTTGATTGGGCTTTAAGTAGACGAGTTCCACTCCTCTCGTATGCTTCATCTCAAAACTGGTCTCCGCTACGCACTTATGTTCCAGAGGAGAGGTAATAATACGCTCTATCCCCAGATTATTCACGCACGACTTAATAATCATATTATTCGCTTCTGTACCACAAGAAGTAAAAATAATTTCAGCAGGCGATACCTGAAGATACTGGGCTACTTTACGCCTATTTTCTTCAATAATAGCTTTAGCCTCCTGTCCTATACTATAGGTAGAAGAAGGATTTCCATAGTGGACTTTCATCACTTCTACCATAGCTGCAATAACCTCTTCTCGAAGAGGTGTAGTTGCTGCATTATCAAGATAAACTCTATTCATTTTTAGATTACTGGTTATATAATATATCTTCCATTGTTACTCTTTTAGGGGGGGTGAAAAAACAAAGCCCTTTGCCTATTTTATGGATCTGTGAATAAATATTAAAATTAATGAAAAAAATTAAAATATCCCTCATCCGCCCAATCTAGCATCGGCTTGTCGCCTTCGGTATCTCCAAAAGCGATAACTTTATCAAAATTCGATAGGTCGATTTCCTTTTTGATACGGTTTACTTTTTCTATTCCATTGCAGTTTTTGGTCACAAAGCTACCAGCAAATTTACCGTTTACAAATTTAGCTTGGGTAGAAATACATCCAAAATTAAAATAGTCAGCAAAGGGTTTTACCCAAATATCTAAGGATGCCGTTACCAAATAGGCCGTAGTATTATGATCTATACTCTTAAAAAAATCCAACGCATTTTTTCTGATAATACTCTTTTTATAAGTCACTAAAAAACGTTGTGCCTGCTCTTCTAATTTGGTTTGAGTCTCATCTTTTAATACGGAAGTAATAAAGCTTTTTTTTACCCTCTCAGCATTAACAAAGTTCATTTTCATCATCATAAATAAGGGAATATGCCTTATAAACTGTAAATAATATCGCTGCGGGTTGTAAAATTTTAAAAAAAGGAACATCGTATCCCTGTTGGTAATCGTTCCATCAAAGTCAAAACAATAAAGTTTTTTCATCTTGTCTCATATTTTTATTATTATTATTCTTTAAAATAAATCTGTAACAAAAATGCGACCAACCATAACAATAAAATTACTTGTATATAATGATCTTTATAAATAATTTTGGTGGGAGACTCCGTTTTATTGTAAACTAAGGTTTGCTGTAAGTAACGCAAAAAAGCGAAAACAACAAAAATTACAGTGTAAAATACCCGCGGGTGGAATTTATATTGTACTTCGGGGGATAAGGTAAACATTACATAACACACAATGGCGAGTGTACAGCTAATGGATAGAGCAATATCTGCAAACTGAACATTATATCCTCCCAGCGCTTTTCGGGTTTGCCCATTAATATTCTCGTTAATAAGCTCTCCTCTCCTTTTACCTATAGCCAAAACCAATGCCAATAAAAAGGTTAATAAAGTCGCCCATTGGGAAACACCGATACCGGTGATAAAACCCCCGGATAACACCCGTAAAACAAAACCTATAGAAATAATGAAAATATCGATTATAGGCACATGCTTTAACTTAAAGGTATAAAAGAGGTTGAGGATAAAATAAGCTAAAATGGCACTGTTAAATCGTTGAATTTTCATACCATTGGCTATGCTTATATACAGCATACATCCCCCGATTAACAAACCGATGAACAGCCCTATAAGTATGGCTGTTTTTTTAGTGATCGCTCCAGATGCTAAGGGCCTATAGCACTTTTGGGGATGCTTCTTATCCTGCTCCAAATCCATGTAATCGTTGATGATGTAGATACAGCTGGCGGTAAGTGAAAATACCATAAAAGCCATACAACTTTTACCGAATAAGTCTAACTCCAAAATTTTACCAGAGAAAAATACAGGTAAGAATACAAAAAGGTTTTTCACCCATTGCTCTACTCTCAAAAGTTTTAAATACTTTTTCATTGACCAAGGAACTGAGTGCAAAAGTAAGCATTCTTGGGTGATAAATAAAAAACCACTGTGAGGCAGTGGTTCTTTATGATTTCAAATTATACATTAAACATGCTATTTTCCTTGATGTGCTTCTTGAATCATTTTCTGGTTAGCGGTAATGGCAAACTCTACCCTACGGTTTTTAGCTCTACCCGCATCTGTATCATTAGAAGCAATAGGCTCGGATTTTCCCATACCTTTTGCCGCCATACGACCTCTCTGAATCCCGTGAGCTACTAAATAGTTAATGACCGAATTGGCTCTTCTGTCGGAGAGTCCTAGATTATAGGCCTCAGAGCCTTTTCCGTCGGTATGTCCATACACATTGATATTGGTATCGGGGTTATTTCTGAATACAGTAACCAGTTTATCCAAATTGTTTTTAGCAGTAGGTGTAAGGTTGGCAGAATCAAAATTAAAATTAATGGTATTCTCATTTAAAGTAATTTTAATCCCCTCGGCTACTCTTTCTACCTCTGCTCCTGGTAAAGCCTGATTGATCTCCTTAGCTTGCTTATCCATTTTATTTCCGATAACAATACCAGCAACACCTCCAACAATACCCCCCAAAACAGCACCTATACCACCTTTGCCACCATGTCCCGCATTATTACCTATAATTCCCCCTAAAACTGCCCCACTGGCCGTTCCTATCGCAGCTCCTTTTTGGGCATTATTTGCATTCTGCACAGACTCACAACTGGTAAGCATTAAACTGCCGGATAAGAATACAGCAGCAATATTTGTTTTATTTAAATATTTCATTTTTTTTAGTTTATGGGTGTATATTTATTAATTAATTTTTTGAAAGTGATATACGACATTTACAGGTGTATCACCTACGGTTTGCACGAGGTCAAAAGCATTAGGACTCTGATTTTGAAGTTGTAGAAAATAACCTTCTTTTACGGATTTAGCCTTCACACCACTGGGGATTTTCTTAAATGAAAACACCCTTCCCGGAGTGACATCAAACTTAAATCGAGTGGTTACCTCTGGGCAATTGTTATTAGAAGAAAGGGAATACGAACCCGTGTTATTATTGGGAACTAGCTTCCATTGACTCCCTACAAAACAATCAACATCTACTCCTTCGTCAAAAGGTTTTATTTTATAATTTTTATCGTAATCTACATTAGTAACCTGCCAAGTTCCCTTCAATTTGTAATCATTATTCCGAGCACTTTGCGCTTGATTTGCTGTGGAACAGGAAGCGGCCACCATAGAGCCTAATACTCCTGCAAGTAATAGATTTTTCATGTTCTTTTTATTTCTTATAAAGATATAAAAATTATGCCATTTTTTTTGATAAATGAAAAAAAACAAACATTTGCCTAAACTATCGTAGTTTTAACAAATTATTTTTTTACTTTCATTTTTTGTCTGCAGGGCTTTTTCTTGGATGTACTATAAAAATGATGATAGGCATATTCAGCCGCTTTGCCAAGATCCAACACTCCACCGGCTCTAGACATATAGTTAAAGGTATTGTTAACCTTTACCCCTATATTAGCATCTATTGTCGATTTGTTGGCCGTATTAACGATAGCCTCAATAATCTGCTCGGGCTTAAGATTCGGCATATAAGCCAATAACACAGCTGCTGCACCTGCTACGACAGGCGAAGCCATAGAAGTTCCCTGTAAATATTTATAGGTAGCATCAGGAAATGTAGAGTATATTTTTTCACCTGGAGCAAAGATATCCACTAATTTTTGATTGTAATTGGAGAAAGAGGCTCTAAGGTTTTTATTATCATTGGTACTCGCACCAACTACAATCATATTGTTAACAAAAGGCTTCTCATCAGATGGGTCTTTATAATTGGTAGGATAATAGATATGTTCAGCAATATCTTCATTTTCATTCCCCGCAGCCTTCACCAAAAGAACGCCTTTATCTTGTGCATATTTAAATGCTTCCCATACTTTTTCCTTATGAGGAGAAAGCGGCTTTCCAAAACTCATGTTAATGACTTTAGCTCCGTTATCTACAGCATAGCGTATTGCATTGGCCACATCCTTATCGCGCTCATCTCCATCAGGCACAGCCCTCACCGTCATAATTTTAGCTACTTTATAGGCTATTCCATACTGTACTTCTTCCCCTTGGGGTAAACCTGCTATAGTCCCTGCCACATGGGTTCCGTGATCAGCGTTGGGTCCCTTGTAATGATTGTTACCATAGTGGCTTTCGTTTAAATTTTCATAGTCATCACCAACGATAGCACGCGGGTCGTAATCTATATTAAATTGCTTTGTTACTTCCTGATCATAGTGCTTTAAGCCTTCATTAATTTGGTCCTCAAAAACTTTCTGGAGCTCTGCACCTGATTTTCCAGCTAGTGATTCGTCTTTTAGCATATCTCTTAACATGACCAGATATTGGCCTTCATAAGCATCTTTAGGCTTGATGGCTTGTAGATTTTCCTGAGTTAAGGCTTTACCCTTCAACAGTCCTAAAATTAGAGGAATAGATTTCTTAATCATGGTATAGCCTATAAAATTTTCCTGTCCTTCTATACTTTTGTTGATGTATATGGTCTTAGCCTGTGTGTAGAGCTTATATTCTGAAGGCATTTGGGTTTGATTTGCACTGTTGGCTTCGGTATTAGCCCCTTCAAAAAGAGGTTTGTATTTTTTTACAATCCGAGTAACCTCCTGGGTATCGACTCCTACATCGCCCTCTTTTCCTCCGATAAAATTCCAGCCGTGTACATCATCTACATATCCATTTCCATCATCATCAATGCCGTTATTTGGAATTTCTTTAGGATTGACCCATATATTTTTTTTCAAACCAGGATGATCGACTTCTACACCACTGTCCAAGACCCCTACAATCACCGTGGTAGGTTTTAATCCTTTAGATTCTAAAAATTTATAGGCAGCATCGGTATTTACTCCATACACATGGGAGGTCGCAAAGTCTTTATGATACCATGTTTCTAAATCTCTATCATGACTTTTATTCGATTCTTGTGAATATCCAGAAAAAAAGGCTGTTAAAAAAACAACACTGATGAAAAGTTTTCTCATTTTTATTTATTTTTTTTTAAGATATACAATAGATTCCGGACCAAGATTACAAATCAAATCTAAAATAGATAAATTGGGAATATATCCCAACTTATCAGAAAATACCTGATAATATTTTTGGCAAAGCTTTTCTACTGTTTTTTTAGCTGAAAACGCTTGTCTTAAATCAACACCTGCAGGGATATCTTGATAAGACGAGGTAAAACCGAAGTCCTGTTCTATTTTTAATATTCTAAGTATGATATGCAAGGCCCGGAGATTAAATTGCATTAGAGACTGGGGTTGACCCTCAAAGATAGTCTTTAATTCCTCTTCATAAAATTCAAAGTAAGGAGAGCTCTGATAGGCTGTTTTAATAGATTTCCAATGCAACTGCTGCCATCTCTCCGCATAAGAGATTTGCGTATCCCTATACAAGCGATTCCCTGTGTGCTTTATGGGTATAATAAGGGATAATTTACCATTGGCTCCGTAAATTTCAGTACGGTTTCTATAGGTTTGCTTGGGAAAATTTTCCCATTCTTCTAAAAGAATAATACGATTTTCATCTAAAAACTGCGAAAACCACTGTACAGGGGGTAAATAAAAAATCGGGAGAATCAAATTAGTCATTCTCTTTTCTTTTCTTAAATATTTTAATAAAAAATTCCCATCCAAAAAAAAGCACCAAAAGACATGCTGCAATCCACCAATAAGAAGTTTTGTGAGCTTCACCTGTATTGGAGGCTTTAAACATGCGCTCCCAACGTACTTTCTTAGGCCCCTCATCAAATACACCTTGTAGACTCAACCAAGTAAACATAGGTTTTCCTACAATATATTGTTCAGGAACAAATCCAAAGAAGCGGGCATCTAAAGAGGCATCCCGATTGTCTCCCATCATAAAATAATAATCCTGCTCGATATGATATTGATGGGTTTCTTTGCCATCGATAAAAATTTTACCCTCTTTTTGCTCGAGCTTATGCCCTTCATATTTATGAATAATCCTCTGGTATTGGGGTAAATTATCTTTATTAATGGAGACTAAATCTCCTTTTTTAGGAATTTTGAGAGGACCATACTGGTCGGCATTCCAAGGTTGGTTAATCGGGAAAATAGATTGGGCTGTATCCACCTTGGTTTTTTGCGGATCAAAGTAACTAATCGCTGCTTTTCCTTTGGGACTTATCACTTCTTCCATCTTAACAACCTCTGGGAACTGCCCTATTTCGGAGGCCACCTTATCGGTTAATCCCTGAAACTGATAAACATATCCCCCTGCGGATATTTCGTCTTCCTGCAGCGGTAGATAGCCATAAATTTTCCATAGTCGGTTAATGTCCAAGGCTGTAGAAGTATAGGCCAAATAAGAATGTTGAACCTCGGCATCTCCCATTCTTTTTTCAGGCTGGTGGTTGACAAATAATCGCCCCTCTTTCATCTCTATAATATCTCCGGGAATCCCCACCACTCTTTTCACATAAGGATCTTTACGATCTATAGCCACGTGCACAGAGTCCCCCGGATAGTTAAATACTACAATATCATTTCTTTTAATCTTTTCCCATCCCGGTAATCTAAAGTAAGGCAATTTGACTCCGTCAATATAAGATTTAGAGGCTTTTTTAGGATTGGCACTCCCTCCAATCGTTCCCTGAAGGAAAGGAAGAGCAACGGGACGCATGGGGAAGCGATAACCGTAGTTCAGTTTATTTACAAATAGGAAATCACCTACTAAGATGGTTCGCTCCATAGAACCCGTGGGCACCGCAAAAGGCTGAATCATAAAGGTATGGATCACTGTGGCAAAAACCACTGCATAAACCAATGCTCCAGAGAAGGTTTCTTTCTTCTCACCAGTATCTTGGCTATCATCTACTATTTGGGTATTCTTGGAATAATTGACAAAAGCCATATAGAGAAAGGGCAACAAAATAGTCAAAAGTATAGGTACTGAAGAGGTCCTTCCCGTTTTTTTCATCAGAAATACATGAAAAACAGACATCATAATAGGCCCTACTATAGGAAGATAGGAAAAAAAAGTCCACCATTGTGGGTGATGGGTACCCTTCAGTACAAGGGCATAATTATAAAAAGGAATAAACGCTAAGAGGGGGTGATAGCCCATTTTTTTAAAAAGCTTCCAGGTAGATAAACCCATTAATAGGCTTAGAATAAGTACATAAAAGCAATAAGTAAGGAAATAATTCATTAGTTCAAGATTTGGTTGTTAACCTTTATTCATAAAGTATACGTTCTTTTAAATCCACGTTTTTCATGCATATTACACGCCAAAGACATCCTTCATATTAAAAATACCTTTTTTGCCTTTAATCCATTCTGCTGCCATTACTGCACCCGAAGCAAATCCCTTTCGACTAAAAGCGGTATGCTTTATTTCTATTTCATCCACTTCAGAGCGGTAATATACACTATGAGTACCTGGGACTTCGTCTTTACGAAGGGCAAAAATTCCCAATCCCTGACCTTCGGTCTTTTCCAATTTCCAAGAAGTAAAGTCTGAATTTTCAATAACGCCTTCTGCTAAGCTTATGGCTGTACCACTAGGGGCATCTTTTTTATGGGTGTGGTGGATTTCCTCTAATTGAACCCTATACTCTTCTGAGAAAGGATGCATGAGCTGGGCTAATTTTTTGTTAAGAGCAAAAAACAAGTTAATTCCCAAACTAAAATTAGAACTATATAAAAAGGCGGTATTCTCTCTTACCGCAAGCGCTTCTATTTCAGATCTCTGCTCTAACCAGCCTGTAGTTCCGCATATTACAGGAATTTTTAGTTCTAAACAATTTTTAATATTTTGATAGGCCGCGTCAGGATTGGAAAACTCAATGACCACATCTGGATTATTTAAGTTTTCGACAGTGGGAGTTTCTGCTAATCTCGCTACAATTTCATGACCTCTGCTCTGGGCTATCTGATCGATAATCTTACCCATTTTACCATAACCTACTAACGCTATTTTCATTATCTTTTATTTGTTCTTATTTTTAGAATCTATATCTTAAACCCACTCCGGCCTTGGAGGCTTGAAAGCCAATGGGATCTGCGATCACTACAGGTACAAAAGCGAGATCGGGATCGTTTTTCATGGGCGACAAGTGTGCATCTACTACGGCATCGATAATATTGAGTATATAAAGGCCTGCTGTAATCGCTATAACATAATCGCGTTGACGCTTTGCTCGGTCTTGTGTGCGCCCGAGTACCTCCTTGGTAATTCCAGAAATATCTGAAAATTCGTGGCGCTGCCCGTTGAGTTCTGCTATGAAAGCAGTGCGATAACGACGGTATTGCTTATCATTCCACAAGGCTATTCCCACGCCTGTTCCTAGCGCTCCCCATACGATAGGGATTTTCCAATATTTTCGATTATAAGCCTGGCCTAATCCTGGCATAACGGCAGAGTACAAGCCCGCCTTAGTGGGGTTCTTTATTAATACGATCGAAGCTTGTGGGAGGGCATTTACAGCATGAATATCCTCTATAACCTCTTCGGGTGTTTTATTCACTTTAAGAGAATCAACATATGACGGCTTTAATAAGCTGTCGCTTTTTTTTTTCTGCGAAAAACAAAATACAGCGCTAAGAATGCTAAAAAAAACAATTAATTTCTTCATCCATCTATTTTTGGGCTGCTTTCAGCAGCTAATATTACCTCGAAAACCACTCGCTATCACTCTCCTAAAAGTTTAAGAATCTTTTCTAAATCCTCTTCTGAGGTAAAATCTAAAATAATTTTACCTTTTTTCCCCTTTCCTAAAGATTTAATTTCTACATTTAAGTCTAGGGCATCAGCAATACTTTTCTGTGCTTTTTTCAAGTGATTGGGTAATTCTTTTACAGGTCTATCGGGTTTGGGTTTATTATTTTTCAATCGATGAGCATAATCTTCGGCCTGACGAACATTGAGGTTTTCCTTAAGGATTTTTTGGTAAAGAAAAACCTGCTGCTCTTCGTCCTGAAGGCTGAGCAAAGCACGACCATGTCCTGCAGAGATTTCGTTACATCTAATCGCTCCTTGAATTTCTGGACTCAACCTTAACAATCGCAACGAATTGGTAATGGTACTTCTCTCTTTCCCTACACGCGCACTGAGATTTTCCTGCGTCAGACCAATTTCATCTATTAGGCGCTGATAGGTGAGGGCAATCTCAATAGGATCTAAATCTTCACGTTGGATATTCTCTACAAGAGCCATCTCCAATAACTCCTGGTCGTTTACCAAACGTATATAGGCCGGAATAGTATGTAAACCCGCTATTTTACTGGCACGATAACGGCGCTCTCCAGATATAATTTCAAACTTGTCTCCCTCTTTACGTAAGGTTATAGGCTGAATAATCCCTAAAACCTGAATGGATTGGGCTAAATCATGAAGGGCCTTTTCATCAAAATTAGTACGAGGCTGGTTGGCATTGGGATAGATATCATCAATAGATACCTCTACAATATTACCTACCAATTGCTCTGCTCCGACGTCGGTAGCAGAGTTAGCGCCCTTAGCCTCAGCACTTAATATGGCACCTAAGCCACGCCCCATCGCTCTTTTTTTATCTTTCAATGCTTTCTCTATTCTTTTTAGTTTGTGGTTCATTCTTCAATAAAACTTCTTCGGCTAACTGGATATACTGTATGGCTCCCTTACTTTCAGCATCATATCGGATAATAGATTCTCCAAAACTAGGCGCCTCGCTCAGCCTTACATTCCTACTAACGATAACCCCAAATACCATATCAGGAAAATGAGAGTTCACTTCTTCTACGACCTGGTTGGATAATCTTAAGCGACTATCGTACATGGTGAGCAATAAACCTTCAATATCCAAATCAGGATTGTGAATTCGCTGAACGTTTTTAATGGTATTGAGTAATTTTCCCAAACCTTCTAAAGCAAAGTATTCACATTGTATGGGTATAATAACCGAATCCGATGCGGTAAGCGCATTAATAGTGATAAGGCCTAAACTGGGTGCGCAATCAATGATAATGTAATCGTATTCCTCTTTGATGCCCACTAATGCTTCTTTAAGCATATACTCTCGTCTGTCTTTATCGACTAGTTCAATTTCAGCCGCTACCAAATCGATATGTGATGGAATAATATCTAAATTAGGAGAAGTGGTTCGCTGTATACATTCCCGTATATTCTTGCTATTTTCCAAGACGTTATAGGTGGAATTATATACTTCCTCAATACCCAATCCAGAAGTCGCATTGGCTTGTGGATCAGCATCGATTAGCAGAACTTTTTTTTCTAAAACACCTAGCGCAGAAGCTAGATTAACCGATGTAGTGGTTTTACCTACACCGCCTTTTTGGTTTGCAACTCCTATTATTTTACCCATTTTAAAGATTTAGATTTCAAAAATACAATTTTTTTAATGCCAACGCTTATTATAAAAGGCTTAAAGTTAATAAACATCTATCATACAGCATATTATATCACAAAAAAATTATCCACAAAAAGTGTTTTTTGTGGATAATTTGGAATCGTATATTTAGGGCTTAATCTACTTGATAACTTCTTTTAATCATTATTATTAAAAAGCTCTTTTATGTACATAAATAGGGCTATATTGTTTTATTACGAAAAGCCGCTGAAAAAATATTATGAATAAATATCTCAATAAAAACAACTCTAATTACAGCTGTTTAAAACCTAATAAATGGGACGTTAAGATTTTAATCCATGTAGTCTCACCAGAGGAGCCTACTTACTTTCGACCGCCCCACATTCCAAGAAAAATCAGGATATTAGCCCACCGCTCTAAAAGAGTTCTTTTCTAATAATATTTTGAGAACGCTCGGGACCTACGGATACTAAATACACGTTAATTCCCAAATAGTCTTCTATAAACTCTATATATTTCTTGGCCGCTACTGGCAATTCATCATAACCTCTTACATGAGTGATATCCTCATCCCAACCCTCAAGTTCTTCATAAATAGCTTGGTAGTTGTATAGCTTGGTAGTGGAAGAGGTAAAGTAATCAATTATCTTTCCATCTTCGGTCTTATAATGGGTTACGATTTTCAGAGGTTTTATTCCAGTTAAAACATCCAGTTTGGTAATCACCAGATTGTTTATGCCATTAATCATGCAAGCGTGCTTTAGCGATACCAAGTCCAACCAACCGGTTCTCCTCGGTCTTCCGGTAGTAGCTCCAAACTCTCCGCCAATTTGCCTAATTTGCTCTCCCAACTCGTTATTCAACTCAGAAGGAAAGGGACCATGCCCTACTCGAGTGCAATAAGCTTTAGCCACCCCTATTAAATTCTGAAGACTGGTAGGAGGCACACCTGCTCCCACACATACACCTCCGGTAGAAGGCGAGGATGATGTCACATAGGGGTATGTGCCAAAATCAATATCCAACATTAAAGCCTGAGCCCCTTCAAAAAGAATATTTTTACCCTCATGTATAGCCTGGTTAAGCTCCAACTCAGTATCTACGATTCTATGCTTTAGAGCCTCTCCTATAGTGACAAATTCATTATAAATAGACTCTACATCCAGCTCAGGTTTTCCAAAATATTTGGAAAACAAAGCATTCTTAGTCCTGAGGTTTTTCTCTATTTTTTCTCTTAAGATTTGCGGATTGAGCAAATCAACCATGCGAATACCTACACGAGATATTTTATCCTCATAACACGGCCCTATTCCTTTTTTAGTGGTACCAATCTGGGTTCCGCCCTGTTCTTCTTCCCTATAAGTATCGAGTAAAATATGATAAGGCATGATCACATGAGCTCGACGGCTAATAAATACGTGATCCGTTTTCATTCCCTTACTTTCAATCTGCTCTATTTCTTTGATGAAAGATTTAGGATTTACCACCACTCCATTGGCAATAATACATTTTCCTTTACACTGCAGAACTCCTGAGGGTAACAGGTGAAGTACAAATTTCTCATCTCCTGCATATACGGTATGTCCGGCATTATCCCCGCCCTGATAGCGAACTACATAATCGGACTTTGCAGATAGCACATCCGTAATTTTACCTTTTCCTTCATCTCCATACTGAAGACCTACTACAACGTACGTTGACATTTTTTACTTTAAATTTAGATTTATGCAAATTTAGTCTTAATTGATGGTGAAGACAAATTTAAAAACCTATTTTTTAAGAATAAATCAACCTATCCCACGCAGCAGGCAGCACCCAAGGTTGATGAAACACCCCTCTAAACGAGCAGAAAAACTATATTTATGATGATGCAGCTCTATCAAAGTATTGTTTAAGTTTAGGATTTCCATTCCGATTCCATAAAGGAGCATTCCAACTAAAATTAGTAGTGAATGTTGGGTAGTTCCATCAACTATAAGCACAAAGATCACAGGATTCCGGTAGGCACAAATATACGGGTTTAGGTTGCCTGAGTTATACACTCCCCCATTATGCTGCCCATCGATATAATGCTCAGTTTCAAAGATCGGATTGCAGTTCGCCAGTGGATCAGTATTTAACCACAGGCTTAGTTTTTTAAATCTACCACTCTATATTCCAACTTCTTAATATCTAAATATTCTTTTATTTTTTTAGATCCATGAAGATCTCCTTCGAAATAAGTTATATATGGGAAATAAATTTTATTTTCATAGATGAAAAACAAAGCACCCTGAAAAGTAATCGGCACTTCGTAGACTTTGTTACAAGCATTGATCACTATATGAGGTCTTCTATTAATTAACAAACCTAACATTCCCTCATCGTCATTATGCACCCTACAATCTTTACATCCACTTGAAAGGTCATAACACATATACCCTTCCCCACTATAATTACTTACAATACTATCGGTTTTTGCTCTTACTTCTTTCGGCAATTCGTCATAAGTAATGGCTTTATATTCCGTATAGTAATTCTTGTTACAACTCACGAGTGGGAAGATCATAAGGACAAGAATTAACCGCTTGAATATATATTCTGTTTTCATATTATTCTTGTGTTTTTTGTTTAACATTTATAGCCTGCTGTAATTTAGGAAGCCATACTTTTACATTTTCTTTTGACGTCCCACAATGACCAGAGAGCCCACATCCTACATCCTGAAAAATAGAAACCTGATCTTTATATTGTATGTTCGTAGCATTTGGATAGGTTCTTCCCGCTAAGCCCAATTTCCCTTTACCGGACGTATCGGTACCTCCAGATACCTGAACAACATCTTGTGAGTTATAAATATTGTAGTGCGTAGTCGAAGTATTGCTGGTATCCAGTTGATATTCTTCACGAACAGGCGTATTAATAGTGATCAAATTAATAGGAACTTTTCCTTCATAATAGGCATCTACCATATTTGCAGCCATCACCCCTACATTCCCACCATGGCTGTGCCCCACTATGCTAATAGGCTCTCCTTCTATTCGGTGATTGATGATAAAATTAAACTGTTCTCTTGCAGCTGTTCGTCTAGCCTGCATAGAGTTGCTACCACTCCACCTCTCCGTATACTTCTTAGAATTTCCAAAAGTCTTCTGTATTGCTCCTTGCGAAGCATCAGACATAAACTGTTGATTTCCCCAAGTCCCATGCATAAAGAAGGCTTGCTTCCCATTCGGATCCACAAAAACTACAGGATTCTGGTAGGTGTAGCTATACGGGTTTAGGTTGCCCGAGTTGTAAAAACCTCCATTGTGCTCACCATCGATATAATGCTCACTTTCAAAGATCGGATTGTAGTTCGCCAGTGGATCAACAGACAACCACATCTACTCAACAAATTGCTCGCGCGAACGCAACCTTTTGATAAAGAACACCTTTTCTTATTCTCAAAAATAAGGATTTTTCTTTTCAATTGAAAAAAATAAACTTCTGTTTCCAAAA
>NZ_JAAABJ010000502.1 GCF_009904105.1 Elizabethkingia argenteiflava | reverse complement strand
CATAAAATTATCGTAGTATTACTACACTTTTTAAATATGTTTACTAATAATTAGGAGAAATGATACGGGGTATATAACTTTGGTCATTATCAAAACCATACAAACAATCAAAAACATTAAATGATGGCAGCCAACAATGCAAGAGCGGTGTTGAAATTCAACGGAGGAGACGCTCAAAAAGTTTTAAAACTACACTACAGTGTAGATCGTGCAGTAGACGTATCGGGGCGTGTAGCTTCGGATCCTTCCAATGCGATTATCAAAATTACAGTAGAAGCTACAGACAAATCAGACATTCTGGAGAGTCTTCTCAATGGTAAAT
>NZ_JAAABJ010000501.1 GCF_009904105.1 Elizabethkingia argenteiflava | reverse complement strand
ATAATCCCCCATTGATCGGGAACTCACTCCCATAGCGTACATCGATAAGATAGTACCTTCCAGCTCATCGGTAATGAATAGCTGTCGTTTGTGCACAATCTTAGGTTCAAAAGTACCCAGGCGGTCACGACCAGTTTCTAACTCAAATGATCCAGCACTTATACTTCGCACGGCCTTCTTCGTTTTAGCGTTCTTACGGTTTTTTTGCTCGTTAAGTTTATCTTGTGCAAGGTGGTATTCAAGCTAACCGGACATCATAGATTCCAGAAAGTGATTCACCATTGGAGCCAGAACCCCATCGGTGCCAGTCTTTTTTTTTCCAGAATAAAGACCCGCAATAGCCTCCTTCTTAAAAGACTCAAAGTCAAATTCTTCTTGTGCCATAAAATATTATATTTAAAGATAATGTTTATGACACAGT
>NZ_JAAABJ010000052.1 GCF_009904105.1 Elizabethkingia argenteiflava | reverse complement strand
CATATATACTACCAATCCAATTCAAGGGGTACATCGCCAGATACGCAAAATCACCAAAACTAAAGGTGCTTTTCCTTCAGAACAGGCACTGATGAAGCTAATGTATCTGGGAATACAGAATATCAGTAAAAAATGGACAATGCCTATCCATAACTGGGGTATCGCATTATCACAACGTTATGTTAAATTTGGAGAGAGAATTCTCAAGGAAAAAAACAGCTTTTGAGGAGCATTAATTTAGAACCTGACACTGTTCGGGTGACACTCCCTCAGGTAACCACGAAATCCCTCCACCGTATAAGTTTATGCCTTGGATCGTAAAAGCTTTTATGCTGGGATGCTTTCAGAATTACTTTTCCGGTAGTCACTACAAAATAAATTGATATTTCTGTCCTTATAGTTTCTCCAAAAGTAGTTTTTATGTGCTACATAAATATCGAGCTCATCTAATACCTCTATTTCAACACGAGATGCTTTAACACGTAGTGTAATACTGTAGCGAATTTATTAATCCATGTAAAAATGAAACATGACTCCTTTTTAATATCCTCGATATGAATCTAAAACCTAAGCCTGCTAAATACATCTCTAATAACAGACGCTGGATACCATACGTTTTAGATGCCGATTGATTTTCTACACTAAATCAATAATGACAGTCTCTGCATAGATAACTTTGGCTTTCGCAGTTTTATATTATCCCAACTCTTACATTTTGGATTATCCATAGATTCTGCTTTTATCCAAATTTTAAAAACTATATTTATGTAACAATACCAACACGAGGTTTTATACACTGTAGCATCATCCTACGCTTATTAAAATGGAAATAATTGGGTTCAGATTTCTCTCTAAAAATAATGAGATATAAAGAGACTAATAAGGCTGTTCACAAAATGTAAACAGCCCTTATTTTTGATTGAAAATTGAGAGCTTAATTCAAATTTTTAAATTCAATATCCGACATTTCATCACTGGCAATCCTCTTCAATTCACCCATATGCGCCTGTATTTTTCGATCGATTTCAGGATTTATACTCGGCCTGCTTGCTTTGGGTTGAAAATTAGGGTCTTCACCTCCTAAAACGCTTGAATAATAGT
>NZ_JAAABJ010000500.1 GCF_009904105.1 Elizabethkingia argenteiflava | reverse complement strand
AACTGGTCGTGACCGCCTGGGTACTTTTGAACCTAAGATTGTGCCCAAACGCCAGCTAATCATTACCGATGAGCTGGAAGGTACTATCTTATCGATGTACGCTATGGGAGTGAGTACCCGAGCAATGCGGGATTATGTTCAGCAAATGTATGCTATGGAGATTTCTCCTGCAGAGATATCCCGTATTACCGATAGTGTACTACCCGCGGTT
>NZ_JAAABJ010000499.1 GCF_009904105.1 Elizabethkingia argenteiflava | reverse complement strand
GCACAGATTAATTAAGAGTTCTAACAAAATAAAAGACAAGGACGGCAAAATAATAAAAGTTACAGAAGATTTTTACTCTTTGAAGCATTTATTTTTAGACAAACTAGACCAAGCCAGCGACGAGGATATCAATCTCGCTCAAATAGCAGCCAGCCACCGAACTGATACCATCACCAAGGTTTACACCCATGGAAAAAAGAAAAGATAAAATCAATCCTTAAAACAACTAAAATTTAAAATCGTATAGTCAAATGCTTCTTTCTAATTTCAATGAACTCCAAAAGTTTTTTTTTTCTTTTGGAATAATATTATAATCATGTGATTGAAAGATCTATGGAAGTTCTCTTCATCATTCAGGCTTCCGTTCAATCCCATTTACTAGGACATTAAAAGATATATATAAAGTATTTTC
>NZ_JAAABJ010000498.1 GCF_009904105.1 Elizabethkingia argenteiflava | reverse complement strand
CGGTATTTTCTAAAAATATAAGGCTGCGGATTATATCCATGTTGATTTTTTCGCATAGGTACTTCCATATTAATCTGGTTGTAAGTAAATAAGTCTCTTTGATAATCAATACTCAGATAACCTTTGTCTCCTAATATTGTACACTTTTGCTACAAGTGCTTAATATCTTTGAGATAATGAATATCATGTACACAAGCTTGTGTTACATCAAAATCGGTAAAAATCTCATCAGTAGTACACACTGCATGCAATTTATAACCATAATAAACACTATTTTGCGAAGCACAAAAACCTTTATCCGGGCTGGTAAAGTAATTTTCTCTACAAACAGTACTTCTGGAACTTCTGCTTAATTTGCATATTTCTAATGGCATGCTATCTACAATGTAATAATCACTGACAGATAT
>NZ_JAAABJ010000497.1 GCF_009904105.1 Elizabethkingia argenteiflava | reverse complement strand
CTAATCCTAGTGCAACCTCAATGTAAAAGCGACTCTTTTTATATAAAAAGAGTCGCTTTTAATTATCCAACCCATTTTAGTGCGATAAGCTTATTTAAATTATATTATTTATATTAGCATAAATAAAATAGGATGTTAGAATACTACAAAAGGGCAAGGCTTTTCTCCATATTTGATAATGATTTTTACAAATTAACGATGCAATGCGCTGTAACCAAGATATTCCCCAGACAAGTCGTAAAATATGAATTTATCAACCGAGGAAAACACATCTACCCTGAAGGCTTCGCTGATGAGCTGAGCAAGGCTATCAAGGAAATGTCGAAACTAAAACTGAGCCCTGAGG
>NZ_JAAABJ010000496.1 GCF_009904105.1 Elizabethkingia argenteiflava | reverse complement strand
ATTAGCACAACATTTAGGAAATGTATCCAAAGCCTGTAAAGTAATGGGCTATTCCCGAGACCGTTTTTATCGATTCAAAGAACTGTATGAGCAAGGAGGTGAATTAGCATTACAGGAAATCTCCAGAAGAAAGCCAGTATTAAAGAATCGTGTAGATGAAGTTATTGAAAAGGCTGTTGTTGATATAGCCATTGAAAACCCTGCTTTGGGGCAGCTTAGAGTAAGT
>NZ_JAAABJ010000495.1 GCF_009904105.1 Elizabethkingia argenteiflava | reverse complement strand
GAAAATACTTTATATATATCTTTTAATGTCCTAGTAAATGGGATTGAACGGAAGCCTGAATGATGAAGAGAACTTCCATAGATCTTTCAATCACATGATTATAATATTATTCCAAAAGAAAAAAAAACTTTTGGAGTTCATTGAAATTAGAAAGCAGCATTTGACTATACGATTTTAAATTTTACTTGTTTTAAGGCTTCATTTTCTCTTTT
>NZ_JAAABJ010000494.1 GCF_009904105.1 Elizabethkingia argenteiflava | reverse complement strand
ATTAGCACAACATTTAGGAAATGTATCCAAAGCCTGTAAAGTAATGGGCTATTCCCGAGACCGTTTTTATCGATTCAAAGAACTGTATGAGCAAGGAGGTGAATTAGCATTACAGGAAATCTCCAGACGAAAGCCAGTATTAAAGAATCGTGTAGATGAAGTTATTGAAAAGGCTGTTGTTGATATAGCCATTGAGAACCCTACTTTGGGGCAGCTTAGAGTAAGTAATGAACTTAAAAAGCAAGGTTTCATTGT
>NZ_JAAABJ010000051.1 GCF_009904105.1 Elizabethkingia argenteiflava | reverse complement strand
TTCCAAAGCAACTCCCATTCTTATAGCACATTGATTTTGAAAATTGCAGGGGTAAGATCTCTTTCCAGGGTGATTGTTCCATAAATCATAAAACTTGATCATTATTATCGGTATTTAGGGTTACGTGTTTGCTTATATGTTTCCCTGCGATGGGCAAAATCCCAATAATCTTTTTCATCTGTACCTGGGTCAACACACCTGAATCCTCCATCCAAAACTCTTTCCGTAACGATAACACTGTCTTTCTTGATGAGGATGCCCTGAATACCTTCTCCACATATCCTGCTGAAATCATCATTTTCATCAAATCCAAAATATTTTTTCACATCCGTTCCCACTGTATCTCCTAAAACAATTAGGGTATGAGCGACCTTTACATTAGGATAGGCAAACGACTGAACTTTTCCATTCAATTTTAAAAAGTAACAGGGCGGGGAAAGTTTTATATTCCCCTTTACGACACGGTCTTTTGCTTCGGTTTTTAGTTCTGCCTGATCTCCATTTTGCAATAATTTAAAATTGATCCCATCAACAGAAAACGTGTCCGTCACTTTTAAGATCTTCTTATTTTTCTGTGTTGTATTTTCTTTTTGGTCTTCAACTTTTGAGGTC
>NZ_JAAABJ010000493.1 GCF_009904105.1 Elizabethkingia argenteiflava | reverse complement strand
AATAAAAAGATTAAGGGCATAAAACGTCATGTGGTCGTTGATAAAAATGGTTTTTTAATTGCAATCATGGTTACAATGGCTAATATACATGATAGTAAGGCTGTTATTTTACTTATGCGCGGGTTAAAAGAAATGCTTTGTGGCATTAAAGTTATTCTAGCTGATGGTGGTTATCGTGGGGAAATAGTAGATCTGGTAAAAAAGGGGTTTGGATACATTATTCAGGTT
>NZ_JAAABJ010000492.1 GCF_009904105.1 Elizabethkingia argenteiflava | reverse complement strand
TGCCATAGCTTTTAGAAAGAAAATTTACAGAAGTATTGAAGAACTGCAATTAGACTTAAACAAGTTGGTTGTCCTATTACAACAATGAAAGAACGCATACTGGAAAACATTGTTATGGTAAAACACCGATGCAGACGTTTTGGGATAGTAAACCTATTGCAAAAGAGAAATTATTGGAAACTCTTACAGTGGAACAAAAAATCCTTACTTTTGGAAGTAAGGATAATATTGAATAACTGATAATTATTTTAACTCTTAACTGTCAGATTAAGTCGGGGCTAGTACACTTAAACATAATCGGAGAACCAGAGTATCCTACTACACATCTTGAGATTTTACATAGTGATGATATGCTCAACTTATAGTTGAAAAAATTAAAATAACAAGTAATAATTATAATTTAAACGAATGTTAAAGAAATTATTTTATTTGGTCTTCATCTTCATCTATTCAATCATCTATTGTCAAACAGAGATTACAGGGATTGTAATAAGCTCCAATAAGGCTCCGGTTTCGGGAGCTAATGTTTACCTGGAAAATACAATTCTTGGCGATACCAGCAATGAAAAGGGACAATTTAGAATTGTTGTAGAAAAAGCTCAGATGCCTGAAAAAAAAATGGTATTAATTATTAATGCAATCGGATTTGATGATAAAAGAATAAACTTAGAAAATCATGGAACACCCACCCTGAATATTGGAAAAATTGTCCTTGAAAAGGGTTCTAAGTCTATAGATGAAGTTGTTATATCAGCAAATTCTGTTAGTATCGGAAAAAGCAGAGGGGTTGAGCGAATGAATTCGCTTGATGTCGTAATGACCGGAAGTTCCAACGGAGATATTGTTGGTGCTTTACAATCTTTACCGGGAACCCAGAAAGTGGGTGAAGATGGCAAGCTTTATATTCGTGGGGGCGACAGCAACGAACTGGGAACTTACATTGATGGAATGCATGTGTTTTCACCCTACACAGCAAGTGCTCAGGACACTCCATCCCGAGGAAGGTTTTCACCCTTTATTTTCAAAGGGATTAATCTATCTTTAGGGGGATATGAGCTGGAATACGGGCAAGCTTTATCATCTATTTTACCTATGGAAACAAAAGATGTATCAGGTGACTCAAAACTAGGAGTTAATTTTTCTCCATTAAGTGTTGGTGGAGGCGGAACCTTAGGAAGGAAAAACCGATCAGTCTCTTTTAATCTCAATTATACTAATCTTGGTGTTTACAATCAGATATTCCCAGATCGATACAATTGGAAGAAAGATTACAGCAACTTTTCCGGAGAAGGACAGTTTAAAAATACATTTAAAGACCAATCACAGCTTAAAGTTTACTGGGGATATAACAGGACGGATTTTATCAGAGAATATAAAGATATTAATACTTTCCAATCCAGAGATTTAGAATTTTCGGAAAACAATTATTATCTTAATACCACTTATCAGACTAAGCCTAAAAACGGGTTACAGTATTTTGTAGGACTGGCATTCTCAAGATTGGATGATCAGTATAGCAACACCAAGGTTATAGGAGATCATTTTAATGAAGGACAGCAGGAAATCCATTCAAAATTCAGGATCAAAAAAACATTTACAAAATATTATAAGATCACAACCGGTTTTGAGAATTTTATGAGAAATTATGATAACCAATATTATATGAATGGCAACAAGTTGCAGAATCAGAAGCTCCGCTATTTTATATCAGCACTTTTTGCCGATAATCAGTTGAGATTAAAAAAAGGACTATACACCAATATTTCGGCGAGACTGGAGTATAATGACTACAATAATTCATATGTTTTTTACCCTAGACTGTCTTTAGATTATATTTATGAAAAATTTCAGTCTTCATTGATATATGGTAGATATTATCAGTTACCCGGTAATATCATATTGGCAAAAGCAAATAACTTGTCACAAGAGGTTTCGGATCAGTATATTGCGAGTTTGAGCTATGAGAACAGTGGTATTGCCTTAAAAACAGAATTTTATTATAAAAAATACGCGAATTTATGGCTCTTGAAAGACAATCAGTATACCTCAAACGGATATGGTAATAGTAAGGGTTTTGATGTATATTTTTCGGATGACAGGTCTATAAAAAATATTAAATACTCTTTTTCTTATTCTTATAATGATTCTAAAAGGTTGTACAGTAATTATCCTGAACTTGCAAAACCTGCTTTTGCATCAAAACATAATATAAGATTAAATGCACAATATTTTATTTTACCCATTAAAATATATTTGGGAATGACCCATACATTTACAAGCGGAAGGCCATACAATAACCCAGGACTTTCAGGGTTTAATTCATCAAAAACACCTGTATATAATAGCTTGGATGTCAATGCGAGTATTCTCTTGAGTAAAAAAGTAATATTATACGCCTCTCTATCCAATGTATTGGGGCGACAAAATATTTTTACTTACCGATATGCAGATCAGGTAAACAGCAACGGGTTTTACAACAATGAACCTATTATTGCCCCAAGAAAAAGATTTTTCTATTTAGGTGTTTTCATCTCACTTAAAAACAACTCAGCGTATGATGTTTCAAATTTCTAAAAAAAATAGGGGTTCTGATTATTTTATCACTGGGCTTTACAGGATTTGCACAACATAAAATAGCCCTTACCGTTAATATTGAAAATAGCTATATAAAATTTGAGTAATAACGGAAGACTTAACAAGAGATGATCAGTTCCCAATGAGCCTTATGGAATTTCTCATCATCCTTCCGGAAATCCCTCTTTTGAAAATTCTTATTTTTAGGCAAGAAAAATAAAAAGTATATCAATTCACTAAAAAATTAATCTTATGAAATTAAAATTATCTCTGGCAATCCTTTTTTTATTACAACTTACTTGTATGGCTCAATCTAAGCTTTCTTCAGACAAACTTACAAGTAAAGATTATCTTGATTTAGCGCTGGAAAAAGTGAACACAGCTAAAAGCGAAAACGACTTACAAAACTCTATTAATGAAATCAAGAGAATAGAGGGATTAGATAAGAACTACTGGCTTCCTTCCTACTATGTTAGCTATTTTGAATTAACTCAATCTTTCTTTACAAGCCTTGACAAAAAAGAAGCTTTGTTAGCAGACGCAAAAGAAAGAATTGAAAAATTGTTAGAGGATAAATCTTCAGACCAATCAGAGCTGTATACTATTTTAGGATATTATTATTATGCGAAAATAGCTCAAAACCCTCATAAAAACGGACCAATATACTACAAAGATGTTATTGCCAATTATAAAAAGGCCATCTCCATCAATCCGGTTAATCCTAGACCTCGGTACTTATTAGACCTGTTTGAAGATAATGTAAACAGCTTTATGGGGAAAAAAGACTCTAATTTGTGTGAAAAATTACAGAAGGATAAAAAGCTATTTGAGGCCTTCAATATCGCCGATAAGAACTACCCAAATTGGGGAGAGAAGGAAGTATTGGAGCATTTAAAGAATTGTGATAAAGGATAACCAGTCCATATATCTCAAAGTTTAATATGCAAACCAAGCAGAAGTTCAAGAAATACTGCTTGTAGGGAGAATGACCTTAGCTGTTGCCATAGAGGATAATAGGTTTCACAGAATATACTTAATTACGGTGATAAACTAAATGCGGTATGTATCATAGAAGGTGTTTTCTTAATACAGGTCACATTTCATTATCTAAAGGATATAAAGCCGCTGTATCAAAATTGTACAATATTAGGAGCCAGATATTCATGATCAAAAATATTGATTCACTTACGACCAGATGAATATTGAAATGGGCATGCGAAAAAATTGAATTTTATGATGAAACGTCATTACGCCCAATCATTTGAAGGATTCAAGATATAATTTCATCTAAAATAGGGGTGTTGATGTTTATATAATGAATTAATAAAACAGTATCATGGAAATATTAACAATTTAAAAATTTAAATTGATTAAATTCACACAGTTAAAACGCAAATAAAAAAATATGAAAAAAAGTACGTAGCAAAATCGTCAATGATAGGAAGTGTTCTATCCAGCAAAGTCTGGGAAATTTGTAAAGACGTTAATAATTAGAACCGGTGGGATCGTCATATCGAAGCAATAAGACTAGAAGGAGGGTTTTGTGAAGGAGGAAAAATATTGATGAAAGGAGGAGCTCCGGATGAAATACAAATAAATATTACAAATGTTAAAGAGGGTGTCGGATTTTCCGATATGACGGAACTTCCTTTTGGCCATATAAAAACTTTTCATCAAATAGAAGAATTAGAAGGAGGTAACATTCAAATAACTCATCAAGTAGAAGCTATAATTACCGGAGAAAAAGAAAATGAATTCTTTATGGGTAATATTTGGCCAGGAATGCAGGAAGGTTTGTCTGCGGCTGTAGCGAATATTATAACACTAGCCAAGAGTTAATATAGTAGCTTAAAGATGAGAAAATATTGGTGTGGAGTAGCCTCTACAGAGCATATACAAATCGGGAGTAAAGAAGGTTTCTGCCAGTTATGCCATGGTAAGAAAAAACCTTTGGAAAGGATGAATATCGGAGACTGGATTATTTATTATTCTCCTGTATATCAATCTAAATCCAAAGAAAAATGTCAAAAATTTACGGCCATTGGCGAAATAACAGGAGAAGAGGTCTATTCTTTTGAAATGTTTCCTGGCTTTATCCCCTATAGAAGAGATGTAAAATATTATCCCTGCTTGGATGTTTCTATTTATGATCTTTTGGATCAGTTAGATCTGACCAAGGGTACATCCAACTGGGGATATAAATTTAGGTTCGGACATTTTGAGTTATCAGAACACGACTTTAGACTAATATCTTCTTATATGCTAGGTGAAGAGATATTACAATTATAAAAAATAGTGTGGTATAACTAGTATAGAGTAGTTTCTCATTATAGGAATAGGAAAAGGGGATCACATATGGTTTTACAATTCAGGAATTTCTTATTGAGTAGGGCTAAGAAATCTCAATTTATGGACACTTCAAGAGTTCTAAATGTTCAAAAAACTACTAATCCTAAATACACAACAATGTGATATAGCTAAATTTGTACTGAAAAATTAGTGATTAATAATGAAGTGAGATAAAGTTAACATTACTGTCATTCACCTTGAAAAAGCAAAAGCTTTTTATGCTGATATTCCAGGTTTTGAAAGAGTAAGGACCTCTAAAAAAGAAATAGAATTCAAAGTTGGGCGATCTCAATTAATCCTAACGGAATCGGGTAAAAGCGCAAAATATCATTTTACTTTTGAGATTCCAATGAATTTATTGGAATCTGCAGCTAATTGGCTTCAGGAAAAAAACGTTTAGTTAATTTTACTTGATGAAGAAGATTCAGTTTTCATAAATTTAAAAAAATGGAATGCACATTTCAGATGAAAACGTGTTATTGTTCATTATGCGAAATGATCATCAAAACTTATCAAGTCATTTTTTTCCAACAGGAAGTTCTTGGTGTACTTGAAATTGGAGTAGGAGTAGATTTTCTCCTTCAAGTTGCAGAAAAAATGAATAAAATTTATCGATGACCCTATTTTTAAAAAGGGGCGATTCGAGAGGGTTTTGCATTAATAGGTTTAAATACAGGTTTTTATTAATTTAAAAACTTTGTAGAGCTTGGTCTCTCTTCAACAAAAACGATCGCACAATAAAACTATTTAAAGATCGAAATTGAAAATAATACAGTCATACATTCAATACATTTTTAGTAAAAAAAGATACTTTGTGGTAATATATATAAGGGATAAAAACTTGTATCAAATATTTTGCTATCCTTCTGAAGGAGGAAATAAATATTCTTTATTTAAAATATACAGATAAGGCTCAGTTTTTATTAAGTTTGTAATCTCTTTTTTTAATAACATGATTCAACTGAAAACAATAGAAGAAATCAAATTAATGCGCGAGAGTGCTCAGTTGGTTTCCAGGACTTTAGGGATGCTGGCTAAGGAGATTAAGCCAGGTGTCACCACTAAATATTTAGATAAACTGGCGTATCAATACATTAAGGATCACGGTGCTGAACCCGCTTTTTTGGGTTACGGAGGTTTTCCCAATTCTTTATGCATGTCTCCCAATGAGCAGGTCGTTCACGGGTTTCCAACAGATGAAGCTTTAAGAGATGGCGATATTATTTCTGTAGATTGTGGAACCTTACTCAATGGATTTGTAGGGGATCATGCCTATACTTTTGAAGTGGGTGAAGTCTCTGCTGAGGTAAAAAAATTACTAAAGGTGACCAAAGAAAGTCTTTATAAAGGCATAGAGCAATGTGTGCGTGGGAAGAGAATAGGGGATATCTCCTATGCGGTGCAGGAACATGCAGAAAAACATGGCTACGGTGTCGTACGTGAGTTAGTGGGGCATGGTGTAGGAAGGCAGATGCATGAAGATCCGCAAGTTCCCAACTATGGAAAAAAAGGCTCAGGAAAAGTGATTAAAGATGGATTGGTCATTGCTATAGAACCGATGATTAATATGGGAACCGAAAAAGTAAAATTTCATTCCGATGGTTGGACGGTAACCACTCTAGATAGAAAACCTTCAGCCCATTTTGAACACGATGTGGCAGTAGTTAAGGGAAAACCGGTTTTGCTTTCCACCTTCCAGTATATTTATGATGCTTTAGGTATAAAATCCGATGAGGAACAAGCTTTTCAGGTCGATTTATAGCGCATGAAAAAGCTAGCCAAATTTTTGTTAAATAAATTGCCCCGTCCTATGCTCATTAAAATAAGCATAGGTATGCGGCCTCTTATTATATATTTTTTTAAAGGACATCGTTTTGTAGATCCTATAGATGGGAGGTCTTATCGCAAATTTCTCCCCTATGGATATAATAAACAAAGAGAAAATGCTCTTTCACCCGGAACTCTATCTTTAGAAAGACACCGTCTTCTATGGTTGTATTTGCAGCGAGAAACTGATTTTTTTACCAAAAATTATAAGGTCCTTCATATTGCTCCGGAGCAAGAATTTCTCAGAAAATTTAGAAAACAAAAAAATTTAGACTATACCTCTGCTGACCTTTTCTCTCCTATTGTAGATGTAAAAGCAGATATACTCGATTTACCTTTTGAAGATGAAAGCTTTGATATCATCATCTGCAATCACGTATTGGAACATATTGTAGAAGATACAAAAGCTATGGGGGAATTGTATCGTGTAATGCGTAAGGGGGGATGGGGCGTCTTTCAGGTTCCTATGAGACCTCATGTAGAAGATACTTATGAGAATTTTAGTATTACTGATCCTAAGGAAAGGCAAAAACATTTTGGTCAATATGATCATGTCCGATGGTATGGTATGGACTATTTTGACCGCTTGCAGCAGGTCGGATTTCAGGTAGAGGCCAATAGATATTCGCAGCAGTTTTCAACTGAAGACCAAAAGCGCTATAGCATCTTGGCTGATGAAATTCTCCCCATTGTTTTTAAGAGTTAGATCGCCAGATCATCTCTGTCTTTACTAGCAAGTTATATTTTATTTCACCTCTCTATATTAAAGCTAAGAGAGAGTTCTTCTATACACTATTTGCTGAGATCGGATGACTTTTGTAACCCAGATTTGCCTACAAAATATAGGGATAAACCTAACAAAGCGCCCTAAAATCATTCTTTTATTGTTAACTTTGCAGAGGATTTATTTTTTTAGATCTTTTTAATATTCAATTTTAAATTTAAAAATGCATAGAGCAGGTTTTGTTAATATAGTGGGGAAGCCCAATGCAGGAAAGTCTACACTTCTCAATCAGTTGATGGGAGAGAAATTAGCCATTGTCACACAAAAAGCCCAGACCACTAGACATCGTATCTTTGGAATTTACAATGAGGAGGATGTACAGATTGTTTTCTCGGATACTCCTGGTGTATTAGATCCTAAGTATGGTTTACAGGAGAAAATGATGGAATTTGTAAAAGAGAGTTTACAAGATGCGGATGTTTTTCTTTTTCTCGTAGACGTTACAGATAAAACGCCACCTTCGGAATTTTTAATTGAGAAACTCAATAAAATTCCTGTACCTGTACTAATCCTTATTAATAAAGTAGATCAGGCTGATCAAAAAATAATGGAGGATACCGTAACTTTGTGGCACGAGCGAATACCTAAAGCGGAAATATTACCGATTTCGGCACTTAACGCTTATAACACCGAGTATATTTTACCCAAATTAAAATCTTTGTTACCTGAAAGTCCACCTTATTACGATAAAGATCAGTTTACGGATAAGTCAGAGCGTTTCTTTGTCAATGAGACCATTCGGGAAAAAATCCTTTTAAACTATGAAAAGGAAATTCCATATTCTGTTGAAGTCGTTACCGAGCTTTTCAAGGATAAAGGTGAGATGATTTTTATTGATAGTATAATTTATGTAGAAAGGGATACCCAAAAGGGTATACTCATCGGTCATAAGGGAGAAGCGATTAAGAAAGTAGGCACACAAGCTCGTCTGGATTTAGAGAAATTTTTTGGAAAAAAAGTTCACCTCAATCTGTTTGTCAAAGTAAAAAAGGATTGGCGGAAAAACGACAGAGACCTTAAAAACTTTGGTTATCGTTAATAAAAAACTTATTGGTTAGTATAAAAAAGGGGCTTTAAAGCCCCTTTTTTATGATTTTTTCTTCAACCAATAGCAGATATAAAGAAAGATGAGCCAAATAGGAATCAGCTCCAAAGAAATTTTTAAGCCTGTAAACCACATTACCACTAAAACGCCAAATAGAAAGACGAGACATATATAGTTAGATAGGGGATATAAAAAGGCTGGAAACTTCGTTTTTTCAGTATGGGAAGTTTTAAATTTTATATGGGTACAGCTAATCATAATCCAATTGATAACCATTGTAGAAACCACCAGGGACATTAAGATATGAAGTGCTTGGTCTGGTATAACTTTATTGATAATAATAGAAATACCGACGAAGATAGCCGAGGCTAATATAGCCATAACAGGTACCCCAGTCTTGCTCAGCTTAGACAATAATTGAGGCGCATTTTTTTGCTCAGCAAGGCCATATAACATGCGGCTATTGCTGTACACACAACTGTTGTATACAGAAAGTGCAGCGGTTAAAACAATAATATTGAGAACATTGGCGATTAGACTTGTAAAGTAGACTGTTTTTCCGGCGATGGTGAATTGTAGCCCCTCTAATCTGTTGAAAACCATAACGAAAGGACTACTCCCTTCTGTGATATCTACCCACGGGGAAAGAGAGAATAAAATGATTAAAGCGCCTACATAAAAAATTAGAATTCTATAAATAACCTGATTGGTGGCTTTGGGTATATTTTTTTCTGGATCTTCTGCCTCTGCTGCCGTAATACCAATAAGTTCCAATCCCCCAAAAGAAAACATGATAAGTGCCATAGCAGCCACCAGGCCCTGGTAAGCTCCACTAGAAGAAGTACTGAGCCAGCCTTTAGGCAAAAAGCCGCCCTTATTCCATAAATTCGAGATTGCTGCATTATCACCTCCTGTGCCGCTAATGAGTAAATAGCTTCCAAATAAGATCATAGCGATAATGGCCACTACTTTTACAATAGAAAACCAGAATTCTGCTTCACCATACACCTTTACCGAGGTTAAATTCAGTGCATTAATGGCAATAAAGAAAAATAAACTAGACATCCATAAGGGGATCTCCGGCCACCAAAATTGTATATACACACCAATAGCCGTAAGTTCCGACATACTGACAAGAATATACAATAGCCAGTAATTCCACCCAGAAGCAAATCCTGCAAAAGGACCCCAATACTTATAGGCAAAGTGGCTAAAGCTGCCCGATACCGGTTCCTGTACTACCATTTCACCTAATTGTCGCATAATGAAAAAGGCGATAATACCCGCTATAATATAACCTAAAATTACAGCAGGCCCTGCTAAAACAGCAGCAGGGCCAATTCCTAGAAATAACCCCGTACCAATGGCTCCGCCTAGGGCGATAAGCTGGATGTGACGATTCTGTAAGCCTCGTTCTAATTTTTTCTTTTCTGAAGTCTCCAATGTTGATTTTACTTATTTTGATTATTTTAATATTTTAGCGCATAAAAATAATGTTTTATTACATTAAATCCTAGCTGTACATATATTTAGACGTAAAGTATGGAATATCGAAATTATATTATTGTAGAAATAAAAATCATAAGATGAATAAAGTAAATTTATTGATGGAGGTCAAGCGGATTGCATTGGAAAAAGTAGTACATTTAGAAAAGCTTATTTCCGCCACCAGAGCTTCTAATAATGATACCAAAAGCAGTATGGGCGATAAGTATGAAACTTCCAGAGAGATGTTGCAACAGGAAATCAATAGATTGTTATCCCAGCGTTCAGAAGTACAGCAGCAGTTGGAAGTTTTGAAAAATATGACTTCAAAAGCTTCAACAATTGTGGGTATAGGGGCATACGTGCAAACCTCAATGGGTAATTTTTATATTTCGGAGAGTTTGGGTAAACTCAAAATGGAGGGAATGGATATAATCGCTGTTTCTGAGAAATCACCTTTGGTGCACTCTATGCTAAGAAAGAAGTCTGGAGATGATTTTGAACTCAACGGAAAAAATCAGAAAATTTTAAACATCTGTTAGTGAGGGGTTATTGATTTTTATACTGTTTTAAATACATCAAAAAATGGGATTACTGGGGCTATATGCCAATTCTTTTAGAGGATTATCAAAGGAAGCTTGGATGCTTTCTATTGTCATGCTGATCAACCGAACCGGAACTATGGTTTTGCCTTTTTTAGGAGTATACATGACGGATCAACTCAATTTTAGTATTAAAGAATCTGGAATGGTGTTGAGTTTCTATGGAATAGGAGCTGTTATAGGATCCTGGTTAGGAGGCTATTTTACGGATAAATTTGGAGAATACAGGGTGCAATCTATCAGTTTATTTCTAAGTGCTCCATTATTCCTGTTGATTCCCTTATTTCCAAGCGTAAAGGCTATGGCTTGTATTATTTTGGTGCAAAGTATTATTAGTGAAACCTTTCGCCCAGCAAATTCTGTAGCCATTACCAAATACGCTAAAATAGGAAACTTAACAAGAGCCTTCTCCCTGAACAGAATGGCTGTTAACCTTGGTTTTTCTATAGGTCCTGCTATGGGTGGAATTTTATCTGCAATTTCCTATGAGCTACTTTTTGTAACCAATGCGCTAGGTGCTTTAGTTGCCGGTATTGTATATGTAAGATTTTTTAGAAGAAGGCATAAAATATATCAGGGGAGACAGCGTATAAGACAAAAGCTTGTAGAAAAAGAAGCGGTCGAGAAGCATCAATCCCCATATAAGGATTTTCCGTTCTTGGTGTATTGTTTTTTATGCACCCTATTTTCCATCTGTTTTTTTCAGTTTTTCAATACCCTTCCACTTTTTTATAAACAGGAAGTACATCTAGATGCCCCGACCATAGGGTATATTCTAGGTTATGGAGGTTTTATTGTCGTTATATTGGAAATGTTAGTGGTAGATTATGCTGAACGTCATTTTACCATGGCCAAAACTCTTTTATATGGGATTCTGATGTGTGGTATAGCCTATCTGATATTGGTTGTCAACCACCATATGGCTTTACTATTACTATCCATGTCGTTATTAAGCATTGGTGAAATTTTGGTACTTCCTTTTATGGTGACCATTACCGCCTTACGTTCCGGTAAAAATAATCAGGGAGCCTACATGGGGCTTAGTGGGATCACCTTTTCCATCGCTTTTATTATCACACCACTTTTGGGAACCAATATTGCCAATGAATTAGGTTTTAACACCCTATGGTTAGGAACAGGGGCTATTTTGGTCTCCACGGCAATAGCTATGTATATTGTGATTCGCTGGCTTTTTCCTCGTGTTGAGCAGCATCATTAAGTCATTCTGTTTATTTTAATAGCTTTATGTAGCAGATGATCTTGGAATTGATATCGTTGTGACGGCAATAGCTCTGTTTTTTTTTGCCTTAGATTATCCTGAAGTCATTTTGTTTGTTTTAATTGTTTTATAAAGCTGATTAGCTTGGGATCGGCATAGTTGGTCAATCCCTCCGATTGGTATACCATATGGGTATTTTTGTCCAGAATAATACTGGTGGGAAGCTTACCTCTGAAGAAATCCTGTGGTATCGTCCCATTGGCGAAGTAAAGGGGAAGAGAGAATCCCTGATCCTGGAATAGCTTTTCGGCTTTGATCTGCTGACCTTCTACTTCCAGAATAATGAAGACAACCTCTCTGTCTTCGGCAAAATGCTGGTATAAGGACTCTATGGTGGGCAGTTCCGCAATACAGGGAGGACACCAGGTTGCCCAAAAGTTAATAAAAACAATTTTTCCTTTCAACGCACTCAAGTCGGTGATACGTCCATTAACATCTTTTAGGGACATGGCCTTTGTTGTAGAGAGAGCAGCAGGGTGTTTTGCTAAGTTGGGCTTGAAAAATCCCATATATATAAGGCTTCGCTGTATAAAAACCTTTACCTCTGGCACAAAAATAAGCCCTAAGGTCAATGCAAAAAGCAAAATATTGATTAAGCGTTTCATGTGGTAAATATAGATAAATTAGCTTTGTTTGGGTATTCATGATGGATTGAGAAGTGCACAGCGCAAAGATTCAGTATTGAAATCCGATAAGAGCATTTTTTCTTCAATGATCAAAATAGCCAAACAAAGGTGTTTTATTGTGCACCTAGGGTAAAAATAGTAAGAATATAGAAAGCAGAGCAGCCAAACGATATAAAGTAGTATAGAAAATATCATCCACGATCAATGCCATATTCTGTAACTTTACCGATCAAAAAAACTAGAGATAATGAGTGTAACAGGTTTTCTGATTGAGGATAAAGAAAAAGTTAAATGGGAAGATGTTTTTCTAGATAAAGGCAGTCGGAAGAGACTAGACCAGTTGATCAAAGAATTCAGGTATCTCGATGAGCTTAAGAAATATCATCTCCCAGTGAACAATAAAATTCTTTTGCATGGTTGTTCAGGTTGTGGTAAGACCCTTACAGCAAAAGCTATCGCTACGCAATTAAATAAACCCTTCTATATATTGGATCTCTGTAATTTTATCTCCTCCAGAATAGGAGATACCGCTAAAAATATCAGAATGATATTTGATAAGGTCAATAGAGAAAATGCTATTTTATTTCTAGATGAATTTGATCACATAGGAAAAATGCGGGGGAATGATGACAAGGATGTGGGAGAAATGCGTCGCCTGGTCAATACTGTTATTCAGCTGATAGATGGTTTTTCCGAAAAAGCACTCTTGATAGCCGCGACCAATCATATCCAAATTTTAGATGTAGCATTGGTGAGACGGTTTCAGTTAAAGATACATTTTGAAATGCCTTCAGATGAAGAACTCAAAAGTTATTATACTTTCTTACTGGAACAGTTTCCGGAAAGAATACGAGTGGTTCCAGAATGTTTTGGTATTTCATTTGCAGAGGCTCGAGATTCTATTTATACCTTAATAAAAGCTCGTTTAATTCATGAGTTAGAAAAAGATATAGTTTAGCCTTAGCTTTTTTTCAGTATGGAAAATAAAAAAGCTATATCTCTGATATAGCCCTGTAAACATTTTATAGTTTCGCTTTATTTAGCCTTAAGGAATTTGCGATTACGGATACCGAGCTACAGCTCATCGCAGCCGCCGCAATCATAGGGGAGAGCAGAAGCCCAAAAGAGGGATACAATATGCCTGCTGCAATGGGAATACCCAAAGCATTGTAGAGAAATGCAAAAAGCAGGTTCTGTTTGACATTGCGTACGAGTTTTTCACTCAACACCCGTGCCTTTACCAAGGCTTTTAGATCTCCTTTTAATAAGGTTATTTGTGCACTTTCTATAGCCACATCAGTACCTGTTCCCATGGCGATACCTATATCCGATTGGGCTAAAGCCGGTGCATCATTAATGCCATCTCCTGCCATGGCAACGATTTTTCCTTGCTGTTGTAATTTTTTTATTTCAATGAGCTTATCTTCCGGCAAAGCCTGTGCTACATAGTGTTGGATACCGAGCTGGTCGGCTACGCTTCGTGCCGTTTTGGCATTGTCGCCGGTCATCATCATTACCTCAATTCCCATCTTCATTAAATCTTGCACAGCTTCCTTAGCCGTCGTTTTTACAGGATCTGAAAAGGAAAAGAAGCCGGCTAAATGTTGGTCGATACAAATAAACGACACGGTTTTTCCTTGCTCTTGTTCTTCTGTTACTTGTGCAGAGAGGCTAGCGCTAATGGAGTGTTTATACTTTTTCAGCAGGCTTTCATTTCCCACCCATATTTCTTTAGCGCTCACATTTCCAGAAATGCCCATTCCTGAAATATTTTTAAAATCAGAGGCTTGTTCTAGGATCAGATGATGTTCTTTCGCCTTATTGATAATGGCTTCAGCTAATGGGTGGGTGCTATTTTGGTTAAGGCTTGCGGCAAATTGCAATAGTTTTTTTTCTGTAAAATTGCCAATTACTTCAATATGATCCACTGTAGCACGCCCTTCGGTGAGGGTTCCCGTTTTGTCGGTTACCAGGATATTGACCTTAGATAATTTTTCCAGTGCCTCCGCATTTTTAATGAGAATACCATTTTTGGCTCCTTTTCCTATTCCCACCATAACCGACATGGGGGTGGCTAAGCCCAGAGCACACGGGCAGGCAATAATAAGTACAGCCAAAAGGTTGGCAAATGCATAAATAAATTTTGGAGAAGGCCCCCAGACACTCCATATAGCAAAGGTTAGTACCGCAATAAAGACAACAGCCGGAACAAAGATGGCTGCAACTTTATCGGTAAATTTTTGAATAGGAGCTTTACTTCTGCTGGCCTCATTCACCATCCGAATAATTTGAGCGAGTAGTGTTTCTTCTCCAACACGTTTTGCTTTCATCAGAAAAGTATTGTTTCCGTTTACTGTTCCGGATATCACAGCATCCCCTTCTTTTTTATCGACAGGAAGAGGTTCTCCAGTAATCATTCCCTCATCTACAGCAGCATATCCTTCAGTGATAATGCCGTCTACAGGAATTTTATCACCGGCTTTTACTTTAAGGATATCACCTATTTGAATATGGTCGACTGCGATTTTTTTATCCTGTCCGTTTTCTACTCGAGTGGCTTTTGTAGGGGACAATTTTATCAGTTCCTTTATTGCCGAATTGGTTTTAGAATGCGCTTTTGCTTCCATCAATTGTCCCAGGAGAACGAGGGTGAAAATAACACATACCGACTCGAAGTAGAAACTTTCCCTTCCGTGATGATCTTTAAATTCTTGTGGAATAATCCCAGGAAATAATAAAGCGGTTAAACTGTAAATGAAAGCCGCACAGGCACCTAAGCCTATAAGGCTAAACATGTTGAGCTTCCAAGTTTTAAAGGAGATCCATGCCCTTTCAAAAAACATCCACGCCGTATAGAATACAATAGGCAGGGTGAGTCCCATTTGCAACCAGCCATTGAGGTGGTGAGGGACAACCTTAGAAATGGGGTTTCCGGGGATCATCCCCCCCATAGACAATATGAATACCGGTAAAGTCAAAACTATTGAAACCCATAACTTGCTTACCAAATCTTTATAAGCAGTATCTTCATCCTCTTTAGGTGTTGCAGAAACCAAATCCATACCGCATATGGAGCAATTTCCAGGGGTCTCTTGTACAATTTCCGGGTGCATAGGACAAGTGTAGAGTATCGTTCTCTTTAAATCTGGAATTTTTTCCAGATTCATCCCACATACGGGACAACTTCCAAAGTTATCGTATAACTTGTCTCCCTCACATTGCATAGGACAATAATACTTCCCAGCCGATGATGAGGTGACTTTGGGTATTTCTTTAGATTGGTGATTTCCACAACAGGATCCGCTAGGCGGTGTGGGATTATTTTCTAAAGCTTCAATCGGACTTAAAAACATCCCACATACGCCACATCTTCCAGGTTTACTATAGACTTTATCTTTTTCGCATTTCATGGGGCAGATGTAGCGCCCGCTATCCGATTCTTGCTGAGGGATAGCAAGGGCATCATACGTAGCGGAAGAGCAACATGAGGATTCACCTGCCGTATATTTTTTCATTTCCTCTTTCAGATGTCCCACAGAGGGTAACGAATTAGAAGAACAACAAGGGGATTTGCTAGTTTCTTTTTCCAGGATGTAGTTTCCAGCCTCTTGTAACTTTTTCTCAATAAGATCTTCTGGAAACGAACCTTCAAAAATAATATGGGCCAAGGGCGGATGAAGTTGGATCTGAGCTGAAACCCCTTCAATTTGATTTATTTTATTCTCTATTTTACTGCGACAGCCATCACAGGACATTCCCTTTATTACGAATGTTTTTCTCATAATGCTGATTTTACACAGCAAAGTTCGACAATACAAAGAAGGGAGTTGTTATAAATGTAGGGGGAAAGTTTATGAAATTATGATTTTATCTAGTGGATAACGCAGTTTATTTTTGGCTTTTTGGAATTGAGAAGGAGATAAGCCTGTCACTTTTTTAAATTGGGAAGATAGGTGTTGTAGACTTTTGTAACCTAACATATCTGCAATTTGGGTTAGCGAATACTCTTTATAGGTTAAGAGTTCTTTTACCTTTTCTATTTTCTGAAAAATATAGTATTGTTCTAAGGTAATATTTTCAGTTTGAGAAAACAATTTGGAAAGGCTACTGTATTCTTTATGGGTATGATCACTCAGAAAACTGGATAGTTTAAAGTGTTCTTCTATATCCAAACCCTGCACTTTTTGTAGAATTAAGGTTTTTATTTTTTCAATGAGTTGCAGGGGATAATCTTTTAAAATTTCAAAACCTTGCTCCTTTAAGGCTAGCTCCAACTCTCGCAATTGCTCCTGAGTTAGTGAGGCACGCGTAATAGCAGTCCCTAACTCAAGATTTTCTAAAGCGATATCTAAATTTTTAAAGATGTTTTCAATAGAGGATATACATCTTGGGCATACCATATTTTTAATATATAGTTCCATCATTATTCAGGGAATCTATCATGAGGATATTCTATTTTTGTTTTTCCATGGGGGGTGGGTTTGCCATTTTCGTCAAGGCTTACCATGATGATTTTATCTATTTTTATAATCGTTTGTCGGGTCATTTTATTTCTGACTTCGCACGAAAGAGTGATCGAAGTTCGGCCAAAGGCTGTAGCCAAAATTCCTATTTCGATAATATCCCCTTGATTGGCGGAGTGAATAAAATTAATTTCAGATATAAACTTGGTAACACAGCGTGGATTCTCCAATTGAATAATCGCATAAAGCGCTGCCTCCTCATCTATCCACTGTAAAAGTCTACCCCCGAAAAGAGATTGATTGGGATTTAAATCTTCTGGCTTTACCCATTTTCGAGTATGGAAATTCATTGTCATCGTAACCTTCTATTTTTTGCAAAAGTAGTAAACTTCTAACGATTATGAAGAGGCTTTTGATGTATCATTTAGAATTTGGGCTATTGAAAAATTCAATAAGTATTGATAGTCTTTAAGCTGAAAATGTATTTCAGTCTTTAAAAAGAGGGTGAGAAGAGATTGATTCTCTTTTTTCCTTAAAAACATTTAAAGGATGAAGAGTAGATAAATAAAAACAACCGATGAATTATCATCGGTTGTTTCGCAAATACTTGTTATTTTTTAGATTCTTCAACAGAAACTTTTCTAAAGTCTTTCAACAGTTTGCTTAACTCTAAAGCTGCTTTACGGGCTCTTGTTCCAGCTGCTTTATTCCCTTTCTCCAACTGAAGATTAGAATCTGTTTTAAAAACTTCAAATTCCTGTGCGATTTTGTCTAATAGTTCTTGCATATAATATATTTTAGGATTGCAAATATAAAATAATACTTTCTTATAAAGAATATTATCCCTATAAATATCATCGATATTTATTTTTTTGGATGAATCTATAAAAAAATAAACATCCTCCCCAGCGGGAGGATGAAAAAGTATTAAAAATAGCCTGTGAATTAAGCTTCTTTTTTAGCTTCTACTGGAGCATCAGAAATGATTTCAAAATCATAGTCGTGTTCTACATTTCTGTGAAGTCTTACCTTAGCCGTAAATTTACCAATTCTCTTAATGGTATTGCCTGGAATCTTGATGAATTTTTTCTCGATTTCCACTCCTGCTTTAGAGAAAGCTTCTGCAAGATCGGCATTGTTGATAGAACCAAAAAGCTTATCGCCCGTACCCACTTTCGCAGGAATGCTTAAGCTTATTTTCTTAAGTTGTTCAATTTTAGCCGTTGCAGCTGCAACTAATTTAGCTTCTTCTTCTTTTCTGGTTTCTAAAGTCGCTTCTAAAGCAGCTTTATTTTTAGGAGTTGCTAATACAGCATAACCTTGAGGAATAAGAAAGTTACGAGCGTAACCTGGCTTTACATCAAGGGTATCAAATTCTAGTCCTAAATTCTCAACGTCTTTTTTTAAAATAATTTGCATTGTTGTTGTCCTTTAATAGATTAAGGATTTCAAGATATAAACCAGGCCATTTGCTTAGAGTTCTCGTCTTTGAAATCTGTAATCAAGTTAGAATGAAATTTATTGATTCAGCAACAAAAGAAGCAATACTTAATAGTATGCTTCCTTTATTATAATTTTGTCTTATTATTTTAAAAGATCTGCAACGTAAGGCATTAAAGCCAAATGTCTAGCTCTTTTAATAGCTGCAGAAACCTTTCTTTGATATTTTAAAGAAGTTCCCGTATATCTTCTTGGAAGAATTTTGCCCTGTTCGTTTACAAATTGTAGCAAAAAGTCAGCATCTTTGTAGTCTACATGCTTAATTCCATATTTCTTGAAGCGACAGAATTTCTTCTGTGTTTTAGTATTGATATCTAAGGGAGTAAGAAATTTTACTTCAGACTCACCACCTTGAGCGGCTTGTTGTGCCATTTCATCTATTGCCATTGTCTTTAAGATTTTTAAGGGTTAATTAAGCTTTTTGAGTTTTCAATTTTGCTCTCCTTGCCACTGCATAATCTACAGCGTGCTTATCCATTTTAGTAGTTAAGTAACGGATTACTCTCTCGTCACGTTTGTACGCTAACTCTAAATTAGCAACAACCTCTCCTTCACCTTTAAATTCGATTAAAGTGTAGAATCCATTTTTCTTCAACTGGATAGGGTAAGCTAGCTTTTTAAGTCCCCAGTTTTCTTTAGCAACGATTTCGCAACCATTCTCTTTAAGAAGGTCTTCGATTTTTTTAACTGCTTCCTCCACCTGCGCGTCAGATAGAACGGGAGTCAAAATGAAAACAGTTTCGTAATTGTTCATAATATTAAAAATTTGTTTTTTTATTTCGAGCTGCAAAACTAGTCTATTATTTCGGTTTATACAAATAGATTCTAAAAAACTCTTTAAAAAAAGGTGTACTGATAAATGTTTAAAGAGTTACCAGATAAGATATTCTGGAAAAGAACACCTATTGAAAACTCTTAATTTTATGGTGAAACTCTTCTGCAGTAAAGGATCCCATTTTTTCTTCTATTTTGTTGCCTTTTGAGATTCTGGTAAAGGGAATAGACCCTCCGTCCCATGATTGGGTGTGATTCTGTGCAAAGTTTTCGGTGGCATTTTTCATATCAAATAAAACAATATGGTGGCTTAGACCTTGTATATTGCCAAATTCCTTCACTTTAGTATCCCAGTCTTCAGGTGCGTCTACACTTACAAAGGTAAATTTAGTTTTTTTCCCTTTTAATTTTTCCATTTCTGCCTTAAAGTGTGGGATTTCCATCATGCAGGGTCCACACCATGTGGCGAAAAAATTCGTAATGTATAGGGTATCATTATCTTTTGTTTTCAGCAGATCGGCTAATTTATTTTCATCATATACCACGAAATTGTTGCTAGAGGCTAAACTGTCGGAAGGAGGTAAACTCTCTGCGTTATCTACAGTGGTAGGCGAAATTACCGGGGAGTCTGATTTTTTACATTCTATAAGCACCAGTAGGGCCACAAGCCCGAAGAGTAGCTTTTTCATTTTTTTTATATAATTTTGTATCATAATGTCAGATAGCTTTACCATAAGAAACCCTATCCAATTCCATTGGCTAAAATTAGTCAAAAAAAAACGATTGACAAAAAATAGCTTTTCCCTCAGCTTTGAGGTTCCTGATTCACTAAAGAAAGCTTTTTTATACAATTCGGGGCAGTATTCCAGTATAAAATGGGGTGGTAAGCAACGCGACTACTCCTATACTTCTGCACCTTATGAGGAGTGCTTAAGTTTTGGGATTAAGTTTAAAGGCTGTGATAGTTTTGCTTATCAGCTTTACCAGCAGTTAGAGGAAGGAGAGGGGGTAGAAGTCTCTGAGCCCAGAGGGCGGTTTACAATAGCGCTAAAACCGAATGAAAAGAGAAGTATTTTAGGATTTGCCGCAGGAATAGGCATTAGCCCCATTATCAGCCATCTTAAAAATATACTTTATCACGAACCATATACCCGTTTTTTTTTATTTTACAGTAATAGAGATAAAGAGAGTATTCCCTTTATAGAAGAATTATCTCGTTTGCAGGGGCTGTATTCGGATAGGTTACAGATTTTCTTTTTCTTCTCTAGAGAGCAGGCTGAAAACCCTCTGTTCCAAGGAAGATTAGATGAAGCAAAGCTGAGTTTAATCATCAATCAAATTCTTCATTTGGATGAAGAGGATGAAGAGTCTACGATCTGGGATGCTACGGATGAAGTTTTGATATGTGGACCGGGTGGTATGATTAAGTCGATCGCGAATGCATGTTATAAGAGGGGGATTCGAAAGAAGAATATTCATTTCGAGCTCTTTGAAGAATTTAATGAAGATATTTACGAAATAGAGGAAACCTTACCTATTATTAAAGACATCAATGTGAAATTCACACTACAGGGAAGGAACTATCAATATGATATTCCTTCTAACGAAACTCCGATATTATCGGCCTTATTAGAAGCTGGATTTAATATTCCATATTCTTGTAAATCAGGCATATGCGGTTCGTGTAGATGTCGACTGACCAAAGGTAAAGTTTATATGGTAGAAAATGACTACTTAACAGAGAAAGAAGTGGAGTGGGGGTTAGTGTTACCTTGTGTAGGAATAGCATTAACAAAGGATATTAATCTAAATTTTGACAATAGCTGAAGAAAAATCTGTACATAGGAGTAAAGGCGTGTGGCTACGGTATAGAATTTATAATTTTGCTGATGTTTTTAGCGAATTTTTGGGTTATTTCCCTCACTGAAGGGAGGACTTTTAAAAAAATCAGTAAAATTCCCACTCAAAAATGTGCCTTGGTATTGGGAACTTCTCCTAAAACTAGAGAAGGTAGAGCCAATCCATATTTTATTAGCCGTTTGGAAGCCGTAATGGCTCTTTATAACCTAGGTAAAATAAAGAGAATTATTGTAAGCGGAGAGAAAAGTCGAAATTACGATGAGCCTCATGCTATGAAAAATTATTTGATCTATAACGGGGGAATTCCGGAATATTCAATTATCGAAGATCCGGGAGGATTTAATACCCAAACCAGTATATCCAGGTGTAAATATATTTATCAGGAACATAATATTATTATTGTTTCTCAGAGATTTCATAATGTCAGAGCCTTATTTATTGCAAGAAAAGAGAAGATGAATGCTTATGCTTTTGATGCCAAAGATATCAATGCCAAAGAGAGCTTTTATCGTAATCACGCGCGTGAATTTCTAGCGCGAGTCAAAGCTGTAGTTTTGTATATACTCAATATTTCTCCTCATATTTCCGGAGATAAGATAAATATTGAGTAAAGAGACTGCTTTTTGTACAAGATTTTTTTCTATATGAGAGGTGAAAAATAAAGGCAATCTATACTGATACAAAGAGTAAAAAGTTTTAATCTTCACTTTTGGTAAGCTTAATTCTATCGAGTTGATTTTACGGCTTATAGATAAAATATAAAGAAATTTTAAGGATTTTTTTTATCTTTGCCAAAATAAAAATAAATGCTTGTAATAGGTATAGCAGGAGGTACAGGATCAGGGAAAACTACCGTAGTTAACAGAATTCTTCAGAAGCTTAATATTGAAGGGGTTAATGTTCTTTCGCAGGATAATTATTATTTAGACAATCAACATCTTAGTTTAGCAGAAAGAGAAAAACTGAATTATGATCATCCAAAATCCATAGATTTCCGATTGCTTTTAGACCATGTAACAAAATTAAAAAATCATAAAGAGATTGATCAACCTGTTTATTCCTTTGTTACCCATAGTCGTACCGGAGACCATATTTTGATAGAACCTAAGAATGTTTTAATAGTAGAGGGCATTTTAGTGCTTACGAATAAAGAGTTATTAAAAGAATTCGATCTTAAAGTCTTTGTTCATGCAGATTCAGACGAAAGGCTTATCAGAAGGATAAAAAGAGATACTCAGGAAAGAGGTCGCGATTTAGAGGAGGTGTTACATCGTTATCAGACTACGCTAAAACCTATGCATAATGAATTTATAGAACCTTCTAAAAATGAGGCTGATATTATTATTCCAAATATGAGACATAATAATGTAGCCATTGATTTTTTAACAACAGTAATCAATAATTCGTTAAAGAAACAAAGTGTATAAAAATGCATCATCTTATTAAAGGTATAAAAAAACCATCTCGAGAATTTAGATTTTTCCGTACGTATATTTTAAATAAATATGTGATTACCATTATTGTTTTTTTGATTTGGATGACCTTTTTTGATAGCACTTCGTTTTTAGTCATCAATGAGCTCAATAGTGAGATTAGAAAATATGAAGAGCAGTTGGATTATTATAAAAAAGAGTATTATAAGAACGACGCTATTTATAAGAAACTCATGTTTAATAAATCTGAACGTGAGAGGTTTGCACGTGAAAACTATTTTATGAAGAAAAAAAATGAAGAGATTTTCATATTAGTAGTCGATAGTATTAAGAGTCAGGAAAAGCCATAATCATGTTTTTAGGAAAAGTGCTTCCATCGATTTGATGTATAAAGAGAAAGAAAGGGCTTAGTATTTTAAAGCCTTTTCTCTTTTTAATCCTGTGCATTTATTTCGTTTTCATTGAAAAAGATAAAAACCTTAAAACCATCTGAAAAATGGATTTTACTACGATTTTTCGCCCCGAAGTTCGCCAATTTATAAAAGAAAATATTCACAAGGATCTGACGAAGCTATTATTGTCGAATTCTCCTTTTGAGGACATTAGTATGCAGCAGATCGCACAACAGATAAAAGGATGTCGTATTGCCGAAAAAAAATTTCCATTTCTGTTGAAGGAAGGCATTGTTTTTCCACCCCAGCTTAACCTTGAGCAATCGTCCTCTCAGGCTACGGCCATTTTTAAAGCGAGCTTATTTGGAGGCGAAAGTTTACTAGATCTCACCTGTGGTTATGGTATAGATGCTTATTATCTTTCTGAAAATTTTAAAGCAACTACTCTTGTAGAACAAAATCGCGAGTTACTTGATATTGTAAAGCACAATTGGTCTATTCTCAATAAGACCCACGTACTTTATCTTCATCAGGAAATCAGCTTTTTTTTGCAAAATAATACCGAGAGGTTTTCTTTGATATATTTGGATCCTGCGAGGAGGGATATGCATAATCACAAAAAATTTCTTCTAAAAGATTTATCTCCCGACATTATCAATATCGGAGATGAGTTGCTTAAATTCTCAGACAAAATACTTATAAAATTGTCCCCCTTAATGGATATATCGATGCTGATTTCACAGGTGAAAGCGATATCATATATTTATATTATAGCGGTAAAAAATGAGGTCAAAGAACTGCTCATTGTTATAGATAAGGCTTATGATGATGAGTTATCTTTAAGGGTTTGTAATCTGCAAAGTAATGATCCCGATTTAGAAATTCCCTACTCAGCCTTGCATGCATCAGTAGCCTCCTATGGAGAAGTTTCCTCCTATTTATATATTCCCAACAATGCACTCTTAAAATCGGGAGCCTTTAATTTTATCTCGGAGTATTTCCAGTTAGAAAAACTCCATCCCAATACTCAGTTGTATACTTCTAACCATAAAATTGAAAATTTTCCAGGCCGTGTTTTAAAAATTGTGTCTACCGATGCTAAGGCTATCAAAAAAGGAGAACGGTTTAATATTATTGCAAAGAACTATCCTTTGACACCTGAGCAGATAAAAAAAAAATATAAGATAAAAGATGGAGGAAATCAGTATTTAATTTTTACCCAAAGTCGCCAGAGGAAGCTTATTTTAAAATCAATTTAAATTACTTTATCCATTATTTGCCACAGAAGTCGATAATTATTAATTTTGGCAGCGTTAATAAAAAAGACATGAAAAAATATATTCTATCTGCCGTAATCATTATGAGTTTAGCTTCGTGCAATCTACCCCAGGGAGGTAATAAAAACAGGGTGAAAATTACCGATGAAGTGCAGCGTTATTCTGATGATATGATACCTGCTCAAAAGGAGCCTCAATTTGGGCCTCATTCGGTTACAACACCTGCTCCGTCCATAGACAGCAGTCAGTCTGCTCACTCTAAAACGGTCAACGATTCTGCGCAGGCTGTGACAGGCCAGGTAGAAGCTCAAAAATAATTAAAATTAAAAAGCATATAAAAATGCCTTGCCTTTTGCAGGGCATTTTTTATATTTACTTAAATTAAAAAATACTATGTCAGAAACCCAAAATTACATCCAAGAACATAAACAACGCTTTTTGGATGAACTTTGTGATTTATTAAAAATAGCATCTATCAGCGCCGATCCAGCTTACAGTAAAGAGGTTTTATCTTGTGCTGAGATGGTGGCAAAACATTTAACAGAAGCAGGTGCAGAACAAGTCGAAATTTGTAATACCAAGGGTTATCCCATAGTATATGGCGAGAAAATAATCGATCCTAAATTACCTACAGTTTTAATATATGGTCATTATGATGTACAGCCTCCAGATCCTTTGGAGTTGTGGGAGAGTGGTCCTTTTGAACCCGTAGTAAAGACGACTCCTTTACACCCTGAAGGGGCTGTCTTCGCAAGAGGCTCAGCCGACGATAAAGGTCAGTTTTTTATGCATGTAAAAGCTTTTGAAGCAATGATAAAAAGCCATACTTTGCCGTGTAACGTAAAATTTATTATAGAAGGTGAAGAAGAAGTAGGATCTGTAAGTCTCGGTGACTGGATCACAGCGAATAAGGAGAAATTAAAAAACGATGTTATTCTTATTTCCGACACCCATATTTACTCTAAAGAACAACCTACTGTCACTACGGGACTTAGAGGTCTTAGCTATGTAGAAGTAGAAGTGGAGGGACCCAATAGAGACTTACATTCCGGTCTTTACGGAGGGGCCGTTCCCAATCCTTTACATGTTTTATCTAGAATGATCTCCCAACTAATAGATGAGGAGGGAAAAATCACCATCGATGGTTTTTATGATAATGTAGAAGAGGTATCTCCGGAAGAGAGAGTAGAAATGAATAAATTAAAAGATGATCCCGAGGGCTTCAAGCAATCGATTGGTTTAAAAGATACAGAGGGAGAGAGGGGATACACCACATTGGAGAGAACTTCTATAAGACCTACTTTAGATGCCAATGGTATATGGGGAGGGTATATTGGTGAAGGTGCTAAGACTGTAATTCCTTCCAAAGCATTTGCTAAGATATCTATGCGTTTAGTTCCTTATCAAACACCTGAGGAGATTACTGAAAAATTCAGTCGATATTTTCATAAAATAGCGCCTAAAAATGTAACAATAAAAGTCACACCTCACCACGGAGGAATGCCATATGTCTTACCTATTGATACGGACGAATATAAGGCCGCAAAGATGGCTATGGAAAAAGCTTTTGGTACAGAAGTATTGCCCTATAGAAGTGGGGGGAGTATTCCTATTACTTCATTATTTGAGCAGGTATTGGGAAGTAAATCCGTACTTATGGGCTTTGGATTAGATTCTGATGCCATCCATTCTCCCAATGAACATTATGGATTGTTTAATTTCTATAAGGGAATCGAGTCTATTCCTTATTTTTTTCAATATTATGCAGAATTAAAAAAATAAATTACAACAGATGTTGAAAAATAAAATTGCGTACATTACCGGTGGCACAAAAGGCATAGGCTTTGGTATCGCTCGTGTTTTATTAGAGGCTGGGATGAAAGTTGCGATTAGCGGTCGGAAATTAGAAAATGCAGAAGTCTCAGCAAAACAACTTTGTCAGGATACTTCAAGAATGCTAGCTTTACAATCCGATGTTAGAAATTTTGAAGATGAAGTAAGAGCTTTACAGCAGGTGAAAGATTATTTTGGAGGGGTAGACCTCGTGGTCTCCAATGCTGGTATAGGCCGTTTTGCTTCCGTAGATGAGCTCTCGCCTGAAGCTTGGCATGAAATGATAGACACCAATCTGAACGGGGTCTTTCATACCTTAAAAGCATCTGTAGAGCTGTTGAAAAAATCTAAGGGATATTTTATTTCCATTGCTAGTTTAGCCGGGAGTCATGTTTTTGCTCAAGGTGCAGGTTATAATGCCTCTAAATTTGGAGCGGTAGGATTCACTCAGGCCGCAATGTTGGATCTGAGAAAATATCATATTAAAGTTTCCACCTTACTGCCAGGATCGGTAAAATCCCATTTTAACGAAAATATACCCAGTCAGGATGATGATTGGAAAATTCAGCCAGAAGATATAGGGTCACTAATTGTAGATATTATAAAGATGGATCCTAGGGTATTGCCCTCAAAAATTGAAATAAGACCTACCTTACCAAAGTTATATGATAATTAGTATGCTATGTATATATTTTTATTATGCATGCATAGTGTTTTTTATTAACTTAGCCTAAATTCAATATACCTATTATGAAAATATTAGTATGTATAAGCAGTGTACCTGATACCACTGCCAAAATAAACTTCACGGCGGATAAATCCGCATTCGATAAAAATGGAATTCAATGGGTGATTAATCCTCTTGATGAATTTGCTTTAACCAAAGCTATAAATTTGCAAAATTCTTTAGGTGCTACAGTAAGTGTAATCAATGTAGGAGGAGCAGAAACAGAATCTGTGATCAGAAAATGCTTGGCAATTGGAGCAAATGATGCAGTGAGAGTAAATATAGAACCGGGAGATAGTCTATCAGCTGCAAAAGGTATTGCTAAAGTAGCCCAAGACGGAGGCTATGATCTCATTCTTGCAGGAAGAGAATCTATAGATTATAATGGAGGAGCCGTACCTGGCATGGTGGCTCAGTTGTTAAATCAGCCTTTTGTAAATGCCTGTGTAGGCTTAGAAATTAAAGATGGAGCAGCGACTGCAGTTAGAGAAATTGAAGGAGGGAAGGAAACTATTTCAGTAAAATTACCAGCAGTTATCGCTGGGCAAAAAGGTATAGTAGAAGAAAAAGATCTTATTATACCCAATATGAGAGGGATTATGTCTGCCAGAACCAAGCCATTACAAGTGGTAGAACCTTCAACAACCGAGGTTAAAGTTGAAGCGGTTTCTTTCGATAGCGCTCCACCGAGAGCAGCTGTAAAGCTGGTTGCTCAAGACAATTTAGACGAGCTGGTAAAACTACTTCATGAAGAAGCAAAAGTGATCTAGTATTATTTTCTAACTTTTTAAATCTACAAAAATGGCAATATTCGTATATGCAGAAAATATAAATGGTGTTTACAAAAAAGCAGCTTTTGAAGCGGTTTCGTATGCTAAAGCAATCGCAGAAAAAAATGGAGATGAGGTAACAGCTATCAGTATCAACCCTACTGATGATTCCGCTATTTTATACCAGTATGGAGCAAATAAAGTAATCCATATTAAAGGAGAGTCGCTCAAAAATTTCAGTGCAAAGTCTTACATGCAAGCTTTGAGTGAGGTGTTTGATGGCAATATCATTGTCTTTCCTCATACCACCGATGCCTCTTCTATTGCGCCCATGTTGGCGATTTCTAAAGAGGCCTCTTTAATTACGAATGTTATAGCAGCTCCAGAATCTATACAACCTTTTCAGGTAAAAAGGAAAGCGTTTTCGGGTAAAGCTTATATGGAAGCAAAAGCAGAGGATACTAAGGTAGTACTTAGCGTTTCTCAGAATGCCTTTGGTATTAAACAAGTTCCGGTGGAAGGAGTGGAAGAAGTTAAAAATCTTTCGATATCCAATGATGATATCCAAGTTCTCAACCATGAACAATCTTCGGGTAAATTAGATCTCAAAGAGGCAGAAATTGTGGTTTCTGCTGGCAGAGGTCTAAAAGGACCAGAAAATTGGGGAATGATTGAGGAGCTAGCACAAGTGTTGGGAGCTGCTATTGCGAGTTCTAAACCTGTAGCCGATATAGGCTGGAGGCCTCATTCTGAACACGTTGGACAGACAGGGAAAGCCATATCGCCGAATCTTTATATCGCTGTCGGAATTTCAGGAGCTATTCAACATTTAGCAGGGGTGAATGCTTCCAAAACCATTGTCGTAATTAATAATGATCCTGAAGCACCCTTCTTTAAAGCCGCTGATTATGGGGTGGTTGGGGATGCCTTTCAGGTGGTTCCAGCATTAACTGAAAAAATAAAAGCATTTAAAGGCTAATTAATTTTGAAGTAAAATTGTTTAAAATCATACAAACATCGTGGCTTATTGCTACGATGTTTTTATATTTGTAGCCATGGATTATAAGAGACTCATCATAAGAGGTATTTCATACAGCCAAACCCAAATGGGGGCTTATGCGCTCATTCTAGAGCAGGAGGAAACAGGTATAAAACTCCCGGTTGTTATCGGTAATTATGAAGCACAATCTATTTCGCTGGGCTTAGAAAAAGATATTCAGCCCCCTCGTCCTTTAACACATGACCTTTTCTCTAAATTTATCACCACTGTAGGTTATCAACTCGAAAGTATTATTATCTATCAAATTCTTGATGGTGTCTTTTTTTCTAATTTAATCCTCAAAAATCGCCAAAACGAGCAACTTATTTTGGATGCCCGTACTTCAGATGCAGTAGCTATGGCTGTACGTTTCAATGCTCCCATCTATACTACGGAACAAGTACTTACCGAAGCGGGTATTATGCTAGAATTATCCGAAATAGATAATGCTAATCAAAAACCCCATGAGGAAGAGATTAAAGAAGGCTATGAAGTTTATATGTTAGAAGAACTTCAAGCTATGCTAGATAAAGCTGTTCTTGAAGAAGATTTTGATACAGCTTTGGAGTTACAACAGGAAATAAAAAAAAGAAAAAAGAATATTGACTAATTTCAACTGTTTGACCTACATTATTTAAATATATGAATATAAAACTACGATTGACCCTGCTTAACTTTTTTCAGTTTTTTACGTGGGGGGCTTGGCTCATTACTTTTGGCAATTATTGGATAGGAAACAAGCAATGGGATTTAACTACGTTTGGAGAAGTTTTTGGTACCATGGGGATTGCTTCTATTTTAATGCCGACACTTTCAGGTATTATTGCTGACAGATGGATGAATGCGGAACGTCTTTACGGGATTTTGCAAATTCTATATGCCTGTACTTTATTCTACCTACCTCAGGTAAACACGCCGGATGGTTTCTTTTGGATTATGCTGATCGCCATGTGTTTTTACATGCCTACTATTGCATTGAGTAATTCTATCTCTTATACCGTTTTAAAAAATAACAATAAAGATGTGGTTAAAGATTTCCCTTCAATAAGAGTGTGGGGAACTATTGGCTTTATCACGGCTATGTGGATCACCAATCTTTCTGGGAGTAAATCTAATGAATATCAATTCTATATAGCGGGTACATCGGCTTTATGTTTAGGGCTTTATGCTTTTTTATTACCCAAATGTCCCCCTCAAAAATTACAAAATAAAAATGCCAATCTCTTTCAGATCCTTGGATTGGATGCCTTTAAGCTGTTTGCAAATTATAAAATAGCCCTATTTTTTATATTCTCTATGTTCCTGGGCGGCGCATTGCAATTAACCAATGCATATGGGGATGTTTTTTTAGATGAGTTTAAATATTTTCCAAAATTTGCAGAGTCCTTCGTGGTGAGATATTCCACTATCATATTGTCTATTTCTCAGGTTTCTGAAACGCTTTTTATCCTAGCCATTCCTTTTTTCTTAAGGAAGTATGGTATTAAAAAAGTGATGTTAATATCCATGCTGGCATGGGTGCTTCGCTTCGGATTATTAGGTTTAGGGAATCCCACCTCAGGATTATGGATGATTATCTTATCTTGTATTATTTATGGTATGGCTTTCGATTTCTTTAATATTTCGGGTTCTTTGTTTATTGAAACCAATACAGATGCGAAAATCCGATCTTCAGCTCAAGGTTTATTTATGATGATGACCAATGGCTTTGGAGCCGTATTGGGAAGCTTCACTTCAGGACGCCTTAGCGATAAGTTCTTCACCCATAGTTATACCAATGCGGCGGATCTTTCCGGGTATCTCGAAACAAGTATTGACAACAAGTATTTTATAAGAATTTTATCCGAAAAAAAAATAGATATTTTGGCTAACGGCATGCTCTCCCGACCTATTGTGGTGCATGAATGGACCGGAATTTGGATTGCCTTTGCTCTCTATGCCCTTGTTATTGCAGTCTTATTTGCTGTTTTCTTCAGGCACAAGCATAAGCCAGAGGATGTTATGGCTGTAGGACATTAGTTCTTTTAAAAATATAAAAGTATAGATCATCGGCTTTTATAAAGTAACGGCTTTAAATTTTTAGAAATATAAAAAATCCATGTGATTATCAGCACATGGATTTTTGCTTTATGTATTTTAGGGCAACCTACGGATAAAGTAAAGAGCGCTTTTATTTTAAGCACAGGGAGAATCGCCTAAATTGATTATTAAACCTTATATTCAAAGGATTTTAAGATTTGAATGGACTTTAAATAAATTTCAAATACAACTTTTTTATAAAAAATTTTGTGGATTTATTTTTTGTATCTACATTTACGCTGTCTTTAAAAGAATAAATGAACCAAAATATAATTACAACTACCATTACAACGTCCACAACAATTATTCAATTGCTGAGGAAAGGGTTGTATTAATATTTAGAAAAATAATAAAAATAACATCAAGCCTTTCTGTAGATCAGAAGGGCTTTTTTAGTAGGAAAAATATTGATATGAAAATTTTAAAATTTGGAGGTACTTCCGTAGGAAGTATAAAAGGGATTAAAAAATTAAAATTGATTGTAGAGCGCGAAAAAGAAGACCATCAAGCTTTATTTGTGGTATGCTCTTCCTTTGCGGGAACAACCAATGCCTTATTAGAAGCTGCAGAAAAGGCTTGGCATCAGTTGGATTTTCACGAAATTCTAGAGGAAATAGAACATCGTCACTATGAGATAATCAGGGAAATATTACCCATATCAGCACAAAATTCATTATTGATGCTGGTGAAAAGTAATTTCAACATGTTGGAGGATTTACTTTCCAGTGTTGCACATTTGGGTGAATTGTCGGATAGGGCTAAATCTAAAATTATAGCATTGGGAGAGCAACTTTCATGTCCTATTATTACAGCCTATTTCAATACATTTCTACAAGCCGAATTTAAGGACGCTCGCGATTTGATTGTAACCAATTCCAATTACCTGAAAGCAGAAGTAGATTTTGAGATTACCAATCAAAATATTCAGCAATGGGCAAAAGATCTGGCACCTAAAGTTTATATCATTACAGGATTTATCGCTGCAGATCTACAGCATACTACTACCACTCTGGGAAGAGGTGGTTCCGATTATACAGCCGCTATATTCGGAGCTAGCCTCAATGCTTCGGAAATACAAATATGGACAGATGTAAACGGCTTTATGACAGCAGATCCTAGGCGGGTAAAAAATGCGTATTCCTTAGAGTATCTAAGTTATGAGGAAGCTATGGAGCTTTCTTATTTTGGGGCTAAAGTTATTTATCCCCCTTCTTTGGTGCCTGTCGTTGCAAAAAAAATACCGATTTCTATTAGGAATACTTTCGATCCAGAACATGTGGGAACTAAGATTTATACGCATCGAAAAGTACAGGATAAAGCTCTAATTACAGGAATATCTTCTGTAGATAAAGTGGCATTAGTGAATATTGTAGGCGGTGGTATGGTAGGTCTTAAGGGATTTAGTGCGCGTCTTTTTAGTACGCTTTCCAGGGCTAATATCAATATTATTCTCATCACCCAAGCGAGTTCCGAACACAGTATTTCATTGGGCATCTCGAATGAAGATAGTGCTAAAGTTCAACAAGTTTTAAGAGAAGAATTTCAAGTAGAAATAGAAGCTAAAAAACTCCACCCCCCCCAAGTGTTATACGATTTGAGTATTGTAGCCATTGTGGGAGAAAGGATGAAGAATACCAAAGGAATAAGTGGGAAACTCTTTAGCACTTTGGGTAAACATCACATTAATGTAGCTGCTATTGCTCAAGGATCCTCCGAATTAAATATTTCTGCAGTCATTTCAGAAAAGGATCTCTCCAAAGCTTTAAATGTCATCCACGATGCTTTTCTTTTGTCACCGATAAAAACATATCATATTTTTTGTGTAGGAACGGGTAATATAGGGCGAGAGTTTTTAAGGCAAATTCATCAAGAGTCTAAAAATTTAATCGAGAAGCATAAAATAGAGATTAAAGTTGTAGGTATAGCGAATACCCGAAAAATGCTTCTTTCTCAGGAGGAGGTTCCCATCGATACATTCACGTGGGAAGAAATGCTGGCTAATGAGGGTATATTAGCAGATTTACAAAGTTTTATTCAGTCTGTGAAAAACTATGCCTTACCCAATAGCGTATTTATAGATAATACATCTAGTAAAAAGGTGGTAGGTTATTATGAAGATTTATTCGGCAATAACATCTCGGTGGTTACCTGTAATAAAATCAGCAATTCGGAGAACTATGCCCAGTATTTACAATTAAAACATCTTGCCGAAAAACACAGCGTAAACTTTTTATATGAGACCAATGTTGGTGCGGGATTACCCATTATCAAAACCCTTAATGATCTTCTTATAAGCGGAGATGAAATCCTAAAAATAGAAGCCATACTCTCCGGAACGATTTCCTACATATTCAATAATTATACAGGTGATACAACTTTTGCAGAAGTAGTGAGGAAAGCCCAGGAGTTAGGTTTTACAGAACCGGATCCACGCGATGATCTCAATGGATTAGATTTTTCAAGAAAAATGCTGATTCTGGCACGTGAAAATGCATGGAATATAGAACTTTCACAGGTTGAAATTAAAAATTTCCTTCCAGAAGCCTGCTTAAATGCCCATTCTGTAGAAGATTTCTATGCACAACTGGAAATTTATGAAAGCTACTTTGCAGCCTATAAAAATAAGGCAGCCCAGGAAAATAAAAAATTACGACTCATTGGAATATTGGAAAATTACCAAATTAAAGTAGAAGTGAGAATGGTGGATTCAGATCACGCATTTTACAATCTCTCGGGGAGTGATAATATTATCTCTTTTACAACAACCCGTTATAAAGATACTCCATTGGTGGTCAAAGGTCCTGGTGCGGGTGCTGCCGTAACGGCAGCTGGAGTGTTCGCTGATTTAGTAAGAGTTACCGCCTTATAAAAGTAAAGTCTATGAAAAAAGTAAAATGCTATGCTCCGGCTACTGTAGCGAATGTCGTATGTGGATATGATATTCTAGGTTTTGCTATTGAAAACCCTGGAGACCAAGTTATTGTTTCCTTTAATCACACCCATACAACACGTATCACCAAAATAGAGGGAGATGAGGGTAAATTGCCTTTAGATGTTAAAAAAAATGTGGTAGGACATGTTGTCAATTTATTTCTGGAAAAAGTTAAATCTCGTCAGGGGGTGGATATTGAATTGTATAAAAAAATGCCCTTAAATAGCGGATTGGGATCTAGTGCAGCTAGTAGTGTGGCTGCATTGGTCGCTATAAATGAGCTTTTTGAAAATCCATTGACTAAAGGTGAGCTTTTGCCTCTCGCGATGGAAGGAGAGCGCTTGGCCTCTGGAAATGCTCATGCTGATAATGTGGCACCATCTTTATTAGGAGGCTTGGTTTTGATAAGAAGTTATGAGCCTTTGGATGTTATTAAGCTTCCTTTTATAAAAGATTTATTTGTGGTTTCTGTACATCCTGATATCAATGTTCCTACAGGGGAAGCCAGAAAGATTCTAAAACAGCAGATCCCATTGCAGAAGGCTATAGAACAATGGGGGAATGTAGCAGGATTGGTATCGGGCTTTTGTACAGGTGATATGGATTTGGTGGGTAGAAGTATGAAGGATGTCATTATAGAACCTATTCGGTCTATGCTGATTCCTTTTTTTTGCGAAATGAAAGAAATTGCATTGGAGAATAAGGCTATAGGTTTTGGAATCTCTGGCTCCGGACCTTCGGTTTTTGCTCTATGCAAGAATAAAGATCAAGCCGACGAAATTTCTGATCGTCTTTATCATCTTCTCAATAGGCATCAGATTAAAAGCGAATCTCAGGTTACCAAAATGAATAATAAAGGAGCTCTAATCATCTAAAATAAAGAATAATTATGCAATATTTATCAATAAAAACACAAGAGTTAGTTAGTATAAAACAGGCCGTAATTAATGGATTAGCAGGGGATGGTAGCCTTTATATGCCAGAGAACATTCCACCACTCCCCCCTTCATTTTTTAGAGATATCCAGAATAAAACCCTTCCAGAGATTGGTTTTGAGGTTGCAAAACAATTTGTAGGAAATACGATCCCTCCTAAGGTGTTAGAAGACATGCTAGAGGAAGTTTTGAATTTTGATATTCCTGTGAGCCTTATCCGAGATTCTATTTACAGTTTGGAACTTTTTCATGGTCCCACCCTGGCTTTTAAAGATATCGGAGCCAGGTTTATGGCCCGACTCATGTCTTATTATGCAGAAGGACAGCCCATGAAGGTGATTGTGGCCACTTCTGGAGATACTGGGAGTGCCGTGGCCGCAGGCTTTTATAAAGTTCCGGGGATTCAGGTTTACATTTTATATCCTAAGGGCAAGATAAGCCCCCTTCAGGAAAAGCAGCTTACCATCTGGGGACACAATATAAAAGCATTAGAAATAGAGGGTACTTTTGATGATTGTCAGGCGCTGGCGAAACAACTTTTAGCAGATAGAGAGCTCCGAAAATATCATTTGACTTCAGCCAACAGTATCAATATTTCCAGGCTTATTCCCCAAAGTTTTTATTATTTTTGGGCCTATGCACAATTAAAAAAAAATCACAAAAAAATTGTTTTCAGTGTACCTAGTGGTAATTTCGGAAATCTCACTGCCGGCTTATTTGCTTATAAGATGGGTTTACCGGTAGAGCGATTTATAGCCTCTACGAATATCAATAATATAGTACCTAAGTATCTTTCCACCGGAGAATATAAGCCTAGAGCCTCAAAATCAACGCTTAGCAATGCAATGGATGTGGGGAATCCTAGTAATTTTGAACGAATGAAGGCCTTATTTGATGGGAATTTAGATCAGTTTAAAGCTTTGATGTCTGGATATTATTTTACAGATGAACAGACCCAAGCGGCCATTCATAATGTACATAAAGAATTTGGCTATATTCTAGATCCGCATGGGGCAGTGGCTTATTTGGGGCTTTGTGCCTACCTGAAGGATAGTGGCAGGAACCTTAATGGTGTAATCTTGGAAACGGCTCACCCTGCAAAATTTATAGAAACTGTTGAAAAGAGTATTTCTGCTCGCCTGGTTATCCCTGCGCGTCTTTCCGAGTTTAAGCAAAAAGAAAAAATAGTGCATTTGTTTCCTGTGGACTTCCGGCAGATAAAAGATTTTGTTAAAACCTCCTAAAGAAAAGCATTTTCAGCTTTAGTATTTTTTGTATTTTAGTAAAATGAATTCAGCTGTGAAGAAAGTAGCTTTAGCAGGTTGTTTATTAGTGTTGATAGGAAGTTTTTTCCCTTTAGTACATATTCCTCTGATAGGAAATTGGAACTATTGGAAGCTAGACCAAGGTTTATCGATTATCGTATGGTCGCTGACATTGGCTGCTTTTGTTAGTATACTTTTGGATAAAGTCAGATTTAGTCGGATTTTTGGAATAGTTTTATTGGTCTTATTTGTAGTGACTCTATACGCTATAAAATCAAAATCCATAGATTTTTTCAGTTTTATTCCTTTAAAAAAAATTCGAAATGTTATGGTAGACCTCGTAAAACCCTCCTGGGGATGGTTTATTGAATTTATAGGTGTATTTTTAATCCTCTTGGCAAAAAATAACAAAAATAAAAGTTTAGAATTATAAAAAACTAAAATCAAATACATGAAAGAAGTATTCGTAGTATCTGCAGTCAGAACACCCATAGGCAGTTTTATGGGTGGCCTTTCTACTATCCCGGCGACACGATTAGGCTCAATTGCAATAAAAGGAGCACTCGACAAAATAGATTTGAATCCGGAAGAGATACAGGAGGTTTATATGGGTAATGTATTACAAGCCGGTATAGGACAAGCTCCTGCAAAACAGGCTGCTTTAGGAGCAGGCCTTGCGGATACTACCCCTGCTACAACGATTAATAAAGTTTGTGCCTCTGGTATGAAAGCGGTAATGATGGCTGCCCAGTCCATAAAAGCAGGTGATGTGGATGTTATTGTTGCAGGGGGTATGGAGAATATGTCGCAGGTTCCTCATTATATAGAGGGGAGAAAGGGCGTTAAGCTGGGTGATATGAAGTTGCAAGATGGACTCATTAAGGATGGATTAACCGATGTATATAGCAAGCAACATATGGGAAACTGTGCGGAACGCTGTGCTGCAGAATATAAAATCTCTCGTGAAGATCAGGATAAATTTGCCATTCAGTCTTACCAAAGAGCAGCTCGGGCCTGGGCTGAAAAGAAATTTGATGCGGAAATAATTCCGGTATCTATTCCCCAGAGAAAAGGGGATCCCCTTATTTTCGAGGAAGATGAGGAGTATAAGAACGTGAATTTTGATAGAATTTCTAGCTTGCCCACAGTCTTTACTAAAGAAAATGGGAGTGTTACAGCTGCCAATGCCTCTACACTAAATGATGGCGCTTCTGCTCTTATTTTAATGTCCAAAGAAAAAATGGAGAGCCTCGGTCTTCGTCCGTTAGCAAAAATTATAGCTTATGCCGATGCAGCTCAAGCTCCGGAATGGTTTACAACAGCGCCTGCTAAGGCTTTACCTTTGGCATTGGAAAAGGCAAACCTAAGAATAGAAGAAATTGATTTTTTTGAATTTAACGAGGCTTTTTCAGTAGTGGCACTCGCCAACAATCAGATTTTGGGATTAAACACGGATATCGTGAACATCCATGGAGGAGCAGTGGCTTTAGGTCATCCTTTGGGGAATTCTGGTTCTAGAATTATCGTTACGCTTATAAATGTTTTAAAGCAAAAAAAGGCGCGCTACGGAGCTGCCGCTATATGTAATGGGGGTGGGGGAGCTTCTGCTATTGTGATTGAGAACATTTAAAAATTCAAATTATAGGCTATTTCATGATAACAGAAAATACCAAGAACAACAAAAAGGTAATGAAGGCTTGGGCTTTTTACGATTGGGCCAATTCCGTATATTCCTTGGTCATCACCTCTACCATATTCCCAATATATTATGCTGTCATCACCACTGCATATGAAAAAGATGAATATATAGCAAACACTCATAAATGGATAAAAATCCCGGTGAGTAATACCATTCATATTTTTGGTAATGAATACCATCCAAACGCTATTTATGGATATTCTCTTACCATATCTTTTTTTATCGTGGTATTTTTATCACCCATTTTATCAGCTTTAGCCGATACGATAGGAAATAAAAAGGCTTTTTTACAATTTTTTTGCTATCTGGGGGCTACCTCCTGTATGGGGTTAGCATTGTTTACGAGCATGAATACAGTTTTCTTGGGCTTACTCTTTAGCATTACAGCCAGTGTTGGTTTTTGGGGGAGTTTGGTATTCTACAATTCCTTTTTACCTGATATTGCCTCACCGGATAAACAAGATGAACTTTCAGCCCAAGGCTATATCTATGGTTATATAGGTTCTGTTATTTTAGTAGTCATTTGTTTGCTTCTTATCATGTTTGTAGCTAAAACGCCACAACAAGCAACTCAGCTTACGCGGGTTAGCTTTCTGCTAACCGGAGCCTGGTGGTTTGGCTTTTCCCAATATACCTTTAAACACCTCCCAAAATTTGGAAAATTAACTCATAAGTTGCCCAAAGATATTGTTTTGCTAAATGTTAAAAATTTCTTCAAAAATCATAAAGATAACGGAGGCTATTTACATGTAGTAAAGGAAAACATGCTTTTTTACAAGGAAATTGTAAAAGAAAGTTTTAGAGAGCTTTTTAAAGTAGGAAATAAGTTATTTGCGACTCCTAATTTAAAGTATTTCCTGATCAGCTTCTTTTTTTATAGCATAGGAATGCAAACCATATTCTTGATGGCACCGCTTTTTGGAAAAAGTGAAATTAACCTACCTCAAGAGAAGTTAATTCTGGTACTTATTATTATTCAAATTGAAGCTATTTTCGGAGCGATGTTTTTTTCGTGGTTAGCGAAGAGAATAGGAAATAAAAGTGTGATTAGCATGGCTGTGGTGATATGGCTGATCGCTTGCTTTTTCGCTTATTATCTTAATAAAGAAAATCCTCAGGTAGAATATCAGTTTTATGGAGTAGCCAGTATCGTAGGTTTGGTAATGGGAGGATTACAAGCCATGTCGCGCTCTACTTTTAGTAAATTGTTACCTGAAGATAGTATGGAAAATACTACCTATTTCAGTTTTTATGATGTACTCGAAAAATTAGCCATTATGTTGGGTACATTTATATTTGCCACCCTCATAGAAAAATATAATGATATGAGGTTTGCGGCGCTTTCGATGACAATTTTTTTCGGCTTAGGATTAATATTCATACGTTTCTTGAAATTAGAAAAAAGAAGTTGGAATTAAAAAACCCTGACTATTGTCAGGGTAAAACTTAATAACCATGAAAACTCAATTAACATGAGAATCTGTTATAGATAATCAATATCTATGCCAATAAGAGAAAATAGCGATAGGCTAAGGATTTCCAACGTTAAATACTTGTCATTCAGTAGTATTATAATCAAAGGAATGATGCTTAAAATATGCAATATTCCCCCCCCCTTTATGAGGAAGCCTTTAGAGATTGATGTTTTAAAATTTTCTACATGAATAGAAAGAAGATGTAAGTAAGATTAAAAGACAGGCACTATTTAATATAAAAACCTATCTTCGTGAAAACCTTATCCTAGTTTTTCAGATTTAAAATCATACTCAATAAGTTCTTGATTATAATTTTGCCCGAATCTCATCCGAAAGCAAAATGATTTTCGTATTTTTGCAAGGCAAATTTAATACATAACAATGTCAGGACAAATTACCTTTACTATGATTAAACCAGATGCTGTGGCAGATGGTTATATCGGTGCGATTTTAGGAAAAATTACAGAAGCGGGATTTAAAATTAAGGCGATGAAACTTACCCAATTAAGCCTTGCCGATGCAAAGAAATTCTACGAAGTACATGCGGAAAGACCTTTTTACGGAGAGTTGGTAGACTTTATGTCATCGGGGCCTATTGTTGCAGCTATTCTTGAGAAGGAGAATGCTGTTGAAGATTTTAGAAAGCTTATTGGTGCTACCAATCCTGCTGAAGCCGCTGAAGGAACGATTAGAAAAATGTATGCAAGATCCATAGGTGAAAATGCAGTTCATGGTTCTGATTCTGACGAAAATGCATTAATTGAAGCTTCTTTTCACTTTGCTGGCAGAGAGATATTTTAAAATTTCATTATAAATAAAAAAAGCGACCTTTTAAAGGTCGCTTTTTTTATTTAGCTTAGGGCTTTATTATTTTTTTAACATTTCAATCGTAGCAGTAGGGTTCGGAGAAGAGAAGATGGCATTTCCAGCCACTAAAACATCCGCTCCCGATTTGAATAGTAAAGCTGCATTATGTTGATTTACCCCACCGTCAACCTGTATCAAAGTATTGGTTTCATACTGTTGAATCAATGCCTTGGTTTGATGTATCTTTTTATAAGTATGCTCAATGAATTTCTGACCACCAAATCCTGGATTTACACTCATAAGAAGTACCAAATCTATATCCATTATAGTATCTTCCAAGACAGAGACAGGAGTAGAGGGATTGAGTACTACACCAGCTTTTACACCCAGATCTTTGATTTGATGAATATTTCTATGTAAATGCGTGCATGCTTCGTAATGAATTGAGATTAAATCTGCACCTTCCTTTACAAAATCTTTCACATATTTTTCAGGCTCTACAATCATTAAATGAACGTCGATAAATTTTGTGGCGTATTGCTTGATGGTTTTCATCACTGGGAAACCAAAAGAGATATTTGGTACAAAGCGGCCATCCATAACATCCACATGAAACCAATCGGCGGGACTTTTATTAATCATTTCAATGTCTTTTTGTAGATTTCCGAAGTCTGCTGAAAGTATAGAAGGAGCGATGAGTTTATTTTTCATTTTTAGATTTTAATTTTTAACAAAAAAGAGGACAAAGTTTTTTTAAAGCTTTGTCCTATATTATTAAATATTCAGAATATTATCATTTCCGAGAGAGTAGAGTTATTTCCCTAAATAAGATTTAAGAATTTTACTTCTGCTGTTGTGTTTTAATCGTTTAATCGCTTTTTCTTTAATTTGGCGCACGCGCTCCCGAGTTAAATCAAATGTTTCACCGATTTCTTCTAACGTCATAGGGTGTTTACCGTTCAAACCGAAATACAGTCTTACCAAATCAGCTTCTCGTGGTGTCAAAGTATTTAAAGCTCTTTCAATTTCAATTTGCAATGATTCCAGCATCAGGTCTTTATCCGGAGATGGAGATTCTCCAGAGCGAAGGACATCGTAAAGGTTAGAATCTTCACCTTCTACCAAAGGAGCATCCATAGAGAGGTGTCTTCCCGAGTTTTTCATAGACTCTTTGATGTCCTCTTCGCTCATATCTAGCACTTCGGCTAATTCTTCAGGAGAAGGAGGTCTTTCATTTTCCTGCTCTAAGTGGGCGTAAGCTTTGTTAATTTTATTGATGGAACCGATCTTATTCAATGGAAGACGTACAATTCTAGATTGTTCTGCCAAAGCTTGCAGGATGGACTGTCGAATCCACCATACCGCATAGGATATAAATTTAAATCCTCTGGTTTCATCATAGCGCTTAGCAGCTTTCATGAGGCCTAGGTTTCCTTCGTTAATCAAATCAGGAAGAGAAAGACCTTGATTTTGATATTGTTTGGATACCGATACTACGAAACGCAAGTTAGCTTTAATTAATTTTTCTAAAGCAATTCTGTCTCCAGCACGAATTTTTTGGGCTAAATCCACTTCTTCATCAGCGGTAATAAGTTCTACCTTCCCAATTTCCTGAAGGTACTTGTCTAACGATGCAGTTTCCCTGTTGGTTACTTGCTTGGTAATTTTAAGTTGTCTCATAGTAAAAATACTCACCCCGAAATAAAGGGCTCCACAGACTTATACGTTGCAAAGAGCAGAAAGGTTACAATTTATTATTTTTTTAGAAATTTATTTTATAAAATAAAAGCAAAAATAAGTAAAGTCGCAAAATAACTTATAAAATAGGGAGGCCGGTTATGTCCCATTTATAGGCTATGGGAGCCTGTCATTTATTAATATATTTTTATGATTAAATGAAAACTTTAAGATCAGAATACCCATGAGGAGAATCCCAATGTTGATTTTATCAAGCAACACAGGTTGCGGTTTAAAAATATCACTTTATTTTCTCAATCTCCTCATGGGTTTCAGCGGCATCCTTTCCCCATTGAGCAATATCTTTAAGGAGGGGGATAAGCGTTTTTCCAAATTTTGTTAATTCGTAATCTACCTTTAGAGGAGGTTTGCTTGTGTGTACAGTACGGGTAATCAGTCCGTTGGCTTCCATTTCTTTTAATTGTAAACTCAATGTCCGCTCGGTGATGAGTGAACATTCTTTCCTCAATTCACTATATCGTTTTTTTTCTATTAAATGAATGAGGATGACTGCTTTCCATTTTCCGCCTATGTATCTCATAGTCAAACTTGTACTGCATGGATATGATTTATCACCTATCTTATACATCTGTTACTATCTTTTTTAACTGTTATTGTAAAGGTAAATAACTATACTTAATTTAGCAACATTAAAAAATATAGTATAATTTAAAATTTACGCATATGGATTTTTTAGATCTTATGAAGAACAGGTATACCACTAAGAAGTATAATACCGATAAAAAAGTTTCAGATAAAAAAATTTTAGAACTAAAAGAAATTTTACATTTAAGCGCTTCCTCTATTAATAGCCAGCCGTGGACGTTTATTTTTATTTCGGATGAAAAAATCAAGCATCAGCTGGCAGAGGTTTCTTATCTCAACGAACAAAGAGTTAAAGAGTCCAGCCACTTGGTGGTATTTGCTGCAATTGATGATGTGGAATATTTTGAAAAACGCCTTCAAAAAAATAGACCCAGTGCGATGGGGTATTATAACGAATTCCTAAAACCGAAAGGGGAGACTCACATCAAATCGTGGATGAAGCACCAAGTATATCTATCTCTAGGTTTTTTTCTTTCAGCTTGTGCCAGTATGGGGATTGATAGCACACCAATGGAGGGTATTCAAAATGAGGAATATGACAGTATACTTTCATTGAGCGGATATAAAACCGTATTTGCTGTTGCTATCGGTTATAGAGATGTTGAAGATGTTAATCAGCCTAATATTACTTCTAAATCTCGTTTGCCTTTACAAAATATAATCACAAGCTTATCATAAATAGTAGAGCTCATTTTCAAAGCCTGTAAAACTTGTGTAAGGCATGAATTCTTCTGATTTGAAAGCAGGTTGTATAATAGATCTTCACAAAGGTTTCTACTTATTTGATCAACCTACCCTCTATATTTGTTATAGAGGGTAGGCTATATAATGAATAGGTGAACTGTCACTTACTTATTAATTGATTCACGGAATAAGCAAAGACCTCCTTACTAAAATACTTTTAACCACCCATGAAAAAAGCTCTTTGAAGCATAGAGGAGCCCTATATTGCTAAAGACATCACTATAGCCAAAAATTAGCCAAATCATTACTATCTTTGTAATCTTATGAAAAATACCGATTTCATTGAAATTTATGGTGCTCGGGAGCATAATTTAAAAGACATTAATGTTAAAATACCTCGTAATGAATTGGTTGTGATTACCGGTTTATCGGGGAGTGGTAAATCTTCTTTGGCTTTTGATACTATATTTGCTGAAGGTCAACGGCGGTATATTGAGACTTTTTCAGTCTATGCCCGACAATTTTTAGGTGGTTTGGAAAGACCAGATGTGGATAAAATTGAAGGATTATCTCCTGTGATTGCCATAGAGCAGAAGACCACTTCTAAAAATCCTCGCTCTACAGTTGGAACGGTTACCGAACTATATGATTTTTTGAGACTTCTTTACGCTAGAGTATCAGATGCTTATTCTACAAACTCGGGAGAAAGAATGATTGGATACACCGAAGATCAGATTTTGGAAGCTATTCGAAAAACCTATAAAGATCAAAAAATATTGCTTCTGTCTCCAGTGGTAAGAGCTAGAAAAGGCCATTATCGAGAGCTTTTTGCTCAATATTCTAAAAAGGGTTATTTGCAGGCGAGGGTCGATGGAAAACTTATGGATATAGATCCCGATTTAAAGCTCGACCGTTATAAAACTCATGATATAGAAATCGTTGTTGATCGGTTACTTATAGGAGAGAGTGTTTCCGAATCTAGAATTCAGAAATCTCTGTCTACAGCTCTAAAACTGGGAGAAGGCGTTGTAATGATTCAGAAATTTGGCGAAGAAAATTTCAGATATTACAGTAAAAATCTTATGGATCCCCTCAGCGGATCCTCTATTCCCTTACCTGAGCCTAATACTTTTTCATTCAATTCTCCTAAAGGAAGTTGCCCTAGATGCAAAGGTTTGGGAAATATAAAGAAAATAAATCCTGATTTTTTTGTAGAAAATCCTAAACTATCTATCTTACAAGGTGGTTTATTGCCTTTAGAAGATCTTAAAAATAATAAATGGCTGTTGAGTCAAATTAAAGCTATTCTAGAGTTTTATCACCTAGGTTTGTCCACACCCTTTAGCAAAATTCCTCAGGAGGTTCTCAATTTTATCTACAAGGGAAAGCATCCGGAGATTGTCAAAGATTTATCACATGCTGGTATCAGCAAAAAAATAAAAATCAATTTTGAGGGGCTTATTCCTTTTTTAGAACAAATTATAGAAGATAAGGATAGTTATGAAGCCAGCATAATAGAAAGACATTTTACAACCGATGAAACTTGCCCCGACTGCCAAGGGGCCAGGCTTCATACTGATAGTTTGCAGTTTAAAATAGGGGGTAAAAATATTTATGAAGTGAGCAGTTTACCTCTGTCGGAGCTCCGAAAGTGGTTAGAGGATGTGAAAGATAGTTTTTCGGAAAAAAATAAAATCATAGCGCATGAAATTTTAAAGGAAATTCAAAATCGGCTAGGTTTTCTCTTGGACGTAGGTTTGGATTATTTAAGTCTAAGTCGCGCTACCAGGACCCTATCTGGGGGGGAATCTCAGCGAATTCGTCTGGCTACACAGATTGGTTCACAGTTGGTCAATGTATTGTATATACTGGATGAACCTTCTATAGGATTACACCAAAGAGATAATGAACGTCTCATTCATTCTTTGAAAAATTTAAGAAATATAGGCAATTCCGTACTGGTGGTAGAGCACGATAAGGATATGATCTTAGCAGCAGATCATATTTTGGATATAGGGCCTAAGGCAGGAAAGTATGGAGGAGAGGTCCTATGGCAGGGAACGCCCGACCAATTATTAAAAGCCAATACCCTTACTGCTGATTATATTACCGGTAAGCGGAAAATAGAAACTTTATCAGAAAGAAGAAAAGGTAATGGACATTCTATTCTATTGAAGGGTGCAAGAGGAAATAATCTTAAAAATGTAAACTTAGAAATCCCTTTAGGCAAATTGGTGGTGGTTACTGGAATCTCGGGGAGTGGAAAATCTTCATTGATTAGCGGAACGCTCTATCCAATATTAAACAGACATTTCTATAGAAGTGCACAAGAAGCTTTACCTTATCGGAGTATAGAGGGGATAGAGCATATTGATAAGATTGTAGATGTAGATCAAACTCCTATTGGTAGGACACCACGTTCTAATCCGGCCACTTATACAGGGGTTTTTACGGATATACGCACTCTTTTTGCTGAATTATTGGAATCTAAGATAAGAGGCTATAAACCGGGTAGGTTTTCGTTTAACGTAAAAGGAGGACGTTGCGAGACCTGTCAGGGCGCGGGTTTGAAATTAATAGAGATGAATTTTCTTCCTGATGTATATGTACATTGTGAAACTTGTCATGGAAAAAGATTTAATAGAGAAACTCTGGAAGTCCGTTATAAAGGCAAATCTATTTCTGATGTGTTGGAAATGACCATTAATGAAGCGGTGGAATTCTTTCAGCCGTTGCCTAAAATATACACTAAGGTAAAAACCCTACAAGAAGTAGGTTTAGGTTATATTAGCTTAGGTCAACAGTCAACTACACTTTCTGGTGGGGAAGCTCAGCGTATAAAATTGGCTACCGAGCTAGCTAAGAAACAGACCGGGAACACTTTATATCTTTTAGATGAACCTACGACTGGACTCCATTTTGAAGATGTAAAAGTCTTGCTCAATGCTATAGAACGCTTAATAGATTTGGGAAATTCCTTTGTTATTATTGAGCATAATATGGATATTATTAAATCCGCAGATCATATTATTGATATGGGGCCTGAAGGAGGAAAATACGGTGGGGAAATTATCGCGGAAGGAACCCCCGAGCAAATCGTTAAAAACAAAAAGAGCATGACCGCTAAGTTTTTGAAAAAAGAATTGTAAAGAAAACCTGATGAATACAGAAAAAAGAATTCAAATGGATCTGGCGTATCATGCTGCGTTAAAGTTAAATCGTAAAAACGCGTTTAGCAACCTTTCTATATTCTCAAAAAACGCTGAATGAACTAAATAGTTGCATATGTAGCTGGACTGAAACAAAGCCAGTTGCTACTAAGGAAACTGGTTTGTTTATACTGGAAGCGCTTTTAACGTCTAATTTTCCAGAACATCGCTGTTCCAGACAGTATAAAGCTAGTCCCACCAGAGGCATGAAGGAGATTCCGGAGTGGGCTAAAAGGAATTAATAATATAACCTCGCCTTTTGGTGGGGTTTATTCTTTAAACGTCTTTTTGAGTTTTCGAATTTTCAGGTGCTAAAAATCATTGCTTTTGAAAAACAAGCCAGCGAAGGAGATCAAAAATGAGAGGTTCGCTTTAGGCAAAAGTGTTGTAGTATTTATAAGGCAAGATATAAAATTATGATTCAATACCTCAATTTTTGTCTTTAAGATTGAATAGTTTAAAAGTTTATAAAGAATAACCTGTTGTGCATTTAGAGAATATACTGGAAAAAGATTGTTTATTTGATTGAAAAACCGTATATTTAATTGGATATCAATTAATTAAATACATGAACAATCTTATTCAAAATTACGAAATTATTTTAAGAGAATTGACAAAAATCTGCAGTCATATCAAAACTACTAAGAAAATAAGAGTTCCAAAACTCTCTGATTTGGAACTTGTTGCACTCAATATCA
>NZ_JAAABJ010000491.1 GCF_009904105.1 Elizabethkingia argenteiflava | reverse complement strand
TTATTAGCTTTGAATTACAACTATTTATATGTATTTCGGGAACAGATTTGGAAGATAAAATAGAAAGAAGTGTATACAATAGAAGAAAAAGAAAACTTTTCTGCTACATAGAGAAAATAAGAGAGACTCTAAGTTGTAAATTTTCAGTTTTCACAGCTGTTTTTGTAGTGGATTCCATCCCTGTTTCAAGTTGTAAAATCAGTCGTGAAAAACCTTCATTAATTTGTTCCATCGAGCCAATAAAGCCCGAATTTGGATATGCTACGGCATAGAAAATAGGTTACTTTAGCTTTAAACTTCATGCAGTTTGCGATCTTGCATTCGTTTGATTTTTCACCAGCAAATGTTCATGATATAAATGACCTGTACGATATAAAGGAAACTTTTCAAAACAGCCTTTGAATAGGAGACAGGGCTTATATAAGCAAAACTCTTCAGGTTGATTTATTCCATCATTCCAACATCAGTATCTCAGTGCCTGGGGCAAAAACCAACAGCATTTTGCCCAGTTTTCCACCACAAAATCAAAGATTAGAAAACGAATTGAAACCAATATTTCACAACTCTGTGGACTGTTTTCCATTCATATCCATTTTGCAAAAACATTTCAGGGTTTAGCCACCAGAATAACTTGAAAAATAACTGCTTTTACTAGGATTCAATACCTCAATTTTTTTGTCTTTAATAGAAGTTTAAATAGGTTAAAAGTGAATCTGTTCTAAATCTACAACAGGTTATTAAAGATATTATTGTAAAACCTGTTCTTTAATATAGGAAATATCCGACTGATGGATGTATCGGATTAAATTATGGAAAAGCCAGTGATAATCATAGTTTCCTCGTTTCATCTCCTCAATAGCTTGATCTTTACTCCAGTCTTCAAAAACAATGCGATACATAGCCATTACCACTCCTGTTCTATCACTACCATATGTACAGTGTACCAGTATAGGTTTAGGTGCAGTTTTTAAAATGCGTAAAACTTGAATGATCTCCTTATCTGTAACTTTTGTGGCCTTCATGGATACTGCATATAAGTTTCCTTTGTAGTGGCTGTGCTTTACCGTAATAAGGTCTTTGTGCTTTCGGCGCAGATCTAAGACCGAAGCAATTTTATTTTCCTGCAAAAAGTTAAATCCCAAATCTAGAGGTCGGTCGCTTCTGTAAATGCTGTCGTTGACTTTGTAAAGATTGTGAAAAGGCCTTTCGGTGATTTTTTGAGCCCACTGTTCCGGTCGATGTTCTTTTAGGCTTCTAGTAGTACAGCTCAATAAGCTTATAATAACCAGAATGGGAGCTAAATTCAGATGTTTTTTAGCTAATTTCATAGGAATCTTCACTTTTGTTATCCGGGTTATTATTATCCTTTTTTCGTTGAGAGTTTTCAATTTTTTCACCTTGTTTAAATTGATAAGACAAAGAGATTAAAAATTGCCTAGGCTGCCATTGCATAGAATTGTGCTGAATATAATCATCATTAAAATTGAAGGTTTCCATTCGTCTGGTGTTAAAGACATCCCGTATATTGAAAGAAAGCGTGCCGTCTCCTTTCCAAAGGGACTTAGAGATACCTATATTGAGGGTATACATATCCGCTTTTTTTTGGTTGGCCGTATGTTGTGATCCTTTATAATGTCCTTGCAATTGCAGGCTAAAACTCTTATCTATTTTAAAGGTTGTATTAAGCCTTGTGCTGCTGGAAAATCCATTGCCCTTAAAATTCATACTTTCCATTTTAGGCTGACCTTCCTTATCCAGAGTCTTATAATCAGCCCTCCCTGTAGTGATGTAGCCGAATAGGTCTAGGCTTCCCATTAGCTTTAGCCACGGGAAGGGATCATATGTAAAATTAATATCTAAACCGTATCGATCGCTGGTGCCCAGATTAATAGGTTTAGTATAGAAGACGCTTTCTCGTTCATCGGGTCTATAGACTAATATTTTGGTATCGTCAGTCCCGTGTCGATAATAGAGCGTAGGATTAATGTTGATTTTTTTTCTTTGTAGATTATAACCTAATTCGTAAAAATCGGCATAGGAAGGATTAATATCTATATTTCCTTCAAATATATTTTGATTATTGCTATAATTAGGAAAGGGCAGCAGGAAGAAGGATATAGGTCTGTCTATTCTTCTGGAATAATTGATTAATAGCTGATGGGCTTTGGAAAAGTTATAACTCAAAAATATACTGGGAAAAAGATTATTGTAATTTTTGGTTTTATCAATAGTTTGAGCTGCTAGGTTACTGTAATTTATGGTGATGTTGGAAACTTCATCCCGCAAACCTAATTGATAATTGAGAGCTCCTAATGTACTTTTAAACTGAATATAAAATGCATTAAAAACTTCTTGGTAATCAGCCGTATTATTGTAATTGAGGATAAGAGGGTTTGGGATGCTGGCAATAACTTTGCTGTTATTTTCACTGTGGTTGCTATCTAGTCTATAGCCTGCTTCTAATTTAGATTGTTCTCCTATAGGTAGTTCATAATCCGCTTTAGCGATAAAGGATTTTTCTACAGATTTTCTGTCCGTGTTTTCCTTTTCCAATGACCTTAATTCCGTTATTTCTTCAATAGTTGCAGACTCGTCGTTTCTGTACTGCTGTAGGCTTAGGCTTAGGCTTAGGGAGTGACCCTTATTGTTGAATCTATGCTCTAAGCCTAAATCTCCTTGGAGGGCTAGATTATTGCTTTTTCCCTCAGACCACCTGTGGTTAAGCGTATGCTTATATCCTGTGAAGCTGCTAAAGTCGTTGTAGGTATTGAAGCTTTGTTTCTTATCTCCTTCAAAACTCCTTAGCATTCCAGAGATATTGAATGAGGTATTGGAGGAAATATCATATGTAAAGCCAGTTGATAGATTATATTTGTCTTTGTAGATAATATTTTCACCAGTTTGTTTTTGGTGTATCAGAACATCAGTTTCCGATGAAGTAAGAGGAGCTGGTTTATTTTTGTAAGTGATTTCTGAATTATTTTGACCTTTATGTTCAGTATAGCCTCCACCACCATTGAGAAACCATGTCCAGTTGTCTTTCTTCCAGCTTAGATTGGTGCTCAGGGCAGTCTTTGGCCTATAGCCAAGGCTGCCGGTAACATTACCGCTAAAACCAGATTTTTTATTCTTTTTAAGAATAATATTTAATATTCCAGAAGTTCCAGAAGCCTCAAATTTAGAGGAAGGGTTGGTAATAACCTCTATTTTTTCTATTTGATCAGCAGGGATGCTTTGCAGAGCGCTTTCATTGTCATCACCTCCTAATAAAGAGGAGGGTTTTCCATTGATTAAAAATTTAATATTGCTATTTCCCCGCATAGAAATACTGCCGTCAGTATCTACAGAAACAGAAGGTACATTGCCAAGGATATCTTGTAAAGTTCCGCCTGCACTGATTAGATCAGCCGAAGGATCGTAGGTTTTTTTATCAAGAGCTACTTTATAAGGACTTGTGCTGGTAGCGGTGATGGTAACGCCTTCAATATGTTGAATTTTTTTATTCTCGCCTTCTTGGGTTAAAGATTGGATTTGTATATCATCTAGAGCGCCCGCGGTATGAATTGTTTTTTCAATATGAAGGGTCTTGAACCCAGGAGCCTCTACTTGTAAAGAGTAAGTACCTGGCGAGAGATGAAGCACATAATTTCCATCATGATCTGCTATACTTCCATCGGACAAAACGGGCTGATTTTTATGGGTAAAGCTAATCGAAGCATAGGGTACGGCATTCCCTCCGAGGGTGGTAATTTTCCCCGATATGCCCAACTTTTGCTGTTGGGCAAAGGCGGATACTGCAGCACTAAACGTGAGGCTTAGGCCTAACATGTGGGGGATAATACGTTGCTTAATTTCTGTTTTCATTCTTATTTAATTTCTTTGCTATTGAGCCAATCCTGATAGATTTTGGCATTTTGAATATGTTCTTCGGCACTGTGAGTGAATTTATGATATCCCAGTCTTGAGGGATCGGCAACCATAAAGATATAGTCATTGTCTTCAGCATCCAGAACATTTTCTATAGAAGTCTTATTCACCACACAAATAGGACCAGGAGGAAGACCGATATTTAGGTAGGTATTGTAGGGAGAATCTACCATTAGATCTTTATAATAAACCCTTTTGATTAGTTTAGTGAAATTTGACTCTTTAGTAATTGCATAAATAATGGTAGGATCGCTTTGTAATTTCATACCTTTGCGGTAACGATTAAGATACAAGCCGGCAATTCTTTTTTGTTCCTCAGGCTTTCCTCCCGACTCTTTTTGCACAATAGAAGCTAAAGTGTAGACCTGAACTCTACTCAAGCCGAGTTTTCTTTCTTTGGTTATGTTCTCTGGAGTCCAAAAATCACTGTAAATATTTTCGAATCTTTTAAAAAATTCTTCAGGCGTTACAGTCCAGTAGAAATTATAGGTGTCTGAAAAAAAATAGGGTTTAAGATCCTCAGCATTGTTTAATCCCTTTTGGCGGGCAATAACATTAAAGGCTTTTACAAAAGAGAGCGAATCGGCTTCAGTTTTTCTAGCGACCCGACCAATCATCTGGTATACATCATTAAAGTCTTTTATTCTGAAACTTTCTTCCGTTTGTAGACCCATTTTTATCATGTTAACCAAATTGGTATTATCCATACCTTCCTTTATTTCGTAGCGTCCCGCTTTTATATTTAGAGGCAGGTTTTTAGTGTCCGCAATTTGCTTGAATGTTTCAATATCCCTAAGGTAAGGAGAGAGGGAGTCTATCACCTGTTTAAAAGAGGCTTCATGAGGGACAAGGAGAAACCCTGGTTTTTTAACATTACTTTGATAATTTTTCTGATAATAGTTCCATCCAAAAAATCCACCTATGGCTATTAAGGCAAAGAGTGTAATTAAAAAAAAATTTCTCATTTTTATTCTGTTATCGCTATATGGCCTTTAAAAACCTGCTGGGCTGGACCTTCCAGCCAGACGTTATGAAAACCTTTTCCCGTTTTTACGGTATAGACTTTTAAAGCACCTCCTAAAACTTTTATATTTATTGAGGTTTGATGATGATTTTGCATAAAAGCTAAAGCACAAGCTGTAGCGCCTGTACCACAACTGTAGGTTTCATCCTCTACACCGCGTTCATAAGTTCTTACAAATAGCATATCATCAGAGAGGGGGGTGGCAAAATTTACGTTGATACCTTCTTGCTGAAATATTTCATTATAGCGTATGCTTTTTCCTTCTGTATAGACATCCATATCTTGAACGTTATCTACAAATTCAACATAATGGGGAGAGCCTGTGTTTACAACGGTATATTTCTGGAAATTATGGAGGAGGTTTACGTCCATCATTTTGAGTTTAACGAGTTCTCTGCTGATCTGGGCTTCATGGGGACCATCAATAGCTATAAAACGGGTTTGCTCGGTGAAGATGCCTAGAAAGTGAGCAAAAGCCACGATACACCGGCCACCATTGCCACACATGCTACTCTCTTTACCATCGGCATTGTAATAAACCATTCTGAAATCATAGGCGTCATCATTTTCTAATAAAATAAGGCCATCAGCACCAATGCCGAATCTTCTGTCACAAAGATGTTTGATTAGTGCAGTGCGCTTGGGAAAGCGAAAATCGCGATTGTCAATCATCACAAAATCGTTCCCTGTTCCCTGATATTTGTAAAACTCCATAAATATGATAATAAAATTAGCAATAATATGATATGATGAACGTGCTAAATTAGTGAATAATTTTAAAAAAAATACAGCTACCATAGGTAGCTGTATTTTTTTTAAAATTTAGAATTAATTATCTTCTGCCTCCGCTTCTAAAGCCATTGCCTGTGTCTGATTTTGGTGTAGTGATCTGTTGTGTAGAGTTGTTACCTGGATAAGGACGGCTAAAGCTGTTATTATTTTGTGTGGAGGAGGCTCTGTTTTGTTCTGTCCAACGCGTATTTTGTTGGTTATTCCATGAGCGATTTTCCCGCTGGCTCCAAGATTCAGAGTGGTTACTGTTTCGGAAACCGTTGTTCATATTTCTACCGGATGTTATCCTTTTTTCAACATATACTCTATTTCTGTTATAGTTGTAAAAATAAGGTCTGTTGTTATCATAGTAATATACCACGCCTCTTCGGTAGTAGTAGCCATCATCACCCCAATAACCTCCAGGGGCATAATAATTATAATTAGGGCCACTATAATAGGTGTTGTTAACGTAATACCCTCCATCATAGTAAGGCTGAGGGGCATTGTACTGGTCGTTGTACCCATATCCGTCCGTATATACTCCACAGGCAACAAGGCTGCTGAAGATTACCAGGATACATGTTATTTTAGATAAAATTTTCATAATAAGGTTATAAAATTTATAAAAGGCTTTATTTAATTGTATTTTGTATACTTTTTTTCCAATTGATATATCCTATTATACAAATAATTGTAAAAATCAGATATTGTATAGCTGTTATGTTGAGGTCTTTATAGACCATCATAGGAATGCTGATAACATCTGCAATAATCCAGAACCACCAGTTTTCGATTTTTTTTTCAGCCATTAACCACATGGCTATTAAAAATAGAGAGGTGGTGAAAATATCCATATAATTCGCTTTGTCCAAGTGGCTTAAATCCAAAACTATGCCAATCATAGAAAAATTGTTATTAATATAAGGTTTATAGTAATAGATAAGGCTTACAAGTAATATGCTGAAAGTAAAAAGAATAGAGCATACGAGCCAATCTTTTCTGGTGGCCCGCGAAACTTTAACATGGATACGATCTTCAGTGCTTTTGGCCCATTTTACCCAACCGTAAATACTGATACTCGTGTAATAAATATTAATCAACATGTCCCCCCATAAGCCAAAATGATAAAGGATATATACATATATACAGGTACTGATAATTCCAGTGGGATAAACCCATATGTTTTTTTTAGCTGAAAAAAATACACTTAACAATCCGAATAATGCAGCGGTTGATTCTAAGGATATTTGTTGCCATGAATAGTTGAGATAAGGCGCTATAAGGTGTTTTATAAGATCCATAATCGTCAAAGTTATCGATTTATACACGATTATAAATATAAATCGATATTTTTTTGAAAATACTGTAAATTTAAATATAATGAAAAATGCTTTTTATTGCGGAAAAAACGTTAATGTATCAGAAAAAAAGATTACTTTCGTAAACTGTAATGAAAAAACAATTAATAAATGGCGAGTATTTGGACAAAGAAACCTATCAGTGCTTATGAAGCTGATATGAAGAAAAGCGGACTTAACAGAGTTCTGGGAAAATGGAGTTTAACAGCTATAGGAGTCGGAGCGATTATCGGTGGCGGAATTTTTGTTCTTACAGGGACCGGCGCTTTCTATCACGCAGGACCAGCCTTAGCGATTTCTTTTATTATTGCAGGAATAGCCTGTGTTTTTGCCGCCTTGTGTTATGCTGAATTTGCTTCCATTATTCCAGTGGAAGGTTCTGCATATGCATATGCATATGGTACTGTAGGAGAAATCTTTGCATGGGGATTGGGTTGGTGCCTTATTTTAGAATATGCTATGGCGAGTATGGCTGTAACGGTGAGTTGGTCGGGATATTTTACTAAATTTTTAGAGATTTTCAATATTCATCTGCCGGCCTACCTGACATCCGATCCGGTAACTTATACCGGAGGAGGTTTTTCTATGAATTTACCGGCCTTTATTCTCGTATTGCTTATAACAGCATTATTGGTAAAAGGAACTAAGGAAGCCGCTAAAACCAATAATTTAATCGTTATATTGAAAACTTCGGCGGTACTATTTGTAGTCATTGCAGGTGCGTTTTATGTAATCCCCGAAAATTGGATGCCTTTTATCCCGGAGCAAAAACTTATTCTACACCCTGATGGGCATATGGAAAAAAGTTATGGTTTACAAGGGGTTATATCGGGTGCGGCAGCAATATTTTTTGCTTATATAGGCTTTGATGCTGTTTCTACACAGGCTGGAGAAGCCATTAATCCTAAAAAAGACGTTCCTTTTGCGATTATAGCTTCCTTACTGATATGTACGGCTTTATATATATCAGTATCTTTGGTATTAACAGGTATGATGCATTATACCGATTTCGATCCGCAAGGAAAGTATCCTAATGCCATTAAAGCTCCAGTAGCTTACGCTTTTGAAATTGCAGGAAAACACTGGGCGAGCAATTTGGTTACTGTGGCGGCGACAATAGGGTTGATCTCAGTAGCCATGGTCATGATGATGGGACAATCCCGTATTTTTTTGGGCATGTCCAAAGATGGTCTTATTCCTAAGTTCTTCGGGGAAATACACCCCAAAACCAAGACCCCTTATAAAGGTATTATTTTATTAGGAGTGGTGGTAGCTTCCGTAGCCGCTTTTACACCTATATCTACCTTGGCCGATATGACGAGCTTCGGTACTTTGTTTGCCTTTGCTATGGTATGTGTTGCCGTATGGATTATGCGTAAAAGAGAACCCCATCTAAAAAGACCTTTTAGAGTTCCTGCGGTTAACTTTGTAGTGCTTTGTGGAGTAAGTATTAATTTGTATTTAATAGTAAAGCTGAGTAAAATGGCTCTTATGCTTTCTATGGGGTGGCTTTTCTTAGGGGTCATTGTATATATAATTTATGGAATGAGAAATAGTAAGCTCAATAATCCAGAAAAATATCTGGAAGACTAATTAACAAGAACCCGCTTCGGCGGGTTTTTTTATTGAGTAGATAAAGCTGTCTGATAAGGAGTGTATTTGATTAATAAACTTTGATAGTAGGGGATCCCAAAAGCTCAGATATAGAGAGCTGCTGGAGATGAAATCGACAATAAATGCAACTTACCTATTCTAAAAATTGCCAATTTAACCTTATCTTTGAGGCAAAAATCCGATCATGATAGAATGGAAAATAGTAAAAGAATACGAAGATATTACTTATAAAAAATGCAATGGTGTAGCAAGAATTGCTTTTAATAGACCAGAAGTGAGGAATGCATTTCGGCCGAAAACAACATCCGAGCTTTATGATGCTTTATACGACGCTTCTGAAGATGCCTCTATTGGAGTGGTATTATTGTCAGGAGAAGGACCGAGCTCTAAAGACGGCAGATGGGCTTTCTGCAGTGGGGGTGATCAAAAGGCTCGCGGTTACCAAGGCTATGTAGGAGAAGATGGAAGACATAGACTCAATATTTTGGAAGTGCAGCGTCTGATCCGATTTATGGCGAAGGTGGTTATAGCTGTAGTTCCCGGTTGGGCTGTAGGAGGAGGGCATTCGTTACATGTGGTCTGTGATTTAACCTTAGCCAGTAAGGAACATGCTATTTTCAAACAAACAGATGCTGATGTTACCAGTTTCGATGGGGGCTATGGTTCGGCTTACCTAGCTAAAATGGTGGGGCAGAAAAAAGCGCGCGAAATTTTCTTTTTAGGAAGAAATTATTCTGCACAGGAGGCTTTTGAAATGGGAATGGTTAATAAAGTGATCCCTCATGCTCAATTAGAAGATACGGCTTATGAATGGGCGCAGGAGATTCTGCAAAAATCGCCCACCTCTATTCGAATGCTTAAATTTGCGATGAACCTTACCGATGATGGTATGGTAGGGCAGCAGGTTTTTGCCGGAGAAGCTACACGTCTGGCCTATATGACTGATGAGGCTAAAGAAGGAAGGGATGCTTTTCTAGAAAAAAGAAAACCTAACTTTGGTAAGGATCAGTGGATTTCTTAAAAAAAAAGTATCTGGATTCCTGTTTTTTTTATATAATATTTGGTGATTAATTTTTATGAATTGTGCAGATTTAGTAAAAAATAAAGGAGTACTTTTTTGCATAATATAAAACCATACACCATCCTCCAGGGATCACCTGGACGAAATAACAATAATACTAGAGATTTCTCTTATTAAAATAAATGAAGAACAATATTACTAAATCGACAATAATGTCTAAAACACCTCCGTCTTCAAGCATAAAAGAGTGGATTAAAGCAGCGCGTCTTAGAACTTTACCTCTTTCCCTTAGCGGAGTTATTCTTGGGGGGTTAATGGCAAAATGGAAACTCAATTCTATTGCAGAGCCGTGGGATATTTCGGTATTCGTATGGGCCTTAGTGGTGACGCTTTTGTACCAGGTTTTGTCCAACTATGCGAATGACTATGGAGATGGAGTCAAAGGAACGGATAAAAAAAGAATCAGTGAAGCTGAGGGGCGTGCCGTCGCTTCAGGAAAAATATCGGCCAATCAGATGCGGAATGCTGTAATTTTAGTTTCTATATTGGCCCTTGTTTTTACTTTGATTTTATTATATAAAGCTTTTTTCCCCGGCTATATGCAGGCATTGGGTGTTTTTGTAGTTTTGGGGATATTAGCGATATTGGCCGCTATAGGCTATACGGTAGGCAAAAGACCGTATGGTTATATGGGATTTGGAGATATTTTTGTTTTTATCTTTTTTGGATGGCTGTCGGTAATGGGGACTTACTATCTGTTTACAAAAAATTTTGATGCACTGATGTTGTTGCCCGCGACAGCCATAGGCTTATTCAGTGTAGCCGTTCTCAATCTTAACAATATGCGAGATATGCATACTGATCAGCAGAGTGGTAAACATACATTAGCCCTGAAAATGGGCTTTAAAAAGGCGATGGTTTATGAAATTATTCTTCTCCAATTGCCCTTAATTCTGATATTGGTCTATATGATGATCAATGAAATTAGAAGCTATTATGCTTATATTTTTGTCATTCTTTTTTTTCCGATGATGGCTTTACGAAGAAGGATTATAGCAGTAAAACAACCCAAAGAGTTAGATCCGTACCTGAAGCAGGTAGCTATTATGTGTTTTGTGATGAGTTTATTGGTGGGTATTGGTTTAAATTTGATTCATTAAAGCGAGCCGCAGAAAATATAATTCAGAGGATGAGGAATCTTCCAATATGGAGTTATAAAGCGATAAAAATAAAAATTGAAGAATATGAAATTTACTTTTTTAGGACAAAACTGTTTTTTGTTCCATTATAAAGGAAAAAGTATACTTTCTGACCCTTTCTATAACTATCAGAAAGAGCAGTCAGGATTTGATATTAAATCTCACAAAATAGACTATATCCTACTGACCCATGCACATGGAGATCATATTGCAGATGTGGATGAGGTTTTGAAGTATTATCCGGAGGCGTGTATTATCGGAGTGCCCGAAGTATGTGGTTATTTTGAAAAAGCACAGCATACCTGTGATCTGAATTTAGGGGGATCAACTAAAATTGACGATCTCAAAATATCGATGGTCGCTGCTTATCATACCAGTTCGTTTCCTGATGGTAAGTATGGAGGCGTTCCTGTGGGGTATATATTTAAATTTCCTGATGAGAGAAACATCTACTTAGCAGGCGATACCGGAGTAATGGCAGATATGGAATTATTTCCTAGGCTTTTCGGAAAGATCGCTCTTGCCATTCTGCCCATAGGAGGGCATTATACGATGTGTCCGATGCAGGGGGCCTTTGCTGCTTCTGAGTTATTGAAAACCTCCAAAGTAATAGGCTGTCATTTTGATACTTTTCCGCCCATTAAAATTGATCACCCAAGTGCCATGCGCCATTTTGAAGAAAAAAACGTGAACTTAGTGTTACCGAAACTAGGAGAGGAATTTAAATTTTAAGAAATAAAAAATGGCAAGCGATCTACATCACACCGCTACGACCAATTACCTTTGCTGCGTTCCCGCCCTGGAGGATTCTCAGGAGCTGGTTGTGTAGGACTTGCCGTTGCAAATATATAAATTATTTATAAAATAAAAAGATAAATTGAGAGATAAATTGAGGTTTAAAGCCTTTGAATAGCTTAAGATATTGATTTTTAAATTAATAATTTTAATGCATTCTCTCAATAGAGTACTTAAAATAGCTGTTGAATATAAAAATATGACGAAAACCCCTTTAGTAGTAGGCTTAATGTTGTATGGTATTACCATGTTGGCCTTTTTTGTAGTGTATTATTTCTTTGCAAATATTAATTATTACCACACCTCTAGTGTGATCAATGCCTTTATCATGCCTTTTTTGTATAGTATAGGCGCTTTCCTATCGGTATATTGGTATAGGGGTAAGGGTAAGATTACCTATCCTCAAGCTTTTAAACAGTCTTTTACTAATTTATTTGTAGGGGGATCGCTCTCTCTATTGTCTATTTTCGCTTTTCTTAATTATGTAGACACCGATGCCCGAGATATGTTGAACAAACAGTATATTCAACTTGAACTTTATAAATTAGACCAGAGCTATGCCCAACAACGTAAAGAAGCTCTTCACCTAAAAGATCCTCAGAAAGTTATAGCGTTGGATGAAAATTATAAAAAGATGAAAGAGGCGCGGCTTGAGGCACTGAAGGAAAATAGAAACTATTTTTCATTTAGTTTTATCTCTGCTATCTTTGGAGGTTTTGTATTGTTTTATCTACTTTTGTCGATTGTAATAGCAGCGTTTCTAAAGAATAAAAAACGCTATGAATAAAAAAATACTGAATGGATCTTTCTATTATTATTCCGTTACTCAATGAAGAGCAATCTTTAGAAGAGCTTTTGTCTCGGATAGATAAAGTGTGTCGTGAAAATAATTTTTCTTATGAAGTTTGGTTTGTAGATGATGGTTCCACAGACAATTCATGGGGTGTGATACAGTTTTTAGCCGCTTCCTATCCAGAAGTTCACGCTATAAAATTTAGTCGTAATTATGGTAAATCACAGGCCTTGCATGCCGCCTTTGAGAAGGCTAAGGGGGAGGTTGTGATCACTATGGATGCTGATTTGCAGGATTTTCCTGAGGAAATCCCAGGATTGGTCAATAAGCTCATAGAAGGTAATTATGATATCGTAAGCGGTTGGAAGAGAAAGCGCTACGATAATTTGATGACTAAAAATTTACCATCTAAACTCTTTAATGCCGCAGCTAGAAAAGTATCCGGCATTTTTCTACACGACTTTAATTGTGGGCTTAAGGCCTACAAAAAGAAAGTGGTAAAAGCGGTGGACGTATATGGTGATATGCATCGGTATATTCCTGTACTAGCAGCTCATGGAGGGTTTAAGAATATTACAGAAAAAGAGGTGCAACATCAGGCACGTCCTTATGGAACCTCCAAGTTTGGAGCCAACCGTTTTATAAGAGGCTTCTTAGATTTAATTACCCTATGGTTTGTGAGCCGTTTTGGGGGACGTCCTATGCATTTTTTTGGAGCTGCGGGAACATTGATGTTTATGTTAGGTTTTCTATCCTCTATATGGTTGGGAGCATCCAAATTAATAGAAGTCTCAAGAGGAGTGTATGGGCATTTAATTGCGGATAATCCTTGGTTTTATATAGCCTTGACGATGATGCTTTTAGGGACCCAGCTTTTTATTGCCGGTTTCCTTGGAGAAATGTTAATCAGAACCAATCGGGAGCGTAAGAATTATCACATTGAAGAAACCCTTTAATCCGGTTGTTAATTTTCGATTCTACTGAAAGAGTCCGAACTAAAACACCCCCTTAAAAGAGTGACTAATAGCCATTTTCAACTCTTGTTGGTTCTCAATTAAAAATAATTGTGCTTCATCTTAATCATGTAAGTCTTATGTATATTTTTATGGATCTGAAATTTAGAGAAGGCATACTAGAAAAATCTATAGGGAGGAGAGGTTTCTATTCAAGTATCTTTAATTATATTTGCATAGAATGGTGTAAGTTGTTCTATTAAAAAAATAATTCATGAATTTATCTTATAAACTTGTTGGGGGTATTTTACCGGTGTTACTATTTTGTATTCTTTCATGTAGTAAAATAAAACCCAAGGGAGAAATCGTTACTCAAGATATAAACGTACAGATTTTTAATAAATTAGAATTGAAGGGGAAATTTAAAGTTTTCTATATACAGGATTCTAAGCATATGTTGTCAGTAGAAACCTATCCGAATATTTTTGATAACCTTAAAGTGGAAGTGAAAAATCAGACCCTTTATGTTTCGGAAAAGAAAAAAACACAAGGGGTAGATTTTTATAATATAACATTATATGGCCCTCATAATCTCCAAAATATTGGCATAGCAGATTCCACGGATTTAAATTTATCCAGTCAATTGTCAGTGCCGATATTCCGTTTAAAAATTCAAGATCAGGCTAAATTTATCGGATCGGTTCTCACCAATAAAGCAGAGATTAGCATGACCGATAAAGCCAGGGCCAATATATCTGGTAGAACACTGGATGCTGTGGTAGCCATTAGCGATACCGCCAGTGTTATCTCTCCTTATTGGTATGTTAATAAACTGAATATCAATTCTAAAAATGCTAATTATGCTGAGTTTTCGGTTGAAGAGGAGCTGAATGGTAATATCCGAAATACGGCATCATTATTATATTATGGCAATCCCAAGAAGAAAATAAAAGTTAGCGATAAAGCAAAATTAGAACAAAAACAACAACCTTAAATATGACATCATTAGATAAAGCAAAATTATGGTTAGAAGAGAGTTTCGATGCTGAGACCAGAAAAGAAGTTCAGCGCTTAATGGATGATAATCCTTCAGAATTGGATGATGCTTTTTATAAAAATCTGGAGTTTGGTACCGGGGGTATGCGCGGAATTATGGGGGTGGGAACCAACCGTTTGAATAAGTATACCTTAGGTCAGGCTACGCAAGGGCTGGCAAACTACCTCCATCAGCAATTTTCTAATGAACAAATTAAAGTTGCGATAGCGTATGACGTTCGCCATAATTCTAAAGAATTTGGAAAATTGGTAGCCGATGTACTTACGGCAAACGGAATAAGTGTTTTGTTATTTAAAGAACACAGGCCTACACCGGAACTTTCTTTTACAGTACGAAATAAGCAATGTAAAGCTGGAATTGTATTGACGGCGTCGCATAACCCTCCCGAATATAATGGCTATAAAGTCTACTGGAATGATGGCGCGCAGATAGTCGCACCTCAGGATTATGGAATTATCGCAGAGGTGGAAAAAGTGCAGTTTCATCAAATTAAATTTGATGGGAACGATGATTTAATAGAGTGGATAGGTCCAGAACAGGATGATGTATATATCGATGCGTGTATTGAAAATTCACTCTACCAAAATGAAGGGCGAGAGGATTTGAATATTGTTTTTACATCTATACACGGAACCACTTACACCACCGTTCCGAAAGCTTTGGCAAAAGCTGGATTTACGAAAGTGGATTTTGTGAGTGAACAAATGGTTCCAAGTGGAAACTTTCCTACCGTAGATTCTCCGAATCCCGAAGAACCTGCGGCGCTTTCCATGGCCCTAGACTTAGCGAAATATACACAGGCCGATATTGTAATCGGTACAGATCCCGATGGAGATAGATTGGGAATTGCAGTAAGAAATTTGCAGGGGGATATGCAACTGCTAAACGGAAACCAGACCAATACCATTCTCACCTATTATATCTTGGACCAGTGGAATAAGCAGGCTAAGATGACCGGAAAAGAATTTATAGGCTCTACTATCGTAACTTCAGATATCTTTTTTGAAATTGCCAAACGTTTCGGAGTAGAGTGTAAAGTAGGGTTAACAGGATTTAAGTGGATTGGTAAAATGATTCGTGAGGCCGAAGGTACTCAAAAATTTATATGCGGAGGCGAAGAGAGCTTTGGTTTTATGACCGGTGATTTCGTTAGGGATAAAGATTCCTGTGGAAGTATACTTCTTGCTTGTGAAGTCGCAGCATGGTGCAAGGCAAATGCTAGAACCGTGTATCAATACCTTATTGATATTTATAAAGAATTGGGGCTTTATAATGAAGGTCTACTCAATATCGTTAAAAAAGGAAAAGATGGTGCTGACCAGATTCATCGGATGATGATGGATTTCCGGTTATCTCCTCCTAAAACTTTGGCGGGATCACCCGTAGAAAAGATAAAAGATTTTGAGAACCAGACCTGTAGAATGCTTTCTGAAAATCAGGTACTGGAAATGAATGATATCCCAAAATCTAATGTCCTCATTTATTATACTGCAGATGGAACCAAAGTCTGTATTCGTCCTTCGGGTACAGAGCCAAAAATTAAATTTTATTTTTCAGTAAAGCAGTCTATCACTTCCGAACAGGATTTTAAACATAAACTCGCTGATTTAGACAATAAAATTCAGGAGATAAAAAAGGATCTTAAACTCTTATAAAAATAAAGTGCAAGAGCTCGAAAAATGGTAGTTTTTAGCTCTTGTTTTAATATATTGCAATTCTAAAATAATAAAATGAAAATATCCCATCTTGCGCAAAATCTTGTAGGTTCAGAAATTGTAAAAATAGGAAATGAGGTTAATGATATGAAGGCAAAGGGGGCCGAAATAGCAAATTTAACCATTGGTGATCTAAATTCCAATATCTATCCTATACCTATGGGGCTAAAGGAGGAAATCCAACAAGCCTACCACAATAACATGACCAATTATCCGCCTGCGAATGGATTGTTAGGTCTGAGAACAGTTGTTTCCAAGGATTTAAAAAACCGGTGGGGTTTAGATTATAATCCTGAGGATATTTTAGTAACTGCCGGATCTCGTCCATTGATTTATGCTGTTTTTAAAACAATCGTAGATAAGGGAGATAAAGTGATCTATCCTATTCCCTCCTGGAATAATAACCACTATGCTTACCTTACTTCAGCTCAGGCGGTTGAAGTAGAAGCTACACCTGAAAATAATTTCCTTCCCACAGCGGCTGATTTAAGACCCCATGTTGCGGGTGCGGTATTGGTGGCTTTATGTTCGCCTCTAAACCCTACAGGAACCATGTTCACCAAAGAGCAACTTTCGGAGATCTGTGAGCTGATTTTGGAAGAAAATAAAAAACGGGGCGCAGATGAGAAGCCGTTGTATTTAATGTACGATCAGATTTATTCCAACCTTACCTTTGAATCTGAGCATTTTAATCCCGTGTCCTTATTTCCCGAAATGAAGCAATATACCATCTATATCGATGGCATTTCCAAATGTTTAGCGGCCACTGGCGTACGCGTAGGATGGGGTTTTGGACCCAATCATATTATCAATAAAATGGCAGCCCTCCTGACCCATGTGGGAGCATGGTCTCCTAAGCCAGAGCAGGAAGCTACGGCCAGGTTTTATGCAAATCCCGCAAATGTAGATGATTTTGTGACAGATTTTAAAGGGAAATTACAAGATAGTTTAAAAGTTTTACACCAAGGAATACAAGAGCTAAAACATAAAGGATTGCCATTGGAAAGCATTCAGCCTATGGGAGCTTTATACCTTACCATTAAATTGGATTTTATTGGAAAGATAAAGCCTGATGGTACTAAAATTGAAAGCTCTTTAGACCTGGTGTTTTACCTGATTCAGGAAGGAGGTGTCGCATTGGTTGCCTTTTCAGCTTTTGGATGTGAAGCCTCAGAACCATGGTTTAGGGCGTCTGTAGGAGGTTTATCGTTAGAGGAAATCAGGATGATGTTGCCTAGGTTGGAACAGGCGCTTAATAAATTGGTATAAAAATGAAAGTAATAGCCGTTATTCCTGCGCGTTATGATGCAACTCGATTTCCAGGAAAATTAATGGAAATGTTGGGGGACAAAACTGTCATTACAACTACTTATAGGAATGTTCAAGAAACGGGGTTGTTTGACGATGTTTTTGTTGCTACGGATTCGCAGTTAATCTTTAATGAAGTGGCTCAAAATGGGGGGAAAGCTGTTCTGACAGGTATGCATGAGACGGGTAGCGACAGAATTGCAGAGGCCGTGCAGTCGATAGACTGTGACATCGTTATCAATGTTCAGGGGGATGAACCTTTTCTTAAAAAAAAGCCATTGAGCCAACTTATCCAGGTGTTTGAGGAAGATGTTCATCAAGAGGTATCCTTAGCCTCGCTTAAGGTGAGAATGCGTGATTTTAAAGAGGTAGAAAATCCTAATAATGTTAAAGTGATTACCGATCATCAAGACTTTGCTCTTTATTTTAGTCGGTCTGTGATTCCTTATCCCAGAGAAGAAAAGACTGAAATAAAATATTATAAGCATATTGGCGTTTATGCTTTTAGAAAGCAAACACTCATCAAATTTGCAGGTTTGGCTCAAAAAGATTTAGAGAAAGCAGAGAAAATAGAATGTATAAGATACCTAGAATATGGAATGAGAATTAAGCTTCTTGAAACTGATTTTATAGGTGTAGGTATTGATACCCCAGAAGATTTAGAGAAGGCTAGAAAGATTATGTTTAGTCCACAATAAGCCTGTAAAAAATATTAAATTTTAAAGTATTTATGAAGAAATTTATTTTAGTTTTACTAATAGGGGTTTTCCAGGGGTTGTGGTCGCAGACAGCGGAGCAGATTATTGAAAAGAACATACAAAATACAGGAGGACTAATCCAGTGGAAACTGCTTAACTCTATTGTTTTACAAGGAAAAGTAGTATTGGGGGTGAATGAAGAATATCCGGTAAAAATATACCAGCAGAGACCCAACTTAAAAAAAACAACTTTTACCATTAAAGGTAAGGAGTATGCTATTGAAGGTTATGATGGAGAGAAAGGTTATTCTATGAATTTTGCAACCAATAAGCTTACAGAGGTTAAAGACTATGTGAGTGAGAGTTTTGATACAGATTTTATAGATTACGATTCAAAAGGTTTTACGGTGCATTATTTGGGAAGGGAAAAAATAGGAAATGTTGATTGCTATAAAATAGAACTGGTAAAAAATGTAAACAAGACCCTTTATTATTTTGATGCCAAAACTTATATGTTGGTTCGGGAAATTAACAAAAACGATATTCTTACCTATTATGACTATCGAAAGGTTGGAAATCTATTCATGCCTTTTAAAATTGAATCTTCTTCTCAGAAAAAAGAAGGAGATTATGTACTTTTATTTAATAAAATAGAAATCAACAAAGTGTTTCCACCGAACGCTTTTAAATTCTAGCAATATCAAAATATTATGAAAAAATTCTTATTATTAGCCCTATCTATAATAGGTATCATATTAATCCCAGGGCAAAATATTTACACTTATAAAGTACAGGGACTTAACGGCGGAGAGATTGATTTTTCTAAATTTAAAGGGAAAAAGATCTTGATTGTTAATACGGCTTCTAAATGTGGTTTCACACCTCAATATGCGGATTTAGAGAAAATTTATAAGCAGTATAAAAACACATTGGTTGTTGTGGGATTTCCAGCTAATGATTTTGGGCAACAGGAACCCGGAACCAATGAAGATATCCATACTTTTTGCCAACTCAATTATGGAGTCTCTTTTCCCATGGCAGCTAAAGTGTCGGTAAAGGGAGAGGCGATGGCGCCTATTTTTAAATTTCTGACCCAGAAAAAACACAACGGAGTTAAGGATACCCGAATAGAATGGAACTTTACCAAGTTTTTATTAAACGAGAAAGGGGAATTAATAGCGAGTTTTCCCAGTAAAGTAAAACCTACAGATGAGGCTATCCTCAAATATCTGAAATAATTTCAGGCTGCTTGTCTCTTGCAGGTTCGAGAGATTTATAACGCCTTACATTTTGGGATAATTTTGTTATTTCAAGTTGAGTAGTTATACCCATGATAAGAGCAGACATGCGCTTATCCCATAAATCAATCATCTCGTAAGAACTTCCCGCTCCGATTACAAGAATCACCCCAAGCGTAAATTTAAGTAACTTTAGTAGTACAAACATACCCAGCAAATGATGAAGAAAGGCCAGACGGCCTTTCTTTTTTATGGCAAGTTCATTCGACTTAATACTAAAAATATGAACATATACATTATTTTGTTTGATGGATTTGATGATCTTGATGTTATTGCACCTTATGAAGTTTTAAAAAGGGAAGCCTCATTTAATGTAGCTAGCGGCCTTAGCCACGCATGCAGTAACCTCTGCATATGGTAACATTATTTCCCCCAACAAAAATTACGGATGCAACAATACCCGATATGGTGATTGTTCCAGGTGGTGGATGGAATAATAAAGCATCAAACAAAGAAGTTCGCAGTGAAAAACAAAAGAAACAGCTTCCAAAAGTGCTCTGGGATTTATAAAATAAATTTTCAGTAAAAATACATCAAAGATTAGAAACAGGTAAAACGGTTGTAAATAAAGACTTTACAGCCGTTTTATGATTTTTTGGTAATGAGGTAAAAAGCAGTAAAAAGCGAGGTTTGGCAAAAGTAAGGTTACTAAAACGTTACTTTTGAAAACAAAAAGACTATTCTTAAAATACTGTATTTCAGCTTTCTGAATAGTTTTTTCATATTGTTCCGTATCTCATAGAGGTTTATTTTATCATTAAGAATTGTGGTATGGAAACGACAAAAAAATCAACGTTTAAGGTATTGTTTTACCTTAAAAAGAATGCCCCGAAGAAAAACGGAAAAGTTACGGTTATGTGTAGGATTACAGTAAACGGAAAACAGTCTGCATTCAGTACAAAGCTGGATATTTCCGCAACAAATTGGGATTTGAAGTACGGCAGGGTTTTAGGTAAAAGCCGAGAAGCCCAATCCATGAATAGCAAACTTGACAAAATTCGTTCGGGTATTGAGGAATGCTACTCCAAAATCCTGAAGAACGAGGGGGCTGTAAACAGTGCAAAACTTAAAAATGCTGTTCTTGGGATGGAAAGCGGAGAGCTGACCTTTTTCAAGTTCTATCAGCAGTTCCTTTCTGATTATGAGAAAAAGGTCAATAACGGACTTCGGGTAAATGGTACACTCAATAAATACAAAACACTTTTAAAGCATCTACGAAATTTTGCACTGACAAAATACGGTTATTCTGACTTATCATTCAACGACCTTACAGCTGATTTTGTGCAGGATTTTGATTACTACCTGCGTGACGACCAAGGCTTGACACACAATACCATTTGGTTGTATATGATTGGATTTACCACGCTTTGCCGTTTGGCAATGAGCAGAAAGCATCTTGCTTTCAATCCGTTCAGCGAGTATAAGAATACAAAAAAGGACAAAGACATAGGTTATCTGTTACGAAGCGAGTTGGAACAGCTTCTAACATTCAACTGCGAAAAAAAGAAAGGCGGATTGGTTAAAGATTTGTTTGTTTTCAGTTGCTTCACAGGGCTGTCCTATTCCGATATGAAAGAGCTTAGAAACAGTAATATCCAATATTTCTTTGACGGAAACCAGTGGATTATTGTACGCAGAAAGAAAACTGCTACATCATCACATGTTATGCTGTTGGATATTCCGAAAATGATTATCAAAAAATAGGCAAGATTTTCAAAGGACGGAAAGGTATTTCCTGTACTATCAAATACGGTGTGTAACGACAGCTTAAAAAGAATATCTCAATTGATTGATTGCCTTAAAGAAAAGAAAGTAACCTTTCATTTAGCTCCCCATACGTTTGCCACGCTGTTTTTGAGCGAGGGAGTTTCCTTGGAAAGTTTAAGCAAAATGTTGGAACATAAGAATATTGCCACGACACAGATTTACGCCAAGATACTCAACGAGAAAGTTGGTAAGGATATGCAAAAGGTATCACATAGGTTTAAGGGAATGGAGCAGTCTTTTGTTGCTGAACTTTGAAAACCAATAATACGATTAAATAAAGCCAATGCAGTTTTGCGGAGGCTTTTTGTATTTTTACAGTCAATAGAACAACAAGTTATGATTGAACAATTTTCGCAAAAGACACAAGAAGAATTAAAATATTATGTATATATTCTAATAAACCCAAGAGATAATAAAATATTCTATGTTGGCAAAGTTTATGGTAATCGTGTTTTTTTTCATATTAATGAAGCGATATTTAACCCAATCGGGACTGGAAAATTAGAGATTATAAGAGCGATAAAATTAGAAAATCTAAAAGTAAAACACTTTATAGTTCGGCACGGAATAGAAGAAAATGAAGCACTAATAGTTGAATCTGTTTTAATTAATTTTTTAACTTTTAAGAATTTTGCGGAGGTTGCGAAAATTTGAAATATTGTTGCAGGACATTATTCATTTAATCAAGGAATTAAAACTGTTAATGAGTGTGAAATACTTTACAATTGTGAAGTATTAAAAAATGAAGATATTAAACATAACATTTTAGTAATCAATATAAATAAAACATACGATAATAAACGAAAAAAGAAAAGTGAGAACCCAATTTATGGCAGACCAAATATTTATGAAGCAAATAGAGGTTGGTGGGTATTAGACAAAAACAGAGCAGAAAATTCAGATTTTGTTTTAGCTGAGTATAGAGTCGTAATAAGAGCGATATTTAAGCCTAAAAAATGGGTTCATATTGAAAATAGAGGAGTAAAAAGATGGGGATTTGAAGGTTCAGAAGTATTTGGTTAAGCCACGATCTACATACGTTTAAACTAAGATTAAAAGCCCTAGAATCCAAATCTGCTCAGGACGGTATCGTTCTTACAGAATCTCAACTTTCAGCACTAGAAAGGGCTAAGGAAGAGAAAAAAGCTCATGGAGAAATTGAAACTCATCATCCTGGATATTTAGGATCTCAAGCCACTTATTACGTAGGCCATATCAAAGGAGTTGGCCATATTTATCTGACACGTATTCCAAAGTAGTATTAGCAAAACTATATGACCGTAAAAAAGCTCTTATTGCTGCTGATATGCTTAATGATCAGGTAGTCCCTTTCTTTGAGCAGCAGGAACTTCGTTTACTCAGAATTTTAACAGACAGAGGAACGGAATACTGTGGAATAAGAGAACAGCATGAATACCAGCTTTATTTAGCCATTGAAGATATTGATCACACAAAGACCAAGGCTAAAAGTCCTCAGACCAATGGCATTTGTGAACGTTTT
>NZ_JAAABJ010000050.1 GCF_009904105.1 Elizabethkingia argenteiflava | reverse complement strand
GAACGATACAGCACGAGTTTTATGCCATAGCTTTTAGAAAGAAAATTTACAGAAGTATTGAAGAACTGCAATTAGACTTAAACAAGTTGGTTGTCCTATTACAACAATGAAAGAACGCATACTGGAATACATTGTTATGGTAAAACACCGATGCAGACGTTTTTGGATAGTAAACCTATTGCAAAAGAGAAATTATTGGAAACTCTTGCAGTGGAACAAAAAATCCTTACTTTTGGAAGTAAGGATAATATTGAATAACTGATAATTATTTTAACACT
>NZ_JAAABJ010000490.1 GCF_009904105.1 Elizabethkingia argenteiflava | reverse complement strand
GGGAGTGTCACCCGAACTGTGTCAGGTTCTAAATTAATGCTCCTCAAAAGCTGTTTTTTTCCTTGAGAATTCTCTCTCCAAATTTAACATAAAGTTGTGATAATGCGATACCCCAGTTATGGATAGGTATTGTCCATTTTTTACTGATATTCTGTATTACCAGATACATTAGCTTCATCAGTGCCTGTTCTGAAGGAAAAGCACCTTTAGTTTTGGTGATTTTGCGTATCTGGCGATGTACCCCTTGAATTGGAT
>NZ_JAAABJ010000489.1 GCF_009904105.1 Elizabethkingia argenteiflava | reverse complement strand
TTTTCTTTATATATTGCCATTGGTTTTCAGTTAGATCAGTTGGGTATTTAATCCCTTTTTTTCCAAATATCCAACTTCTGAAAACCTTCCTAACAAAATTTTCTACACAAATTTAAACAGCCTCTAAGGACAGTAGTATTTTTTAAGATAGTATTTCTCCTTATTGTTTTTGAAAGTAATTGGGTATTTAGAGCCTGTTTAAATTTTGTTCAATAAATGTTTTATAGCGGCCACTTTAACCATTTCTTCTGCATTTTCGATTAGCAGTTCATAATTTCGGCATAGTCTTCGATCGTTATCAAACCAAGAAACAATTTCTGGTTTTATCAGATTTTAATTAATGGTTTCAATACTTTTTTCTTGATCCCAATCGACAGCATGTTAGTTATGACTAAAGGCCAGAAGCCTAAACCTTCTTCAAAAAAACAATAATTTAAATATGAAAGTTTTTTTAGATAAAATTATTAATTTATAAAAAAGAGCAGATGATAAGGAACACAGATTGTACTTACTTGATATCGTGTAATAAAGAAATGAAAAATGAAACATCATCTGGTAAAATGAATGTGAGACAAACCATTTACTATAGCATGAAAAAAACATCATGATTTGGGTTTTATCAGCTTGAATAAACAAATATTGTCGGATGTTTTTGAAATCAAAAAAATACACGAAATAGAGACTATCATAAGAAACTAAAATTTCCAGACCCATAAGTTCATAATCCTTACATGTATAGAATGCTTTTAAGGAATATATCCCTAAAAGTAAATTAGATTTTATAGATTTTCTGGGATGCTCAGAAAATTATATGCGTGTAAATAGTATACAAAACATCTTGTTATTTATAAAATAACACCTCTTGTATTCATTAAAATGTTAGAAAAACAAATCTAGTCCATCTTGAAGTGTCCGGTTTCCCCTATAAAGAAAAGATGTCAGAAAACTAAATTTAAGGCTTCATTCCGTTCATATGGGAACTTATTTTTTTACTTATTTAAAAGAGGAGGCAAAGGAGCATGTTTATAAAATCCAATCCATAGCGTCATCTAAAGTGTGTTTACTTTATAATAAGCCTTCAAAAAACATCTTTAAAACAAAAAAACCTTTGCATATGTATGCAAAGGTTTCTTAAAAATAAAAACTGGCGGCGACCTACTCTCCCGCTTGCGCAGTACCATCGGCGCTGGTGGGCTTAACTTCTGTGTT
>NZ_JAAABJ010000488.1 GCF_009904105.1 Elizabethkingia argenteiflava | reverse complement strand
TTGCTTGTAAATACAAGGTATATGAAAGAATATCAAGCGTCCAGATTATATGTATTTGAATATCTAAATATATTTTTTATTATTATTGGATGATCTACCCCCAATGCTATTAATTTATTGATTAGGACATTCGAGCTGTAATCTATTAGGATCCATAATAAATATATCCTAAAAACTCATATATCAATGTATGCTATAAGCATGACCTTATACCTAAACTCTGAGTATAAGCTATCCTAAAAACATCTTTAAAACAAAAAAACCTTTGCATACATATGCAAAGGTTTCTTAAAAATAAAAACTGGCGGCGACCTACTCTCCCGCTTGCGCAGTACCATCGGCGCTGGTGGGCTTAACTTCTGTGTTCGGAATGGGAACAGGTGAGCCCCACCGCTATAACC
>NZ_JAAABJ010000487.1 GCF_009904105.1 Elizabethkingia argenteiflava | reverse complement strand
TTGCTTGTAAATACAAGGTATATGAAAGAATATCAAGCGTCCAGATTATATGTATTTGAATATCTAAATATATTTTTTATTATTATTGGATGATCTACCCCCAATGCTATTAATTTATTGATTAGGATAGTCGAGCTGTAATCTATTAGGATCCATAATAAATATATCCTAAAAACTCATATATCAATGTATGCTATAAGCATGACCTTATACCTAAACTCTGAGTATAAGCTATCCTGTAAAACATCTTTAAAACAAAAAAACCTTTGCATATGTATGCAAAGGTTTCTTAAAAATAAAAACTGGCGGCGACCTACTCTCCCGCTTGCGCAGTACCATCGGCGC
>NZ_JAAABJ010000486.1 GCF_009904105.1 Elizabethkingia argenteiflava | reverse complement strand
GATCAATCTGATCAAATTCTAAAATATTTTCAACTGATGTTAGTAATTCAATATGTACAAAAACATTCAGACCTTCAAATTCTTGTAGACCAGATCTTCCTCCAGCAACATAAAATTTAATTGAATAACCAAGTTTGGATTCGTTTAAAAAAGAGCATTTCTTATATTTAGTCAAGCCTTAAAAAGGCACCATTTTCCTTTCAGCAAAAATAGAGGCTTTGTTTTTTATTAAAAAATTGAATAAAACTTGAAGCCAAAAAATGATTTGAGCTTTGATTTGGTTGAATATCAGCTTTAAATTGTATCCATTTCCTGCTAAAAGAGCATTGTTTATATCTCCAGCCACTCCTTTTAAGAAATTTAATCCTAAAGAATGATTTCGTTTTAAATGAGATATTGTAGGTTCTATCGCTGCTCTTGCTCGGAATCTTAATCTTGCAACTTGTTGTTTGTATTTTGTCTTTTCTTTCTTTCTTTCTTTGTGGGAAGTAAAATTTCTGTTCCTTCAACTTCTTTTATTCCTCGAAAAACTCGATCTGTGATTGCTTTTTCAGGTCTTGTTCCTCCAATTAATTCTCGAACTCTTTGGCTTTGAGATAAAGAGGCTTCCAAGGTTTTACTATCGTGTGGATCACCAGAAAACCTTTTTACCGATGTGATAACCCCTGTTTTCCGACCTCGTACAACGGATACTTTTGTTCCAAATTCATAAGCTTTACCTGACTTTCCTTTTGCGATACAAGCCACTTGTGGCTCGTGCAAACTATAGACCTTATCCTTCGTAGATCGATCTTGAGATAAGACTTTTTTGTATTTTTCAAACTCTAATTTGTAATTTTATAGAACAGTTGTTGTTAGTTTTCTTTCCAGTTCCCGAACCAATCTTTTTCCCAAAGTTCGTAGCTTTTTTCGAGCCCTCATTGATTTCTTTTTCCTTTTGGGATGATGACCAAAATAGGCTTCTCCAAGCAATTGTTTGATCACTCTTTTATAGGTTTGCCTTTCGGGAACACCTTCTTTTTTGGCTAATTTTGAATCTGTAGGGAAAGTAATATTTTTATCCTGAACCCTCGTGTCAATCTGAACTTATTTCTCAAATTTTGATTCGGGATGAAGATTTACGCTTTGACTCAACAAAAAGTCTAAGCCCTTTTCGCCAATGCTCTTTCTAAAGTACACAAACTGGATTGGATCAAACCGATGCGTGGTTTGAAAAAATGTTTCTCCGGTAAAATACTGCCAATAAGCATTTTATATCCATCTTTCCACACAAGATTCGTCACTCTCTTTAAACATTTCTTTGAGTAACAGTAATCCTGATATTTTACGAATCGCAACAGAGGGGCTTCCGTTTGTTGAAAACAATTTTTCAAACTCTTGATCCAAATTATCCCAAGCAATCTCATCTGCTAATTTTACCAGTGGATGATCCATGTTAATGAGTTCTGTGAGTCTAGTCTGAAATAAATTTTGCTGTAAATCCGGTTGTATTTTCCCTAACATATTGCCACTTTTTATACGCTAGAATACAACTTTTTGCTAGTTTTACATCAATATGTGCTTTGTTCTTTCAAATTAAAATATTGATTAATAATTAATTAATGTATTTTTTAGGGGTGACTATATAAAAACAAAAAAACACCTCTGAAAAGTTTGCTTTTTTTATTTGTAAGATTCTATTAAATCATCAATATCTTTTTTACGAGCAATACTATTTATCCAATCTTTAGGAATATTTTCACTGCCATAGTAAATAGAAGATAAACCTCCTGTTACTGCTGATGTTGTATCAGTATCATCTCCTAAGTTTACAGCTTTAAGAACAGAACTAGCGTAATTACTTGTATTAAAAAGACACCAAATAGAAGCTTCCAATGTATGTATTACGTATCCACTACTTTGAATTTCAGATTCATCAAATTCATATATTTTATTATCAAGTAATCTATTAAATTTCTTTCTTTCTTCTAGATTAATTTTATTACTTTCTAAAAAAGAAGACACATTATTCTGTACCTCTAAATAAATATTTCCCAAATCTTTAGAAGATAAAAGCAATAAAGCAAATTCAAGATAATAAAAACAAGAAATTATCGACCTTATATGTGAATGAGTAATCGAAGAAACTTCTTTAACTAATTTAAATCTCTCTTCTATATTATTAATATCCTTTGTAATCATCAATAACGGAAGGATTCTCATCAAAGATCCGTTACCATTTGAATACTCATCATTCCCTCCTGCTAGAATTGGATTTACTCCTTCTCTTAAATTATAAACAGCTTCTTCCGTAGCTACACCTATATCAAATACCACACCGTGGGCTGTCCATAAATTATTATCATACCACTGTACAATATTATTCGCAATAGATTGTATACTGTAACCAGATTTCACTATAGCATCTGCTAAACATAAGGTTAAAGAACCATCATCTGAAAATGTGCCTTTTGGCTGATTATGTGTACCAAAACCTATCATTTCTTTAGCTGGATGAGCATGTATTTCGTTACGAGATTTAAACTCATAAGGAACTCCTAAAGCATCACCAACTAAAACACCATAGAGTATGTCTTTAATTAAAATTTTATTCTTCATAATCAATAAGGAATAACACTAATACTTTTTATCCATTCGTTATAGTATTCATTGAGTTGTTTAACATTTCTTATATTTTCTAGATCTGACTCTTCAGAAAAAATATTAACGCGAGGATAATTTTTATCTAACCTTTTCCCTAAAATTAATTTAACAGCATAAATAGAGTAATGTAAACGGGGAATCATATAATAACCATAAGAACATCCTTTTATAAGCATTTTAATATGTAATTTATCTAACTTTGAACAAAGATCATAAAATGCATCATTTATTCTATCTGATTTAGTTTGTATGACATTGTCCTCTTCATTTTTATACTCTAAATAATACATAGCTGCTTTTCCTTTATATGTATAAGGTTCATATGTAGGAAATTGGTAAACTGTTGGATTAATCTCTGTCCCTGTCCATATCCTAACTGAAGCATCTATTTCTTGATGATTAGAATTTAAACACTTTATATGAAAAACTTCATAGTTTTCTTTTTTATTCATAAACTCACTACTTTTAGCATTAATAACAATGCCAATTAATATTATTAGAATTTTTAATATCCTTTGCATGTATATATCCTTTAATATTTTCATTTGGAATTTTATCAATAAATGCAATTTCTTTTTCGGAAGGAAAAGGACTTTCTGTTCCTAATATATCATTAACATTAATACCTTTATAGCTATCTATTTCAATTTTATAAATATATCCATTTCCTTTATAATCATAAGAAATATTTCCAAAATCAATGGCACTATTTATATCATAAGTAGTAGAAATATATTGAGACTTAGTATTATTTACAGCATAGTCTTTTAAATCGACATTTGCTCCCGGAATCTTTGCATGAAAACCACCTCCTGATTTTATTGTTGCTGGAGATCTTTGGTCAAATCTATAAACAGTAATCATATCCAGCCCAAAGGGATCGACTTGCGAGTTAGAATCGTAAGTATAGGCATACAGATTCGGGTTATTTCCCAATAGCCCAATGGGATCCTGACTGATAAAATTACCTATTTGAGGGTCATAATACCTAAACCGATTATAAGCCAATCCTGTTTCTATATCTACGTACTGCCCCTGATAAAGGAAAGGCACAAAATCATGATTTCCTTTTCTCGGGGAACCATAAACATCCAATTCCCTTTCCCAAACCAAAGACCCACTACTATCATATGCATGCGAGGGTGTCCCCAGATAGTCACTGACAATACTGTACTTCTCCTCTCCAACAAGCTTTCCGCAAGGTACAAAACTTCCCTGCTCATACAGCCAAGTTATTAAATTTTCGGTAGATTCTGGCATCTGATGAAGATTATTTTCATCACCCATGCTCCATACCGGCCGAAAACTTCCCTCATATTGCCACTCGTGCAGGGGTACATTCCCATCCCACAGCCACCTGGTCACCCTTCCTTTATATTCCTTGGCAATACGCCTTCCCAAAGCATCGTACACAAAGCTAATCCTCTT
>NZ_JAAABJ010000485.1 GCF_009904105.1 Elizabethkingia argenteiflava | reverse complement strand
GTCTCCTGTGAAATACAGAGAAAAGGAAAAACAGAAACTTGCTGTTATAAATTAACAGAAAATAAATTGGGTACAATATGAAAAATTGTCTAATTTTAAATCGTACTAAAAAAGGGAAGCCTACAAGCTCATCATAACGTTTATTATCTATTGTAGTATAGGCTGGAAACTGGCTACGCAAGTGATTTTGGTCAAATGATAATAAGGCTTCCATTGGATAATCACTGGCCTTGAACAACTTCATGTAGTGATTAACAGTATTACGGGAGATACCTAATGTTAAACCTATATTGCGGTTACTATAGCCGTCCAGATGTAATTGAATAATTTGTTTTAAATCCATGGGATCAAGTTTATTTGCCATACTGCTAAATGCAGTAAGTTATTTATTCTTGATCTTTTTACATGGCACTATTTGAAACGATATTACAGAATTTTAACTGCAATACTGGCACAAATCAAACCGAAATAACTGGCACAATAACGCCGTTTTACCTGGCACAAGTCAATCCGTTATATCCAATTATTAGTTAATTTTATTTTTGAAGAAGAAAATATCTCATTTAATTTTATAATAGCAGAGATATTAAATGAATGCAACGATTCTTTCAAGCACGGAAATAAAAAACTAAATAATATAACTAGCACCTAAATTAGCACCTTGAAATAAAAACCCTTGTAAATCAAATATTTACAAGGGTTTTAGTGGAGCTGGAGGGATTCGAACCCTCGTCCATACAGGCAATACGTAAGCCTTCTACATGCTTAGCTTTCTATTTATTGTCGGGAAAAAGCAGTGAGAAAGCACACAACTTTTACCTTAACTTCTAAGATTTTCGTACCTCAGGCGAAGTTACTGAAGTCTTATTCCCGCATTTCTATATCCCATACTCAAACGCCGCAGGACAGGGCTTTTGTGGAATATCCTGCTTCCCTACTATTATTCGGGAAAATGCTTGAACCTACTATACTTCGGTTATTAAGCAGCAAGAGCAAACTCTTGGTTGCCAGCTAAAATTTTGTAGCAAGGGATTAAAGAGATCGCGCTACGGTTCTCTGCATGCTTACTTACCCATTGGCCCTGCTGTCGAAACCAGTCAGCCCCATGAATAAGAACGACAAAGATAATAAAATAAAAGTAAATAATATGATGGTATAACTCACTTTAGAGCTATAAATAAGTAAACCTACAGAGAGTCGAGTTACAAAACTTTTGCAAGACTCTTATTTAGAGTAAAATAAAATCGGAGAAAAGAACGATAAGGGTTGTTCGGTTATAAATCGAACACACTGGGGCGCCTTGTGATAAACATATCTTTAATCCACAGGGTAAAGGCTAACCCCAAATAGATGAGAAAAAATACGCCAGCGGTGGCAAAGGTTGAATAGATGAAAAATACCCTAAGTTTGGAAACAGGAATCCCTACTTTGGATCCCATGCGGGTTAAGACTCCAAACCATTTTCTCTCCATGTTATGTTTAAGATTATTAAGCATTTTTTAGCAACTGAAATCCAATACTGCAATTTAAGCATTTTTTTGTTCTGCAGAAAGTTTTATATTGGTACATAAAGGCTTGAGTTTGCAAAGCATTATCTAATTTGATACCTATATTTTTCCATTGTTTGGTGATATGGTTTATCTCAGCGGGTAGGCGCTGGTAGCTTTGCAAAATATCATCCACAACATCTTCAGATTTTTGAGCGTGAAAAAAAAATTGAAGTGGTAATATGCAGTTGATAAGTAAGAGATCGATAAATGGGGCGCTTAATTTTTTTTCTGATGATACAGAGGATATTTTCCCAAAGTTATAGTGAGTTTTCCAATAATCGGAGGCTGTAACGCTGGAGAGTATTTTGCGAATAAGCTGATCATCCTGATCCTGAATCATCGAAGAAAATAAATGTTGGTTAGAATATAAATCGACCAGTTGAGAAATTCTAATAGTAGGAAAATTGTTGGGACGTAGCTTATGAAACTTGGGTGAAATTTGCATCTGCGGTAATTGAAATTTAGATTGTAGAAAAGTAAATTCACGTTTCCATATTTGGGTTTGCAGATCTACAGGTTGTTCTAGCCATCCACAAAGTCCATAAAACAAGGCTTCCATTTGTAATTTGTGTTGGCGTATTTTCTGGATAATATTAAAATCTATACAAGAAGACAGTTGGTGAAAAACAGAAGCATTTATTTTTAGTCCGAACGCATAGGCCATTTGTTGAAAGAGGAGAGCTTCAAAATTATTTTTATTAAAATTCAAAACTTTTTGATAGTATAGTGTCTTGGCATTGAGTTTTTGAAGCAGGATTTCCTCTTCATATAGGAGGGGGATTTTTGAGGGATCAAAAATTGGTTGGCAAGGTATAAAAACATTCTCCTTACTGATCTTTTCATATAATTGCAATAAGTTTTCATCTATATAGTCCTTTAGGACAAGAGTAGGAACATTTTTGGCTTGTAGTGCTTTGATATCCCTATCGTGAATATAGACAACATGGAGGATGAGGTTATGATAAGCTTTGTCGGCTGTGTGATGGTGATGTTGCCAGTCCGAAGATTTAACATGTAGTTCTATATTGCCTGCGAGGATAGTGGTCCCTATTTTTATTTGGGCGCATAGGAAATCTGGCCCCGAATTGGCATTCCATTCACCAAAATTTAATATTTCTACAGTTTCTCCCTCTGTGGTTTGGAAAGTGGTATCACTAAATTTTTTATAATACCAGATATATTGTAAAAGTGCCTCATCCATTTTTGGTGTTTTTATTGGAAACTGAATTTACAAAAAATTAATTAAGTTATAGAAAGGGATTAGTATAATTCTATGGAGGCGATCTTTCAATTATAAAATCAGCATCCGGTCTATATTAAAACAAAGACCTGGCTTATGATACGACCCCAGTCCTTAAGAGAGGTATACTCATTATCATAAATATTCCTTTGGTTATTATACAGGTTGTGTAGATATTGCACAGATATCTGAGGGCAAAAATAGAGGAGGGCAGATCTATTAATTAAAACGTATCTAAAAAGATATTTTCGTTAAAAATCTTTAAGTAATTTGTTGTATAATAGCTTTTTTATATAAATCTTCATAGAGGGGCAAAATGTTGGAAATATCAAACTTCATTGCATTTTCTTTAGCATTAATTTTCATTTGGGCGAGGAGTTCCGGATCTAGGAAGAGCTTTTTGGTATATTCCACCATACTGTCTACATCTCCTATATCTGCTATAAAACCTGTGCTGGAATGTTTATTTACTTCTGGTAGCCCTCCCGCATTACTACTGATCACGGGTACACCTGCAGCCATAGCCTCTAGGGCGGCAAGACCAAAACTCTCTTGTTGGGAAGGAAGTATAAAAACATCCGCATAGGCTAAAATCTGATAGAGTTCGTTCACCTTACCCATTAATCTAATTTTTGGAATCAATGTGGGATGCTTTTCCATAAAGTTGTTGACACGTTCCATCTCGGGACCTTCCCCAATGATGATGAGACGAGTTGGTATTTCTTGCTGCACTTTTTTAAAAACTTCCAGTACATCCTCGATGCGTTTAACTTTGCGAAGGTTGGAGACGTGAATCATGATCTTTTCATGATCCTCTGCAAAATGTGATCTACAACAATTATTGAATGAAGTGAAAACGCCATTGTCGATAAAATTGTGGATAACTTTAATCTCTTTTTTGATGTCAAAATTAATATAAGTATCCTTCATCAGGCTTTCAGATACGGAGGTTACGAAATCGGACTTGTTAATAGAAAACTCTACCGATTTCTTGTAGCTGGGATGCTGGCCTACGAGTGTAATATCAGTGCCATGGAGTGTTGTAATAAGAGGCGTTTCTATACCATCATCTTTCAGCATTTGCTTAGCCATATAAGCTGCATAAGCATAGGGAATGGCATAATGGGCATGGATAATATCGAGTTTATAGATCTTGACTACATGATAAATAGTAGACGAGAGTGCAATATCATAGGGTTGATATTTAAATAGCGGATAGATTTCGACGTTAACTTTGTGAAAATAGATGTTGGGCTGCGTCATATTCAGTCGTGCAGGCATATTGGAACTCATAAAATGTACCTCATGTCCGTTATTCGCTAATAACATCCCCAGCTCTGTAGCCACAATTCCGCTTCCTCCATAGGTAGGGTAGCAAAGAATACCTATTTTCATAATCTATTTCTTATTTTTGTTTAAGATCTTGTCCCGCCCCATATTTCAATTGACTATTCAGGGAGACAGGGAGTCTACCTAGTATGCTGGATTGGCCTAAAAGGCCTTTTACTGTCGCCTTTTGCGAGTATTCGTTATTCTCATAAGAAACCAATACTGTCGGAATATTTTGTATATCGATATCCATTAAAGCATACGGGCTTCCGAATACATTGAGTATCACTCGATGATTGTGGGATAATTCAGTAAGAATAGATTTACTGGCCTCCGAAATTTTATAGGGTTTATAGGCTGTAGAATTATCTTTGTGGAAACCGATAATAACCTTAGCATTAGGCGGAATATCTCCAATTTCATTTGCCTTTTTTATTATAAGATTTGTGTGTTGGCTTAACTCGTCCTCAAAAGTTTGATAAGGTGCTTCTTCCAAAGGAACATAATAAACACTTTCTCCTTTTTGTAAAGGTAAAAGTTGCTGATCATTTTTTAAAAGTGTTAACGCATGAGCATACAATTTTTCAGAGAGTTGAGCATGTTTCTCATCGTTTAGATCCCGATCTATATTGAGGGGATTGACTCTCTTAAAATGTTGAAGTCCTAGTAAATATTTGGTTAAAAGAATCTTTTTTACGCTTTCTTCCACTCTAGATTGTGGGATCTCGCCCTGATCAATTGCCTGTTGAATAAGTTTTTTACCTTCTGATACGCCTTTTGAGAAGAGCATAATATCATTTCCTGCCGCAAAGGCTTTTTTATCTGCTTCACCAGGGCTATAGCGACGGGTTATAGCTCCCATATTTAGGGCATCGGTAATAATAATTCCTTTGTAGCCTAATTTTTTTTTCAATAAATCGGTCACAATAGGGTAGGATAGACTTGCTGGAACACCTGATCGAGCCTCTAAAGCTGGGACATAGAGATGAGCAACCATTACTCCCCCCACATTTTTATTGATGAGAGCTGTAAAGGGAGCCAGTTCGGTATTCATGAGTCTTTCGATATTATGTTTAACCACAGGAAGGTCCAGGTGGGAGTCCTTATCCGTATCACCGTGTCCTGGGAAGTGCTTAATCGAGGATAAAACACCATGATCTTGGAGTCCATTGCTGTAGGCAAGTCCCTTTCTAATGGTATTCTGTACATCCGATCCAAAAGAACGATTCCCTATAATTGGATTCATAGGATTGGTATTAACATCCACAACAGGTGCAAAATTCCAATTAATCCCCATTCTTTTAGCATCCACTGCTATTTGAGAAGCCATTTCATAAATGAGTTTTTCATTCTGAATAGCACCTAAAGTGATTGCCCATGGGAATTTATGAGCGGTCGCAATTCTTTGATATAAACCCCATTCCGCATCTATACCGATGAGTAGTGGAATCTTTGAGGAATTTTGAAATTCGTTGATTGACTCAATCTGATTTAAGGCATTGCCTTGCATAAGGATAATACCTCCTATTTTTTCCTGGAGAACAAGTTGACGTACGGAGTTGATATGTGTTTGGTCCTTGTCTGCATATAAATCTATGATAAAAAGTTGGCCCAACTTCTCATCCTGGCTTAAAGAGGAGTAGGTTTTATCTACCCAGCGGTAGGCTTCTTCTAATGTGGATTTGTTAATGTTTTTGGGGTGGTACTGTGAAAAGTAGAGCGGAGAAGCCAATACAAAAAGTAGAAAAAAAGAATACAAAAAACATTTGTTCATAATAAAAATATATAAACAAATCTACAAATATTTAGATAAAAACATAGAAGTTGTTTAAACTTATTTACACAAAAAGAGTTCCGAGAAAAATAGCAAATTTGAATTGCACATCAAATAACTAATAATCTGGAACTCATCAGCAAAGATAAAATAGAACAATGGATTTTACCTCATTTAAGCAAAGGAAAAAGAGAATTTTCGACGAGATATGATCTGGTAAAAATAATTCAGCTTAT
>NZ_JAAABJ010000484.1 GCF_009904105.1 Elizabethkingia argenteiflava | reverse complement strand
GAAATATGCAAATTAATCAGAAGTTGCAGAAGTACTGTTTGTAGAGAAAATTACTTTACCAGCCCAGATAAAGGTTTTTGTGCTTGGCAAAATAGTGTTTATTATGGTTATAAATTGCATGCAGTGTTTACTACTGATGGGATTTTTACCGATTTTGATGTAACACAAGCTTCTGTACATGATATTCATTATCTCAAAGATATTAAGCACTTGTATCAAAAT
>NZ_JAAABJ010000483.1 GCF_009904105.1 Elizabethkingia argenteiflava | reverse complement strand
TTGATGGCTTTAAGAACAGAATATTATCTAAGATAATGGCTATGACTGTTATACAATGCATTAATAAACTAAACAATAGAAATATTAACAACTTAAAAACTCGTATTGCTTAAATGCACCACGGGTGGATAATTTATTTTATAATACCTCAATCATGTATTGGGGTATTAATTTTAAACTTTTTAAGACCTGTAACTTTACCTAAGTTAATCGTGTTGAATGGAGTAAGTTTTATTGTTGTATTTTCTCTATTTTGGTTTTGTGGATGTCTCGATTTAAGGATTTTATGGAAAAAAGTATTACATACTACTTTCTAGCATCGACACTTTTAAGCCCTATAATTCTATGGAAGGTGGCCTATTTTAGGCGTTTAATGCAAGATCTATAATATAAATCTCACCCCCTCAAAGAGGTTTTTATAAAAAAAATACTTTCAGCTGTGCATAAAAAATTAAAAACGCGGCATTATGCAAAAGAGATTTAGGTGTTATGGTATTTCCAGAGTAGCCTTCTGTCAATCAAGAAGAATGGCTTATGATAAAGCATGATAACAAGCTTCATTCAAAATGAATGTAACGGTAAGATCTTTAATCTTCCATTTTTGTATGATTTGAATATCCTCCAAAAAATACACTCAAGACCAATACCAAATCTTACTAGGTTTAGTCAAGTGTTAAAACTTTCCAGGCCTCTTCAATTTTATTTTCTAAGAGTAATTCATGGGCTTTTTGATGTTTTTTTTTCTGTGTACTGAAGTGGCCCTGGGGCAGATGTTCTATATTGGAGAGCATCCCCAAATCATTTCCTGTAAATACACTGCTGTACTTTATAGAGTCCGGGAGTTGGTCAAATCCGATTCCTTTTTTTATCAGTGGCTTAGGAACTTCGAAAAGATTATCACCGGTGTTTCTAGCATACCAGTTACTCCCTAATCGGGCCACGAGATCTAGTTTTTTCTGGTCCAGGTTACCTTTATCATCTAGGTATTCCTCACGAATATGGATTTTTATAACCTCACATATCACTAGGTTACCTGCACCCCCTTTGTTTCCTAAAGAGATAATATCATTTACTTTACATTCAAAATTAACAGGGCTTTCCTCAATTAGTGGTGGGCTAATCAGGTCAGCTGGTTTCATCTTTAAACCAGCTTTTATAAACTCATTAACCCCTTTTTTATATTCGGTACTCGTTAATGATGCTTGCTGTACAATAGGAAAGTTAACGATTCCAATAGCGACTTCTCGAGTATCGAGCACATTTTGTAAGCTATGTTTGGTAGTGTTGTCTCTAAGTCTTCGTGAGGGCGAAAAAATAATAATAGGGGGTTGTGTACTGAACATATTAAAAAAGCTAAAGGGACTGAGGTTTACATTACCCTGCTGATCAATACTACTAACAAAAGCTATAGGCCTAGGCGCTATAGCCGTTTGCATTAGATTTTGAAGCTGTTGACTCGATATTTCATTAGGTAGAAGGCTTTTCATAGCTAAATATTAAAGGGATTTTAGCAGATTTTCGAGGCAATACATTTTCATTTTGCGGGTAAAATCTGAGTGCGCACTTCTCCGAATCCTATGCGTTTTCCTTCTTTTTGATTATAAGCTCTGATAATAACGGTATCTCCATCCTCAATAAACTTTCTTTCCGAGCCATCAGTCAATTTGATAGGTTTGCTTCCTTTCCAGGTGAGCTCTAGCATGGAACCGAAGGATTGGGGGGAGGGACCTGATATGGTTCCACTCGCGTAAACATCGCCTATTTCTATATTACAGCCGTTTACGGTATGATGAGCCAGCTGTTGAGCCATATTCCAGTAAAGGTATTTATAATTGCTCTGAGAGATTAAGTTTTCATCAGCATTTTCAGGCTGAAGATAAACTTCAAGTTGAATATCAAAGTTTTTATCTCCTGTATATTGAAGGTATTCTAAAACCTCGGGATCCTGTGGAGGCGAAGAGATGCGAAAAAGGTCTAAAGCTTCAAGTGTAACCACCCATGGCGATATAGATGAACCGAAATTTTTTCCCAAAAAAGGACCTAGCGGAGCATATTCCCACGACTGAATATCCCGTGCACTCCAATCATTGAAAATGACCAATCCAAAAATAGCATCTTCGGCCTCTGCAGTCGTAATACAGCTGCCCAGCTCGGTATCTTTATTAGTAACGAAGGCCATTTCTAGTTCGAAATCTAATTGTTGGGAAGGTCCAAAAACGGGATTTTTTTGATCCGAGGTTTTCATTTGTCCTTTAGGCCTGTGTAGGTTAACGCCCGAAGCGACAATTGAGGAGGCTCTTCCGTGATAGGCTACCGGCAGATGTTTCCAGTTGGGGAGAAGTGGGTTTTCTGGATCGCGGAACATTTTCCCCACATTGGTAGCATGCTCTATACAGCTATAAAAGTCAGTATAATTAGGAATATGGATGGGGAGCATCATCTGAACCTCTTCCATATCAAAAAAACAGGTTTCTATCACTCTTTGGTCTTTGGATAGTGTAGATCCTTCTGTGAGCAGCTCCTGTATTCGCTCTCTTACTTTTGAGGTAATCGGTTTTCCGAGTTCAATATAGGAATTGAGGGTATAGGCCTCGAAAACATTATCTTCAAGTCCCTCAATATTTTCAAAATAACCCTCATCATATAGGGTAGCAAGATCAATTATGATATTGCCTATTCGAGTGGCACAGGCTATATATTCCTGATTAAAAATAGCCACGCCAAAAGGGATATTGTATATTGAAAAATCTGTTAAATCTGAATTTTCTACGAATGAAGTCATATAAAAAATATTTAAAAAGAAAAAGGCTCAAAAAAGATTGTACTAAAAATACAACATTTTCTTGAACCTTATACCATATTATGTTCTTTAGGGTTATTTGCTTATTGCTCTCTTATAATCTTTTAATCGGTTTACATCTGGAGATTCTACCCATTTTTGCCGATTGTTGATGTTGGTGAAATAGTAAAGATTATTATGCTGTCCTAACAGTAAATTGTAAACTAAGGGATACGTCATTGTCTCTCCTTCTAGTTTGTCCAGACGCACAGAAACTGCGTTATTCCTTCTGACCACATCTCCGGTGAAGACGTTGGAGTATTCTCTTTGGGTGCTTTTGTCTTTGATAATTTCAATTAATCTTACTTGGTTTTTAGGATGAAACTCCAGGATATGCTTCTCCTCGTGATCTGTTGAGTCTTTTAAATTAATGAATTTTTTGCCTAGGAGTTTAAATTCGTCATAGTTTCTATCGGCGGATCTATGTTCCAATTTGTCCAACCTTTTGTATAGGCTGTTGGTTTGTGCTTGGGCACATGCACCCGTGTAGATGAGAGCACATGTTAAAAGAATATTCTTCATTTTTTTCAATTAATATATGACCAAAGTTAGCATAAAAACATTATAAATTTCCTCTTTTTTCTTGTTCTTTTTCTAATGCTTCAAATAATGCTTTAAAATTTCCTGCGCCAAAGCTTTGGGCTCCGTGTCTCTCTATAATCTCAAAAAATAGAGTCGGGCGATCTTCCACAGGTTTTGTAAAAATTTGTAATAGGTAGCCTTCCTCATCTCGATCGATGAGGATGCCTAAATCCTGGAGTTTATTTAAGTCTTCATCAATGGCTCCTATTCTATCGGGAATCATTTCATAATACGATTTAGGGGGAGGCGATAGAAATGCAACACCCCGTTTTTTAAGTTCCGTTACGGTATGGATAATATTTTTTGTAGCTACTGCAATATGTTGAACGCCTTCTCCCTCATAAAAATCCAAAAATTCTTCTATTTGAGATTTTTTCTTTCCTTTAGCAGGTTCGTTAATGGGAAATTTAGCATAGCCATTACCATTGGACATCACCTTAGACATCAATGCCGAATATTCGGTACTGATTTGTTTATCGTCAAATGAAAGTATATTGACAAATCCCATTACTTTTTCGTACCAACTTACTGTAGGCATCATGCGGTTCCAGCCTACATTGCCTACACAATGATCCACATAAAGTAAACCTACATCGGAGTGGGAGTATTCGCTTTTCCACTTTTTGTATCCTGGCATAAAGGCACCGGTATAGTTTTTTCTTTCCACAAACATATGTACAGTTTCTCCATAGGTGTAGATGCCTGACATTTTTACTTCTCCATATTTATCGTTTAAAGTAAGGGGTTGCAGATAGGGTAGGGCTCCTCTATTGCTTGTTTCTTCAAAGGCCTGATAAGCATCATCTACCCATAGTGCTAAGACTTTTACACCATCTCCGTGTTTTTTCACATGTTCACATACTTCACTGTCTGATCTAAGACCAGCCGTAAGGATGATCCTTATTTTTCCCTGCTGTAGGACATACGAAGCACGATCGCGTATACCTGTTTCGGGCCCTGCATAAGCCAGCGGTTGAAATCCGAAAGCGGTTTGATAAAAATACGCAGCTTGTTTAGCATTTCCCACATAGAACTCAATGTAGTCGGTACCGTTAATAGGTAAGAAATTCTCGGCTTGTGCAATTTTCTGAGCAAAATTTAATGTAGACATTTTTTTACTTTTTTTAGGAGAATAGGAATAGGGCCTCTACTCAATTATAAATCAATATTTATACTAGAGATCGGTGGCATTTAAATCTTTCATAGGCTGCTTGACTCAACATCTCTCTATCGTCTGGATGAGAAATGGAAATAAGGGCTTGAGCTCTTTGTCTTAGGTTTTTTCCATAAAGATAAGCTACTCCATACTCGGTTACAACATAGTGTACATGACCTCTTGTGGTCACCACTCCAGCACCTTGTTTTAGGAACGGAACGATTCGAGGTACTCCTTTTTTAGTGCGCGAAGTGAGCGCCATAATAGGTTTCCCCCCTTTGCTAAGGGCAGCACCTCTCATAAAGTCCATCTGACCTCCGATACCACTATATTGATAGGTTCCTATAGAATCTGCACATATTTGTCCGGTCAGATCAATTTCTATTGCCGAATTGATAGCATGCATTTTTTTATTTTGCATAATATTAATAGGGTAATTGACATGTTGTACATCTAAAAAGGAAATACAAGGATTATCATCTACAAAATCGTATAGTCTTTTTGTACCAAAGCAGAAACTTGTAATACTCGTATGTTCGTGTATACCTTTGTACCGATTAGTGACAATATTGTTTTTTATAAGGTCAATCACACCATCGCTTAACATTTCGGTGTGAATGCCAAGGTCCTTATGATTACTTAAACACTTGAGAACAGCATCAGGAATAGTGCCTATTCCCATTTGTAAGGTCGCTCTATCGTCTATGAGTTCGGCGATATACTGACCTATAATAAGTTCTTCTTTTCCCACTTTAGAGGCATAATCTATAGTGAGTAGTTCTTCTTCGTGCCATACGATTTTATCAATTTTGCTAATGTGTATTGTTCCGTCTCCATGGGTTCGAGGCATCTTAGGATTTGCGATGGCGATCACTTTTTTAGCAGTGTCCACAGCCGATCGTGCAATATCTACGGAGGTACCTAACGAACAATAGCCGTGTTTGTCGGGAGGAGAAACTGTAATAAGCGCAACATCTAGCGGAAGTATATCATTTTTGAAAAGAATAGGAATCTCGCTTAGAAATATAGGAATAAAATCTCCTCGATTCGAATTTACAGCCTCTCTTACAGGGGTAGACACAAATAATGAGTTGATATGAAAATGATTTTCATATTCTGGTTTCGCAATGGCCACGTCCCCTTGCTGGGTGATAGAAACAATCTCTATATTTTCTAATCTATAGGATTGCCTGGCGATTTCATTTAATAAGTAGTTAGGGGTACAGGCACTACCGTGAGAAAATATTCTGTTGCCACGTTGGATTACAGATACAGCTTCTTCGGCACTTACATATTGGGTCATATACTATTTTTATTTTATAAGGTTTTCTTTCTTTAGTCTAACCATGAAGTGGTATAGGACGGATCTTCTACTTTTAGAGCTTCATCAGTCAGTTTTAGAGGTTTAAAAGGGTCTACCATCACGGCATACTCGTGGGTTTCTTTTTTTCCAATGCTGCGTTCCATAGCGCCTGGGTGGGGGCCATGGACAACCCCACCCGGATGGAGGGTAAAGTCACCCATATTAATATGATTGCGGCTCATAAAATCACCCTCTACGTAGAATAGGACTTCATCGGAGTCAATATTACTGTGGTTATAGGGCGCTGGAATAGAGAGTGGATGATAGTCATACATTCTGGCCACAAAGGAGCATACCACAAAATTATTTCCTTCAAAGGTTTGGTGGACTGGAGGGGGTTGGTGTATCCTACCTGTAATCGGCTCAAAATTTTTAATATTGAATTTGAATGGATAGAAGTAACCATCCCATCCCACAACATCAAAAGGATGTGTAGCATAGATAAAGTCGGTAATTTGGTTTTCTTTCTTTAGCTTGATTAAAAAATCTCCTCTTTCATCGCGCGGGAGAATATAAGTAGGGGGAATGAGATCTCGTTCACAAAAAGGAGCGTGTTCCAATAATTGACCAAATTCGTTTCTGTAGCGTTTCGGAGTATAAATTGGGGATTCACTCTCTATAAAAAATAAAATATTATCCGAATCTTGAAACTCGATTTGATAAATGCAGCCTCTTGGAATAATCAGGTAATCTCCATATCCAAATTCTATATTGCCTAAAAAAGTTTTGAGGGTACCCCCTCCTTTTTTTACAAAAAGTAGCTCATCACATCCTGCATTTTTATAAAAATAATCCTGTGTAGATTTTCTGGGCTTAGCGATACCCATTTTAAGGTCGTTATTTAACAGGAGTACTTTTCTGCTTTCCAGAAAATCATCCTCAGCTTGTACTTTCATGCTCTGTATGCGCCGGGGTAGAATATTTTTACTTACAGCAATTTTAGGCGTTACATCTTTTATATTCTTTATCTCTTTTATCTGCGTTGGGCGATGGAGGTGGTACAATAGAGAAGATATCCCGTGGAAGCCTTCCGTACCAAACAATTGTTCGTAGTAAAATTCACCCTTTTCAGATTTGAAAATGGTATGCCTTTTAGGGGGGATTTTTCCATTTTTGTGATATCTCATGGCCATTGTGATTTAATCAAATTTAATCAAATTATCATAAATAAAGACAAAATAAATTGAGAAATTAAAATAATATACTTGATACCTTTTTTGTGTTTATTTATAATGAATAAAATCAGAATCCCCAATTATCAATCGATAATTGGGGATTCTGAATATAAGGATAGAAGTTTTTATTGGCTTAAATCTATACCTCCGAAATTACCAGAGCTCATCATCAGGAAGGCTCCTTCATTTTTATTCAAGCTCTCCCAGTAGGTGTGTAGATCACCAGAGTGGGTAAACACTTTTAATTCGGGGTTTTTGAAAGCGTTTTTGATCATCTGTGGAGAGAGAGGTTCCATCCTCTTTATCTTTAGTGCTTCCTCTGAATAGAAGACTACCGCATTTTCAACTCCATTTAGGGTATGGGCATATTGTTCTAAAAAAACAGGATCTAAGCTGCTATAAGTATGAAGTTCAAGAAAAGCGTGTATTTTTTTCTTAGGGAATTGCTCTATAAAGGCCGCTACAGAGGCTTTCACTTTAGAAGGTGCATGAGCAAAATCTTTATACAGGATCGCAGCATCCTTTCGGTTGACTTTTTCCAATCTTTTCGAAGCACCTTTAAAGCTCATAATAGCTTCATAAAAATCTTCTGCCATAATTCCTAGCTGTTGGCATATAAAGCGCGCACCTTCTATATTGAGTAGATTGTGTTTCCCAAAAATATTGAGTGGAATATTTCCCAGATCTGTGATCAGATTTACCTCTCCGTTAATTATCTCATAGGGAGGGGTTTTATAAGGTATTTTTCGAAAATAATTTTCTGCCCCATGGGTTATTTTTATCACCTCTGTATCTTCTTCATTGTATACTAATACCCCGCCGGGAACGATACTGCCCACAAATTTTCGAAACGGCTCTATATAATCTTCAAAAGTTTTGAACACGTTGATGTGATCCCACGCAATACCACTGATCAGGGCTATATTAGGCTGGTAAAGTAAAAATTTTGAACGAGGATCTAAAGCTGAAGAAAGGTATTCGTCTCCTTCCAAAATCATAAAATCATTTTCCTCTGTAAGTTTTACCATTACATCAAAACCTTCTAATTGGGCACCTACCATGTAGTCTACCTCTTTTTTATGAAAATGCAATACATGGAGTATCATCGAGGTGATCGAGGTTTTTCCATGGGAACCTCCAATCACTACCCGTGTTTTATTTTTGGATTGTTCATATAGAAACTCTGGATATGAATATATTTTTAGGCCTAGTTCTTTAGCTCTTATAAGCTCAGGATTATCCGCATGGGCGTGCATTCCCAAGATAACCGCATCGATATGAGTGTTTATTTTTTCCGGAAACCAGCCTTGTTGGGGGGGGAGAAGTCCTTGTTTCTCCAATCGGGTTTTTGAGGGTTCGAATATAGCGTCGTCAGAACCTGTTACATGGTAGCCTTTTTGTTGAAGGGCTATAGCTAAATTGTGCATAGCACTACCACCTATGGCAATGAAATGGATGTTCATAAGTTTATGGTGTTTTATTCGCTTTCGTTTTTTGTAAGCTGTTCCTGAGCATTTTTTTTGGCTTCTAGTTCCTGATCATATTCATGGAGAATATTATGCTCTGGCGTTTGCTCAATGGCGTGCATGATTTTATCTAAAATATCAGAGGCGCTGTCTTTATCGTAATCAATATCCAAGGCTGGTTTAAACTGCAGTGTGGGTTCTGTACCCGTAATTTTTATTTTCAGTCCTTTTTTATCAAAGGCTCTGCGAAATCCATTAATCTTAATAGGAATAACGATGGGTTTCTGATTTTTGATAAGCTTTGCGGTTCCTTTTCTTCCTTGGGCAAAAGCCGAAGTGGTGCCTTGAGGGAAGGTAACCACCCATCCATTTTCTAGCGCCTTCATAATGTTTTCGACCTCACTCATATCTACCATTCTATTGACGTTTTTACCCTCAGCTCTCCATGTTCTTTTAACGGTGACAGCTCCTGCCAGCTTGAAAATTCGGGCAAGGAAATTTTTGTTCATGGTCTCTTCCGCAGCCACATAATAGAAGTCGATTTTCGGGTTGAGTAGGTAAACAGGATTTTTAATCGTATTGATATATCCGTTATTCACACTACAAAAAACGTGATACATAGCTGCAACATCTGCAAAGTAGGTTTGGTGATTCGATACGAATAGTACATTGGTTGTGGGGAGGTCCACTAGATTTTCAGATCCGCTTATTTTGAGTTTATTAAATCCATTAAAGCGTCGGTAAGAAATCATACCCAAGATGAAAATTATAAATCTTTTCAGAAAATAAATATTGCCAAAGGCATCGGTAAATATATTTTTTTTTGCCATTTTCTACTAAATCCATAGGGAAACCCGGGATGATTCGTCGGGCCTCTTCGTAAAGTGCAAAATTAAACTTTTTTCATTAAGTCTCTAAATTCTGATAGAATCATTGATGTAGCACCCCAAATAATATGACCTTTGAAATCGATCACGGGAACTTTTTTCCCTTGGGTAGAGTGTAGGATTTTCATTTCAGGCGGATCTGGAAGATTAAAGAGAGAATTTACAGGAATTTCTATAAGTTCTTGTGCTTCAGATTCTTGTATACTAAATATAGGGGTTTTGTCCATCCAAGAAACATAGGCATACACATAAAAATTACTGCTGGGGATATAGATAGGAGTTAGCGCTTTAATAATGCTCATACTGTCCTTGTCAATACCTAATTCTTCAAAAGTTTCCCGTTTGGCGGTTTCCTCAAAACTAACATCATAGCTTTCATATTTGCCTCCCGGAAGGCTAATTTGTCCGCTGTGGCAATCTCGGGGACTAAAACTTCTTACGATAAGAGGAAAGTACCATTGGTGAGATTTGGGGTATAGCAATATATTTACAGCTGCCAGCTTGGGGTGTAGTGCCTGTATTTTTTCTAAGCTTAGAAAAGAGCGATAAGGAGGTGAGTACAATTTATGGGAATTTACTCCACCCAGTTCACTGTTAGAAAATTTTTCAATAATATTAGATAATATTTTCATCTTATGTTTTACTACCCTTAAAATTAGTTAAAATTAACGAATTTGTAAACTATTTTTTATAATAAAGGAGCGAGTAGCCGGCATAACGAGGCAAAGCCTCTGTTGAACAGGGACGTTTGATTCCATTTTTCTATGCTCATGATAGAGGAGTCTTTTTTATCTTCTTCAAACTGACGGCTCATTCTTGTCAATAATTTAGTGTCGTGAATGATCGCATTAATTTCAAAATTAATAAGGAAACTTCGGTTATCCAGATTAACGGTTCCTACATAAGCCAATTCATCATCGATGTTAACCGTTTTAGCATGCATAAAGCCTTTTTCGTACAGAAATAATTTTATGCCTCTTTTTAATAAAGATTTCATAAAAGAGAGCGATGCATTTTGCACGATAAAAGAATCGTTTTCTTTGGGGATAATCATCTCTACCTCTACCCCTTTGGATACGGCAATACACAAGGCCGTTTTAAATGAATCCGTCGGTATAAAATAAGGCGTGCATATCTGAATTTTTTTCTTTGCCAGCGTAATTCCTAAAATTAAAGATTCCATGGCGGATTGAATTTCTTCTCCAGGTGTGGTGAGGGCAAAGCTCACAATACTGTTACCCCGAGGCTTGTTGTACCAGTTGTAATAGTATTGAGCATCTTCCAGAGAATAAGATTGTCCCTCTGTCATCATCCAACTTAGCCAGAAGCGCAGTTGTAAAATATTGATAGCAGCTCCTTTGATCATCACGGAGGTATCTCTCCAGTAGGGGTAGGGGCTCGTTGGGGTATTGAGATATCTGTCGCTAATATTGATGCCTCCTACAAAAGCAATTTCGGCATCTATAATTAATATTTTACGGTGGTTGCGGAAATTGGAGTTAGCTAGCGAGTTGTAGCGCACGGGCAGAAATACCTGAAATTCAATTCCTGTATTTTCAAACTTTTTCCCATACCGTGCCAGTTGGGGGGAGCCTAAATCATCGATAATCATTCTCACGATCACCCCTTCTTTAGCTTTTTGAATCAGAATATTCAGAATATCGTTGCCGATGCCCTTTTCTTCAAAAATATAATATTCCAGATGAATATGATTTTTTGCCTTTTTTAAAGCTTTTATAAATTCAGGGAATTTCTCTTCACCGTTAATAAGAAGTTGGGTTTCATTATAAAGGCTAGGGGGAGAGACTCGTGTTTTACTAAGAAACAGATAAACCTGATACAAATTACCGATTTCATCTTCAATCTTGAGTATATCCTCATCCAGAGAACCTTCTAGTTTTTTCCATTGATTTAGAATGTAGCGCTTTTGTTTTTCGTCTATTTTTTTAAAATGTTTTTCACGTTGAAAATTTTGACCAAAGAAAAAATAAATGATAATGCCTATGATGGGTAGAAAAATGATCACCATTATCCAGGCTAAGGTCTTCGGGGGATTTCTATTTTCTATCATTATAGTGGTAATGATAGCGATATTTGCAATACCTAAGGGAATCCAGTACCATTTTTCAATAAAACTCCATGTAGAATATAGGTATTCAGTGTTCATCAATTGAACCATTTATTTTTGGGTTCGAATTTAGTAAAATTAATGTGCAAAAAATAGTATATTTGTTTTTAAGCCTTAAAATGATCTACTTATGTTTGAATTTTTAAATGGATTACCTCCTCTAGAGAAAGCTTTTTGGTATGTAGCGCTGGTGAGTAGTATTATATTTCTGATACAGTCGGTGATGACGTTTATAGGAGGAATAGCATCGGAGGGATTGGATATTCATTTTAATGGAGACTTAGATCATACAGAGGTTCCTTTTCAGTTTTTCTCTTTTCGTAATCTCATTAATTTCTTATTGGGTTTTGGTTGGACGGGAGTGGTATTCTACCCGTTAATAGAAAATAAATACCTGCTGACTCTTCTGGCAACATGTATAGGCGTATTGTTTATCTGTATATTCTTTATCATTATCAGACAATTGCTTAAGCTATCTGAGAATAATACTTTTAATATAGAAGATCTTCTCAAGCTAAGCGGTAGAGTTTATATTTCTATTCCTGCAAATATGCGTGGACAAGGCAAGGTACAGATTAGTGTAAAGGGGGCTTACCATGAGTTGGAAGCCATGACGGAAAGCCCAGAGGCTATGGAAGTAGGAACCACCGTGGTGGTAAAAAAAATCAAGAATAAAATATTAATCGTTGAAAAATTAAATTAAATCATGTTCGGAGCCTTTTCATTAGTTATTTTAATTATAGTTGTCTTTTTTATAACCTTTATCGCTTTAATTTCCCGTTACAAGCGTTGTCCCTCGGATAAAATTTTAGTGGTATATGGCAAAACGGGGGGGAAATCGGCCACCTGTGTCCATGGGGGAGGCGCATTTATATGGCCTGTAATTCAGGATTTTGCTTATCTCGATCTCAAGCCTATTTCCATAGAAGCCAACCTCACCAATGCGCTTTCTCGTCAGAATATTCGCGTGGATGTTCCCTGTCGCTTTACTATTGCCATTAGTACAGAACCAGATACCATGGGAAATGCTGCAGAACGTTTATTGGGGCTCTCACCTGATCAAATTCAGGAACTTTCTAAAGACATATTGTTCGGTCAACTGCGTTTGGTAATTGCCATGATGACCATTGAGGAAATTAATTCCGATAGGGATAAATTATTGGAAAACATTTCCAATAATGTGGATACCGAGTTAAAGAAAATAGGATTAAAACTGATTAATGTTAACGTTACCGATATAAAGGACGAATCCGGCTATATTGAGGCATTGGGGAAAGAGGCTGCTGCAAAAGCTATTAATGAAGCCAAAGTAAGTGTGGCTGAGCAAGAAAAAATCGGGGAAACCGGAAAAGCCGAAGCCGATCGTCAGAAAGATATTCAGATTGCCGAGACCACCAGGGATCGCGATGTGAAAATAGCCATTACCCAAAAAGATAAAGAGGTGAGCATTGCTGCAGCCTATAAGGATGAAAGTATAGGTAAGGCAGAAGCGGAAAAAGAATCTCGAATTGCCACTTCACTCGCCAACTCTCTAGCTGTAAGAGGAGAAAATTCAGCTAAAATAACGATCGCTAATTCAGATGCTGAGAGACGGGAAAAGGAGGCCGAAGCATTGCGACTGGCGATTGCAGCAGAAAAGGTACAAGCAGCAAAAGCTTTGGAGGAATCTTATATGGCGGAACAGAAAGCAGAATCAGCCCGTGCTGAGAGGGAGCGTTCAACGCAGCGGGCCAATGTAGTTATTCCGGCTGAAATTGCCAAACAGAGAGCGATTATAGAAGCACAGGCACAGGCAGAAAGAATTCGTTTACAGGCACAAGGAGAGGCAGATGCTATTTTTGCTAAAATGGAAGCCGAAGCAAAAGGTTTATATGAAATATTAACCAAACAGGCGGAAGGGTATGATCAGGTGGTGAGGGCTGCGGGTGGAGACGCTAATAGCGCGTTTAAATTGTTGATTTTAGAAAAACTTCCGGAATTGGTAAAAACACAGGTGGAAGCCGTTAAAGGAATTAAAATAGACAAAGTTACAGTATGGGATACTCATGGTGGCGAGGCCGGGGCCACTTCTACGGCTAATTTTTTATCAGGAATGATGAAGTCGGTGCCGCCGCTTAATGATTTGTTCAATATGGCAGGACTTGAGCTGCCGGATTATCTAAGGGGGAATCCGACAGGAATTAAGGACACACTCCCTCAAAATCCTCAATTCCCTTCACAGGAAAAAGATCAAAAGCATGAAGAAAAAGGATAAGACCTACGGATCCGGAAATTGAATAAATTAACCAGCTCCTTATAGATTCTGGACACTAGAATGATGACTGATCAAGTGGGATTCGTAAGAATATTCACTGAAATAAAAAATTGTGGTTTTATTTGAAGGCGGGTGAATACTTTTATAGTTAGTACAGATACCTATGGGGTTTGGTGTAGCTTTAGCGGTTCCAGCTCCTTCAGTTCTTCTGATGAGAAGATTCTATAACTTACCTTAAAGGTTTTACCCAGCGGGGACTCTAAAGAAAAACCACCCGTACCAATACCTTCTATAACATCCAAATTAAAGTGAGCATGTTTCCAGTATTCATATAAATCCTTATCAACCCAAAATTGGGTTCCTTCTATTTCTCCAATACAAACATCATGTGTACGAAGATAAAAACCTTCTTTTTCAAAGCATTGAGGCTGAGTTCCTTCACAGCATCCTCCCGCTTGATAAAGCATGAGCTCTCCATGTAAAGATTTCAATTCTCTCAATAAATCTACGGCTTTCTTCGTTGCATCGAGTCTTTTTAACATTTTAGGGGCTATTTAAATTTTTGTATATAAATAAGGTTGTCAGGACAGGTATTTATGGGCAATATCCAGAACGATACGCCCTTCTATCTGCCCTTTTTTCATTTTGTCAAAAACATGATTTACATCTTCAAGTTTTGCAGCTGTCACATTGGCTTTTACCAGTCCTTCAGAAGCAAATTCTATAGCTTCCTGTAGGTCTTTACGAGTACCAACTATGGAACCTCTAATAGTATATCGATTTAGAACAGTTTCGAAAATAGGTAAATCAAATCCTCCTGCTGGAAGGCCATTTAAGGCAAGGGTACCCCTTCTTCTAAGCATACTGATGCCTTGTTTAAAAGCGATAGGGGAGACAGCTGTAATTAAGGCTCCGTGAACCCCTCCTCCTAACTCTTTTTTTACAAATTCACCAGGATCTTGTGTTCTTGCGTTTACGGTAAGATCTGCACCTAAGCGTTTCGCCAAATCCAGCTTATCATCTCCTACATCTACTGCTACTACATGCATACCCATAGATTTTGCGTATTGCACCGCCACATGACCTAGACCTCCGATGCCCGATATGGCCACCCACTGTCCGGGTTTGGTTTCGGTTTCTTTTAAGCCTTTATAAACAGTTACTCCGGCACATAAAATAGGGGCCATTTGTAAAAAATTAACATTGTCAGGAAGTTTGCCCACATATCTTGCATCGGCCAGTACATATTCGGCAAAACCTCCATCTACACTATAGCCGCCATTTTGTTGAGATTCACAAAGGGTTTCCCATCCAGTAATACAAAATTCGCAGCATCCGCAAGCGCTATATAGCCAAGGTACACCTACCGCATCTCCTTCTTTTACATTGGCTACATTTTCGCCTACTGCCGCTACATAACCTACTCCTTCGTGACCTGGTATTAAGGGCATTTTGGGTTTTACAGGCCAATCTCCATCTACAGCGTGTAGATCTGTATGGCAAACTCCACTGGCCATTACTTTCACTAATATTTGGTTTCTCCCGGGGCGTTTAACTTTTACTTCTTCAATTTTTAGGGGCTGGCCGAATTCCCGAACCACCGCGGCTTTCATCGTTTTTGGAATCATATTTTCTGTTTTTTATAGATGAATATTAAAATGAAAAAAGGACTCTATCGCAGAGTGCTTTATATATTATTTAGAAAAAGCCTAATTTTTTTTTGTCGTAAGAGATCAACATGTTTTTGGTTTGTCGGTAATGATTTAACATGCTTTTATGATTTTCCCTACCGATCCCCGACTGCTTATACCCTCCAAAGGGTGCCCCCGCAGGGTAGCTGTGATATTGGTTTACCCAAACTCTGCCTGCCTGAATCGCTCTGGGTACCCTATACAGTTGGTGTGCATCTCGGGTCCATACGCCCGCACCCAGGCCATAAATGGTATCATTGGCAATACTTAAAGCGTCTGTTTCATCTTTAAAGGTCGTAACAGCTAAGACCGGTCCAAAAATTTCTTCTTGGAAGATTCTCATTTTATTATCTCCCTTTAAAAGAGTAGGCTGAATGTAATATCCATCTTTCATATCTCCCTCTAATTGGTTGGCTGCACCACCTATTAATACCTCTGCACCTTCTTCTTTCCCTAAGTTGATATAAGCTAAAATTTTTTCCCATTGTACTTTAGAGGCTTGTGCCCCCATCATAGTACTAGGATCTAATGGATTGCCTATCTTTATGGCTTTAACTCGGTTAATCACCTTATTAATAAAAGATTCATAAATCGATTCCTGAATCAGCAATCTGGAGGGGCATGTACAGACTTCGCCTTGATTTAAGGCAAATAAAACGGCTCCTTCAACCGCTTTGTCTAGGAAATCATCATCATGTTCCATCACCGATTCAAAGAAAATGTTGGGAGATTTTCCGCCCAGTTCCAGCGTGACAGGAATAATGTTTTCAGTGGCATATTGCATAACCAAGCGCCCTGTTGCTGTAGAACCCGTAAAAGCGGCTTTGCTCACCTTAGGGTTTGTGATTAATGTTTTTCCCAATTCAGCCCCGAATCCGTTTACAATATTGACAACTCCGGCGGGAATAAGATCACCGATGAGTTCCATTACATACATAATTGATATAGGGGTGCTTTCTGCAGGTTTTAGTACTACGCAATTTCCAGCGGCTAAGGCTGGTGCCAATTTCCATACTGCCATCAGGATGGGAAAATTCCAAGGAATAATTTGAGCCACAATTCCGAGGGGCTCATGGACGATTAAAGAGATGGTATTTTCATCCAGTTCATTATGGGAGCCTTCTTCTGCTCTGATTACACTTGCAAAATATCTAAAATGATCTATAGCCAATGGGAGATCGGCATTTAATGTTTCTCGTATAGCTTTACCATTATCATATGTTTCCACAGCAGCGATGTCTTCTAAATGACTTTCCATGCGGTCGGCAATTTTATTTAGAATAACACTGCGCTCTGTAGCAGAGGTTTTGGACCATGTTTTAAAAGCTTTTTCCGCGGCATTGATGGCGAGTTCTAAATCCTGTTTGGTAGAGTGGGCAGCTTGGGTAAAAACCTTTCCGCTAATTGGAGTAACATTATCAAAATACTTTCCCAATACAGGTGGAGTGAATTTGCCATCGATATAATTATCGTATTGGGGTTTTAGAGCGGGGAGTTTTATTAAGGACATAATTTAGTGTTTTTATTTTTTTGATTTTTACTAATATACATAATATTCCCTTATAGATGTACTAAAAAAATGTTAAAACAATAAAATCAATTGACTAGAGAGTGAATAGTACAGTATTAAAGGAGGTTGATAGCAGATCGCGGCTAAAAAATACAAGGCTATATCAGTTAAAAATAAAGCAATGGAATAAGCCAGAATATAAATTCTATACTGAGAAAAGTGAAACTTTGGTGTGCAATAATGGATAAAGTAAAGAAAAAGCTCCGAAAATAACGGAGCTTTATTTTTTAATTGGAATCACTGATTAACTCTTGTTTTTTCGAGTTGTAGAGTGCATATTCCAAATATTTAAAGGAATCTCGTGGAATAATCGTGACCCATTTTTTGTAACGCAAAAACCATTTGTTTTGAATGCTCATCAGTCCTTTTGTAAGATAAGCCTCTACAAAGGGATGTACGTGTAGGTATAGCTTACCCTTTTCATTGGTTAAGAGGTTGCGTATGGATTCTTCCATTTTTTCAATAATCACAATGGGGGCTAGAATAGTGCCATCCCTATTCGGATTGACCTCTTTGGTTTCGATTTGCTTTTCAGGGCGAACCCGCTGGCGGGTAATCTGGATAAGCCCAAACTTGCTCGGTGGCAATGTTTTGTGTTTTGCTTTATCTCGCCTCATCTCTGTCTTCAAATGCTCAAACAAGGTCTTGCGGTGCTCTGGATCGGTCATATCGATAAAGTCGATAACAATAATCCCTCCCATGTCTCTGAGTCTAAGTTGGCGCGCAATTTCTGTAGCGGCCATTTTGTTCACATTTAAGGCGTGCAATTTGTTGGTCTGACTGGCAGAAATGTTATTACCCGAGTTAACATCTATAACATGTAATGCTTCGGTATGTTCAATCACCAGATAAGCGCCTTTAGAACTCGGTATGTTTACATGTTTACCAAAAGACTGCTTGAGTTGCTTTTCTACATTATAATATTCCAAAAGAGGAATATGAGATTCATAAAAATGAACGATATTTTTGCTTTCTGGGGCAATAACATCCAGATAGTTTTTCATTTCGTCGACCAAATGTTGGTCATCACAAATGATGTTAACGAAGTCCTGATTAAAATTATCGCGAAGTATAGCTGCAGCTTTATGTTCTTCGCTCAACACTTTCGAGGGGACTTTATTTTTTTGGATATTTTTGAAACAGTTTTCCCATTTGGTAATTAGCTGGTTCATATCATTGTGTAGCTCAGCCACTTTTTTACCTTCGGCGACCGTACGGATAATCACACCAAATCCCTCAGGACGAATACTCTCTATAAGCGTTCTTAGGCGCTCTTTTTCCTGGCTGCTCTTTATCTTTTTAGAGATGGAAACCTTATGATCAAAAGGAATAAGAATCAGAAAACGCCCAGTTAATGAAATTTGTGTCGAAATACGCGGACCTTTAGTGGAGATAGGCTCTTTTGTAATTTGCAGCAGAATACTATCTCCGGAAGCTAACACCTTATCAATAGTGCCGTCTTTTGGAATTTCTTTTTGTACAACAAAATTCTTTAAACTAGAATTTTGTTGTCGTTTTGCTGTGGTGTCCCGTACGAATTTCTGATAGGAAAGAATTTGAGGACCTAGATCCAGGTAATGTAAAAAAGCATCTTTTTCGTAACCTATATTTACGAAAGCTGCATTGAGATTTGGGGCAAGTTTTTTTATTTTTCCTAGAAAAAGATCTCCTACCACAAATTGATTGCTTTGAGCTTCTTGATGCAGCTCAAATAATCGGCCATCTTCAAGTAGGGCTATTTTAGAGGTGTCATTTTCATGTGAAATAATCAGTTCTTTCTTCATATACTTTGGTCATTACTAACCTGTTATAAAACAAAATATAGTTAGTGAAGATAATAAATAAAACACTAACTATATTATATTTTATTAAAAAACTAAAAAAGATTATTTTTTCTTTTTATGTCTATTTAATCTTCTTCTTTTTTTTCTCTTATGGGTGGCTACCTTATGTCTCTTTCTTTTTTTTCCGCTAGGCATAGTTTAAAATTTTTATTAATAACAATTATTTACTTTCTACTTGTACTTTAGCTTTCACTTTTTCAGCAAACATTTTAGAAGGCTTGAAGGAAGGAATGTTATGAGCTGGAATTTCAATAGCTGTGTTTTTTGAAATATTTCTACCCGTTTTTGCTGCACGTGTTTTAATAACAAATGATCCAAAACCTCTTAAATATACGTTATCGTTATTGTAAAGAGATGTTTTGATCTCCTGCATAAACGCTTCAATAATCTTCTGCGTATCATTCTTCTCTACCCCTAGTTTATTGGAGATGGTATTCACCAATTCAGCTTTTGTCATTTCGATTTTTGTTTTTATTTTTGGACTGCAAATATAAAATATTTTTTTGAAAAATAATATAGAAAAAGCTTGTTTTCTGAAACTTACCCAAAGAATTGTTTCTTGGTATGATCTTTATAGACGTAATTTACCTTGGAGAGAAACTCAGGATCCCTATAAGATATGGATATCCGAAATTATCTTACAGCAAACGCGAGTAGACCAGGGTTTAAGCTATTATTATAACTTTATTAAGCGATTTCCCACCGTAAAAGAATTATATCGGGCTGATAATGATGAGGTTTTATTATATTGGAAAGGATTAGGCTATTATTCTCGGGCATTAAATCTCCACAAGGCGGCTTACCAGATTGTGGAAGAATTTAATGGAAAATTTCCGAAAAGTTTCTCAGCCTTGCAACAGATGAAGGGAGTGGGTAAGTATACTGCAGCGGCCATCGCGAGTATTTGTTTTGGAGAAGCCGTACCGGCTATTGATGGTAACTTTTATCGGGTTTTTTCCCGTATTTTCGCTGATGAATTCGATGTAAGTTCTACAAAAGCTTACCCGTATTTTTATCAATTAATATTACCATTGGTAGATAAAGACCGTCCAGGCGATTTTAACCAGGCGATTATGGATATAGGTTCTCAGCTGTGTAAACCTAAAAATCCCGATTGCGAACATTGTCCTGCCAAGCAAGAATGTAGAGCCAGGAATCTTAATCAGGTAGAAATGTTTCCTGTCAAAAAGAAAAAACAAAAGGTAGAAATACTCAATCTGCAATACTATTTTATAAAATATAAGAATGACTTTCTTATACAACAAAGAGATGAAAATTTTATATGGAAAAAGCTCTACGAATTCCCTACACTAATTCCCGATGATTGGAAGGAATATGTGAGTTTGGAAAAAAAAGTGCAGCATAAACTCACCCATAGGACCCTCAATATAACCTTTAGCAGAATAGATGTTCAGCATGAAAATATTTTTGAAGATCTCTCTTCTCAGTATTCCTATATTAAAGTGAACCTAATTCAAGCCCAACGTAAAACTTTTCCTAAACCTCTTGAATCCATTATTCAGGAATGGGGTTGATAGTCACTCTACATTCTAAAGAAGAGCCGTAAGAAAGAATCGGTCTTCTTTTATTAATCCGAATACAAAGAATATATACAATGCTATCAAGAGGAGAGGTATAAGATCGGGCACTAATTAGGTTAAAATAGCTTATTCGATTGAAAAATCTTTTCAGGCCTATAGCATTGAAACGCTATCTCAGCTTTTTTATTAAGAGGATTCTTTTTTATATACAATAAATTAAAAATAGTTAATTTTGCCAGATGTTTCAAAGCTAAGTTTTTTTGCGATTTTTTACTTACCATGTGGGGATTGTAAAAAGCTTATGCACGGAAATGATCACAATATAATTTTAGAATATAGAAAATGAAACTTCTTTCAGTAGGGACTGTAGCTTTTGATGCTATTGAAACACCATTTGGTAAAACAGATAAAATATTAGGTGGAGCCGCAACTTATATTGGTTTAGCAGCTTCGGTACTTGAAACTGATGTGCATTTAGTTTCCGTTGTAGGAGGGGATTTTCCCGATGAATATCTCAAGATGATGGAGCGTAAAAACATCAATGTAGAAGGCGTAGAAATCGTTAAGGATGGTAAAACATTTTTCTGGGCGGGTAAATATCACAATGACCTCAATACGCGCGATACATTGGTGACAGAGCTAAATGTATTGGAAAATTTTGATCCTAAAATTCCAGAAAACACTGCGGATGCTGATATCTTAATGTTGGGGAACCTCCATCCCGGAGTTCAATTGGCGGTGTTAGAAAGAATGAAGAAAAGACCAAAGCTAGTGGTATTAGATACTATGAATTTTTGGATGAATCATACATGGGACCTATTAATGGAGGTTATTGCTAAAACAGATGTTATCACCATTAATGATGAAGAAGCAAGGCAATTATCTGGAGAATACTCCCTTGTAAAAGCAGCTAAAAAAATACACAGCTTAGGACCTCAATACGTGATTATTAAGAAAGGAGAACACGGAGCTCTTCTTTTTCATGAGGCAAAGGTATTTGCTCTTCCCGCTTTATTATTAGAAGATGTTTTTGATCCCACAGGTGCAGGTGATACTTTTGCAGGTGGTTTTGTAGCCCACTTAGCAAAGCATGAAAAATTCGATTTCCAGACCATGAAGAATGCTCTTGTTGTGGGGAGTGCCATGGCTTCATTTACGGTAGAAAAATTTGGAACTGAGAAAATTAAAGAGGTAACCCCTCAGATGCTCAAAGAAAGAATTAATCGATTGAAGCAGCTGACCTCCTTTGAAGAAGTATTGTAGTCCTTAGTGAAAATCTAATGGGGATGGGGATATAGAAAAAAGCCTTTATACCGTTTTTTACGGTCCATTTTATGCTGGACTATTTAGAATTTATAGTGAAGTTTTTTTTAAAGAAAAAAAAGATAAATCTTTCTGCTGGGCTTCTCTCTCCACCTTCTCCATGTAGGTGTACAGAGGAATAAAAACTTGGCATCAGGCCAATCGATATCATAGGCTAGAATAACCTGTTATCAAGGTGTGACAAAGAATTTAAGAAATAATTATAATAAAAAATAAGGTTTAATTCGGTCAGAATTCTAATTTTGCACCAGTTATATAAAAAGTAAGTATGTTTAAAAACTTCCGTTTTTTCTTTATCCTCAGTACTCTGATATTGGCTTTATCTGGGGGATTATTGAAAGCTCAAATACATCCGGGTCAGCTAGCTGATGGTATTGCTGCAGTCATTGGTAATGAAATTGTTTTAGAATCCGATATTGAAGAATATGTAAATATGGCCAAGCAGCAGGGAACGGCTAATATAGGGGATAGATGTGAAATTCTTGAAAATATTATCCACAATAAACTTCTACTATTCTATGCGAAAAAGGACACTCTTATTCGAAATGTGAACAAAGAGCTCAAGGCGGATGCCGACTCTCGATATCAGCAAATGCTTTCTGGGTTTTCTTCCGAAAAAGACATGCTTAAGGCTTATCGATTCCGTACAGCCTACGAGCTAAAGGCAGCTATTGAGAAATTGTCTTCCGACCAGTATTACCAGGGAGAAAAATATAAATTGATTACCAAGGGAGTGGATATTACTCCCAGTGAGGTGTCTGCTTTCTATGCTCAATATAAAAGCCAACTCCCTGAAGTGAATGAGGAGGTAAAGTTGAGCAGAATTATGATGTACCCTAAATTAACAGATAATAGAAAGCAAGAAATTATCCAAAAATTAAAGAATATAAAAGCCGACATCTTAAAGGGAGCTTCTTTTGAAGACCAGGCTAGAATTTACTCAGATGATCCTGGATCTGCAGCCTATGGAGGGCTTATAACCAAAGTTTCCAAAGGTATGATGGTCAAGCCCTTTGAAGCTACAGCACTTAATCTGCAGGAAGGTGAAATTTCCGATCCTGTAGAGACTGAATATGGTTTTCATATTATTCAGCTGGTTAGAAAAGCCGGTAAAATTTATGACGTAAGACATATCCTTATTGCCAACACTCCTAATGCTCAGGAAATTGCCAGTGCTAAGGGAGAATTAACGAAAATAAAAAGTCAGATACAGGCGGGTAAGATTAGCTTTAAAGAAGCTGCTCTAAAATATTCTGATGATAAAACGACTAAATTTAATGCAGGGGTCATGACGGGGTCGGATGGATCGGATAATTTGGAAAAAACCAAGTTAGATCCCATTGATGCTTATCAGATCGCCGGTCTTAATAAGGGGGAAATTACAGATCCTTATGAAATGGGAGAAGCTCAGAATAAGAAAAAAGCAATAGCTTTAATACAGGTAGATGATATTATTCCCGCTCATACGCTCAGTATTGATACCGATTATGAGCGTATAAAAGCCATAGCCCTCAATCAGAAAAAAAATGATGTGGTAGATCGATGGGTTATCTCTAAATTACCGGACACTTTTATATCGATTAATAACAGATATAAGCATTGCCAATTTAAAACGGACTGGAAGCGAAAAACTTCAGCAAAATAAAAAACAGATCAAAAAAAACAGAATATACATTCTGTTTTTTTTTGATCCCCGCAGGCCTGTTATTTTTCGCAGAAATCCTAGGCTGGGAAAGATAGGATAAGTAGCATTTTTGTACCTTTATCTGATGAATAGAATTCGACAGCTTTTTGACATTAAATATCCGATTATACAAGGTGGAATGGTGTGGAATAGTGGATGGCGTTTAGCATCTGCAGTTTCTAATTGCGGTGGTTTAGGTCTTTTAGGGGCGGGGAGTATGTATCCTGATATTCTTAGGGAAAATATTGTAAAGTGTCGGGAGGCCACCGCTCAGCCTTTTGGTGTTAATGTGCCTCTACTGTATCCTCATTTGAAAGAAGTAATCAATATCCTCTTAGAGGAGAAGATAAAAATAGTTTTCACTTCCGCAGGTAATCCTAAGACTTATACAGAAGTATTGAAAAGGGAAGGTGTAAAAGTAGTGCATGTAGTGAGTAGTCTTAAATTTGCTGTAAAAAGCCAAGATGCAGGTGTGGATGCTGTTGTAGCAGAAGGTTTTGAAGCCGGAGGTCATAACGGAAGAGAAGAAACCACGACTTTATCTCTTATCCCCAATGTAAGAAAGCATGTAGATCTGCCTTTAATAGCTGCCGGAGGGATAGCATTGGGTTCGCAAATGAAGGCCGTTATGTTGTTGGGCGCCGAGGGAGTGCAAATAGGCTCTCGTTTTGCAGCCACTACAGAAGCTTCTTCTCACCATAATTTTAAACAAAAGATTGTACAGGCTCAGGAAGGCGATACAGTGCTTACGCTCAAAGAATTAGCGCCTGTTAGGATCATGAAAAATGGATTTTATGAGGAGCTTGAAAAATTATATCAATCCGGAAAGCATGTAGAAAATTTAAAAAGTGCGTTGGGAAAAGGTCGCCCTAAGCGTGGAATGCTGGAGGGAGATATGGAAAATGGAGTGTTAGAAATTGGGCAGTCTTCCGCCTTTATCGATGCTATTCTCCCTGTAGCAGATGTATTTAGAATATTGCTCGATGAATTTGCTACGGCTTCCTGTCCAGAACTCTCATAAAGAGATTAATGGAAACAATAAGCTTAGAAGATGAAGAGAAAGCAATAGGGCATCAGGTGATTAGTTTAAAGAAATTTTTTGATCCTTTTTTAAAATTTCTATCTTTTTTATATCCTCTATAAATGGAAAAAAGTAGTCTTCAATCAGTTTAGTGATCTCTTCATAGGTACTCACAAAAGTAGTATTATCAACTGTTTCACCTTTGCATAAATAATGCGTAATCCCGTTTACTCTCATAACGATGGGGCTGTGATCTTTTTTATAAACCCAATAGTTTTCACCATCAAAAAAAGTGGTGTGGTCATTTGCTCCTAAAATACAAAATGCAGAAGTAATAGTATTTTGCCATTGGATATCTCCACTGGGAAGTTTTCGCTGAATTATAGGCTTTTTGAATGTAATATAGAGATTCTTCATCTTTTTAAGACCACTTTTTTATCTTGATAAAGATAATCAAAGATTTTTATTTTGAAACTTCATAGGGGATATATTTTCGAATGAACAAGTTGTTTACAGTTCCCTAATCAGTATGGTATAAGCATCAATTAACAGCCTGTTTTTGCAATGTAAATCTTTATGATCAGTCCTTATCGGTAGGGTTTTAAAGCGTTTAGACAAGGAATTATGGGTTTTGTATCCATCTCTTTTCTATAAAAACTTCCTCAGAAAACACCCTCTAAGTCATATTTTTCCCATTTTGAGGCTTGAATGCTATATGGGCAGATCTTAAGAGTTTCTTGATTTGATGCAGTGGAACCGTTTAACTTTAGGACTCATCATAGCAAAAATAAGGGATCATATCGGTAGGGATTTATTTTTACAGGTCTATGATCAATAACCTGATCTACACGTTTTTCCAGGCATATTGTTACAACTGACCAATTATGGGGCAAATGCTTATAACCGGAAAATAGAAATATAAATTTGCCGACACTCAAAGATCTCCCTCCTATGTATTATATATTGTTTTTACACTTTCTGTATAGGAGAGCATTTATAGTTTTTCTTTAGAGTTTAAAAATACAAACATGACATTTATTACAATTTCAATCAAAATGGTTTTATAGTATATTGATTTTCATTATATTTGTTTATATTATTAAAATATATTATTTCGCATGTATAAATAGGCGATCCATGTTATATCAATGAAAGGGTTTATCTAAATAGAATAAAGAGAATATCACATAGATTTAGGAAAGTTTTTGCGAAATTAACCCTACCAACCCCTATGCTATGGAAAAACTCTCTATTCTCTTCATGTTACTCAGTTTCGTTCTCTATGGTCAGTCTCCAGGAGGTGTCAGTGGAG
>NZ_JAAABJ010000482.1 GCF_009904105.1 Elizabethkingia argenteiflava | reverse complement strand
TTCTTATGGGGATTCATTAAGAAACAAGATAGCTGCAAAAATATCTGTCAGTGATTATTACATTGTAGATAGCATGCCATTAGAAATATGCAAATTAATCAGAAGTTGCAGAAGTACTGTTTGTAGAAAAAATTACTTTACCAGCCCAGATAAAGGTTTTTGTGCTTGGCAAAATAGTGTTTATTATGGTTATAAATTGCATGCAGTGTTTACTACTGATGGGATTTTTATCGATTTTGATGTAACACAAGCTTCTGTACATGATATTCATTATC
>NZ_JAAABJ010000049.1 GCF_009904105.1 Elizabethkingia argenteiflava | reverse complement strand
GGCTATCAGGGTAGAAAAAAGGCAAAAACCACCAACAGCATTTTTCTGTGTGATAACCAGGGACAAATGTTGGCAATGGGAAGTCCAAAAAGTGGCCATCATCACGATTTATACCAAATAGAAGGTACTTTGAAAGAAATTCTGTCACTTCTAAGCGAAGCAGAAATAGATCATAAAGGATTGTTTATCAATGCTGATACAGAATTTGACAGTGAGAATTTACGACAAATGTTAGAAAAAGAAAAAATAATCGCCAATATTAAAACCAATCTCAGGAATAATAAAACAGCCAAGAATTATTATTATTTTGATGAATAATTATATAAACGAAGGTTCAATATAGAGAAAGCAAATGCTTGGTTAGATAGTTTCAAAGCATTATTAATACGATTTGAAACTTCTGTAATAACATGGTATTCTTTGCATTATATTGCTTTTGTTATTTTATCTCTCAGAAAACTATAAG
>NZ_JAAABJ010000481.1 GCF_009904105.1 Elizabethkingia argenteiflava | reverse complement strand
TGCCCGAACAAAGAAACGCTTAACCTGCACAAAAAAGGTGCGGAAGAAGAAGTTTCCACCGTGTTCAAAAAAACCGTAGATGAAGCCTTAGAATACTCTATGATAAGCGACACCCAACAAAAGGCGACTACCAAAGGTACATGATGCGGGGCTTACAACCCTGTTACAGGCTACATTCAGAATGTACGCAATTAAAGAGACGGCGAAGAGAAACTACAATCTATTGTATTAGGTGGTACGGCATATCTAAAGAGACAAAAAGCCTTTGATCTTTGTACATACTTTGACTATTCAGGAGCAGAGATTTTCAACTTCTATTAATCATTATA
>NZ_JAAABJ010000480.1 GCF_009904105.1 Elizabethkingia argenteiflava | reverse complement strand
TTGCGGATTTGATTTAAAAAATTCATTTTACTCTCAATTGTTATCAGTATCTCTAATATTTTTTCATAATTTGCAGTAAAACTGTTCATATTTAATCGTTTGTTAGACTATTAAATTTAGGTATTTATCTAATAATGACCAGCTTCCTTTTTTTATCCTAAATGAACCACGGGTATTACTATATGTAATGCGGTCCTATTATCTAAAATTATTTCCATTTGATAGGGCTATAAAATTGCGTTTTTGTGTGCCTTCTTATATAATCTGGTGGATCTAAATTTTATTGTGCACACTATGGATTAGAGCAACCTGCTTAGTTTGTTATATCTATATCCTCTTCTATCATATTTGTAATAATTTCAGGTGAATGCAATTTTGTGGAATCAATTCTAACGTATTTAAGAACTTGAGTATCTCTGAACGGATTTTTTACCCCAACATGATGAATACCTGCACCAATATAAGGGAGCTGATAAATGTTTAGGCCAATAATAGCTTTTGTAGCTTCAAGAAATGAGAATTCTTGTCTTTCTATATGGCATCTATTCTAACTAAAGCTATATTACGTCTTATATGTTTTATAATCATGGATTTTGGCTATAAGTTTCTTTGATTAGCTTACTCAGGATTTCCGCAGTTGATTTTCTGCTATATGCATTGATAGATTGTCCCGTCCATATACTTACAAAATCGGCATTATTGTTTTCCTTTGCTATTCTTCGCAATTCTGTGGTCAGTTTATTCTGGTAGGGGTAAGGCAGAATTTGTTTGGATAAATCAACATGCTCAATGAAAGTGTTTCTGATGCCTCTGGCATAACGTCCGGAAAAACTTTTTGTACGCACAATATCCGTTTTATCCAGATGGGTTAATCGCTGTTTTTCAAACCCTCTTAAAGCACTTTCTGCTGATCCCAATAAGAGGCTGCCTATCTGAAAACCTTGGGCTCCCAATGTATGGGGCGCTAGCATTGTAAAGGCCTCCTGCATATATTAAGGGCAGACTTAGGCTGTCATAAATTTTTGATAATAGCGAAAACCCTCCGATTTTAGGTGTATTTTCATCCGAAAAGCTTCCCCTATGTCCTCCTGCTTCTATTCCCTGAACACAAATAATATCAATCCCTGATTTTTCTAAAATAAGGGCTTCATTTACCGAAGTACAGGTTCCGATAAGGATGATTCCATTATTTTTTAATTTATCAATGCTCTGTTTGTCAAGATTACCAAAAGTAAAGCTTACAATTTTGTATCCCTCAGAGATAATAACGTCTAGTTGCTCATGGTAGCTGTTTGTTTTAATTTCTCCAATTTCAGGTAGATGAACACTTAAATTATGCTGTTCAGCCAATTCCTCTATGAATTTTTTTGTAGCGGTATATTTTTCTCTTAACTCCTCGGTAAGTTAGGGAATTTTGTTTACAAAAATATTGACAGCAAAAGCCGTACTCACCAGTTTCTTGGTCGTACGTATAGCCTTTGCACATGTATCTGCAGGGTAATCGCCTAATGGTAAAGAACCCAAACATCCAGCCTTAGATGAGGCGGCTACCATTTCAAGAGTAGCAACGCCTAGCATGGGAGCTTGAATTATAGGATAGTCAATATGCAATAGTCGGGTGATATTATTTTTCCATTCCATCATGTTTTTTATAACAAAAATATAGTTAATTTTATGCTTAGCAAAGGTTTGAAGCGATCAAATTGTATCGCTATAAATATGGATATTAATGAGTTATAAAATATTTAGCGCTATGAGCGAATGTGGACTTTTACCGAAGCGGTTGAAATTACAAATACTTTACACCCCTATTTAGAGAAGATTAAGTCTTTGAAAAATTATTTTGACATGACACCTGAATGGAATAATAAAGGTGGGGGGATAAAGCCACAGATGTTTGAACCGATAAAAAAAACATTATTACCGGGGATTTTCAATCTATTCAACTTTGTTGATTTAATCTATCCTAAAATAGGGCTTCAGATTTTGATGTTTTTATCTACTTATTTTGTAAAGCAGCCCATTTCTCTTTACGGATTTCATATACAAAATTTAGGCACGATGCTTCTCCATAATAGACGATTTCTTGTTCTGCAATTTTTTCTGCACCAATACGCCCAATAGCAATTTGCGAACGGATATTATTTGCCCCAATGTGGACATATACTTTGGAAACGTATTGAAAAAGATAATCCAGCATGGTGTTTTTCACGGAATGATTAAAACCTTTTCCCCAGTATTTTACCGCATAAAATGTATAACCTATAAAAATGCTTTTTTCTTGCGCGTTATAATCGTAAATACGGGTACTCCCAATTGTATTTCCGGTGGTTTTATCTACAATTTTAAAAGCCGATTTACTTAGCATAGCCCCCTCAAAGAAGGTACGAAACACCTCTTTTTTCCAACGGTTTTTATTGGGGTGCTGTTCCCATATTTTCGGATCGGATGCTACGGAATATAAATCATCAAAATCCGTTTCTTGCAGCGGGTATAAAATTGCTTTTTCATTTTCCAAAATAACAGAATTTTGTATGATCTCTGATGCGTCTTTTGTTCCGGATTCAGGGATTTGTATTTTATTTTTCAATTCTATTTCCTCTGGAGGGATTTTATGTTTATCCATATTTTATTTCTTTTATGAATGTACTTTCTCATCGGTTTTATATCAGCATTTTAAGGCTATTCTTTTTTAAGAAAGAATTTTGGATCATAAAGACCACCGGATTTATCATGCACTAATGGATACGTTTTAATATTCAGATATTAATCACTGAATAAAGTTATGGATAAAAATCATTGTATGCATATTTTATTTTTTTAATATATTTTTCATCTATTTTTTTCTTTCAGTTCTAATTTCATCATAAGGTCCGTTTGCTCTTCATCTCCCAAACTGAAAATATGTCTGTCAAATTCTACAAATCCGTTTTTCTGATAAAAGCGTATAGCTCTAAGGTTTTTTTCCCAAACACCCAGCCATACGTAATTTACATTTTTTTCATGGGCGATCCGCATTGCCTTTTCAAAAAGCAATTGTCCGACTTTTTTACCATAAAAGTCCTGCAAAACATAAATGCGCTCAATTTCAAGTGCATTCTGATCCTGTATTTCTGTTTGTGACGGCCCCATGTTTAGTTTGAGGTAACCAATAACTTTTTCACCCAAAATGGCAAAGTAAAACGCTGAAAATTCATTTTTTAATTCAGTTGTTAACTTGTCTATCGAAAAACCCTCCTCTAAATACTTTTTCATATTTTCTTCGGTGTTCTCTGATGAAAAAGTTTCGTGAAATGTTTGTCGGCCTATTTTCTGTAATAGAGCGATGTGACTTAAAGTTACTCTTTTGATTTGTATATTTTCCATAGAAATTAAATGTTCGTTTTTATATGAATAAAATTTTGCTTCTAGCAAAGCTTTTTATTTTTGAATATCCCATTCATAGTTGAGCCATTCTGTATTTTCCGTTGCCCCTAAACGCTTATAAAATTTTTTGCCCGCCTCGTTCCATGGAGCAACCTTCCAGTTAATTTGCCCACAGTGGTGTGACAGGGCTTCTTTCTTTAGTTGGTTCATTAAGCGTTCTCCTATTTTTTTTCCTCTGTAGGCTTCCGCTACATAAAGTTCTTTCATATAGATGTCAGGTCTATTGTGTAGGGTGTAAGGAATAAAGTAGTAAACCATGATTCCCACAATCCTTTCATGATCCTCGGCTACAATACAGCGGAAGTCCGGCGGGTTTTTATGAAAGCCACTTTCTGCAACAATCGCTGGAGTGATTGCAAAAACATCTATGTATTTTTCAAAAATTGCAAGTTCTTGCATTAAGGCCCAAATCTTTTCACTGTCAGCCTCAACCGCTTGGCGGATTTTTATTTCCTTATTTTCCATTTTTATTGTTTTTAAAGGGGGCATACGCTATCTGTTCTTATACTTAAAAGTATACTTTCCGTTTCGATGCAACAAAATTATCCTTATATTGGATTATATTTGTAGTCCAATATAAATAAAATATATAGTCCAATTTTAATGCAGCTTTTTAGCAGCTTGAAAATCGACCGTTCTATTGAGCGTTCTGTTTAGCTTCAATTAGCAGATGGAATTTTGTCTTTAATAAAAAGCAATCAACTTTGTGCGGGGCAGAAATTGCCAAGTACAAGGGAGATTTCAGTTTTATTCCAGATCAATAGAATTACCGTTTCTAAAGCCTATGAAGAATTGCAAACACAAGGATGGTTGAAAAGTTTTGTGGGGTGTGGTACATTTGTTTCTCCACATATCCCCGAAGCCGAACCAGAGGTTTTACGGAATGTAAGCGAAAAAAAAACTCAAAAAGTGGCAGGTTTTCCTATTTTTTCACAGTCTAATTTCGATCTTAAACTCTCCACCGTGAATCGTGAACTACATTTAGATGATGGATTTCCTGATCCTAAATTAGCCCCGCTAAAAGAACTGTATAGGGCCTACCGTAACCAACTAACCAAAGGTGGATTTTATTATAAGTATGGATGTTATGCTAATCCTGCTGGTTCGGATGTATACAGGGAAGCCATCTCTGATTATCTGAATAAAACAAGAGGATTAAAGACCACTGCGAAAAATATTATTTCCGTGAAAGGAACGATAATGGGAATAAACCTTGTGTGCAATGGATTAATTGATGCAGGAGATGTGATTGTTTCAGGGGTCCCCGGATGGGGCAGAGCCGAACGAAATTTTATACATGCCAAAGCAGAACATATAACCATACCTGTGGATGAAAATGGTTTGATGATAGATGCACTAAAAAATATTTGTAGAAAAAAAAGTGCGAATGCTATATGTAACGCCTCATCATCATTATCCCACAACGGTATCGCTGCGAATTGACCGAAGATTGGAATTATTACGGCTTTACAATGAATATGGGTTTATTATTTTTGAGGATGATTACGATTTTGATTTTCACTATAAACTTCGGCCACTATTACCACTTGCCAGTGCAGACGAAAAAGGAATGGTGATTTACAGTGGTTCGTTCAGTAAAAGTTTTTCACCTGCTTTTCGTATGGGCTACTTGGTTGCTGCTGAAAATGTTATTGAACACTTAGGAAATGTCCGTATTCTGTTGGATAGGCAGGGCAACCAAATTATTGAAGATGCAATGGCTTTTTTACTGAATGACGGTACAATACAACGCTATCTTAGAAAAACCTTGGCGGTGTATAAAGAAAGGCGTGATTTTTTTTGCGAATTGCTAAGTAGTGAATTGAATGGAGCGGTAAATTTTGCCATTCCTGAAGGTGGTATGACGGTATAGACAGAATTTGATCCCTCCATTAAACTTGAGACTTTGGCGTAAAAAGCTTACCAAAAAGGGCTGTATATGTCCAATGGTAAAGCTCACCAATATCCCGACTACAATACGAATGGGGTACGTTTGGGATTTGCTTCTTCTTCTTTGGAAGATTTAGAGAAAAGTATAGCTATACTGAAAGCATTGATATAGTTTATACATCGTATTGACCAGTTTTTTATCTAATGCACCCAATACGGTAATGCCAGATTCCACTTCACTTTAAATAAGACGAAGAATAACGGTTTATTTGTCGATAATCGGTTTTAATCGGTTACTTCATCTGATCTTATCCAGTAAAGGCATACAGATTGGTTTATCTTTGATTTTCATAATCTTTTACTCTAATCAATATTTGCAGCTATTTTTCGGGCAGTAGAGTGCTTACCAAATGAAAAAAAAGATCAGCGGTTTCTCCCTACCTCCCTGTTGATGGGTTTTACTCATTTTTTCTCAATCTTTTTCGTAAATTCGCAGTAAAATTTTTTCCAATGAATTACGATGTTATTGTTATAGGGAGTGGTCCTGGTGGTTATGTTACTGCAATCAGAGCTTCTCAATTGGGCTTTAAAACTGCTATTGTAGAAAAAGAAAATCTTGGAGGTATTTGCCTTAACTGGGGGTGTATCCCGACCAAAGCTTTATTGAAGTCGGCGCAGGTTTTTAAATATATAGAGCATGCAGAGGAGTATGGATTAAATAAAGTAGAACCTAGTTTTGAATTTCAGAATATTATCCAGAGAAGTCGTGGTGTTGCCGGAAAAATGAGCAAAGGTATCGAATTCTTAATGAAGAAAAATAAAATTGATGTCCTCCTAGGAACGGCAAAAGTGTTACCCGGCAAAAAAGTAGAGGTAACCGATGAAGAAGGAAAAAAACAAACTTTATCAGGTCAGCATATTATTCTAGCCACAGGAGCGCGTTCTCGTGAATTGCCAAACCTTCCTCAGGATGGCGAAAAAGTAATTGGTTACCGCCAGGCCTTGAATCTGTCTCAGCAGCCTAAATCTATGATTGTGGTAGGCTCTGGTGCTATTGGAGTAGAGTTTGCCTATTTTTATGCTAGTATAGGTACAAAAGTGACCGTAGTAGAGTTTTTACCTAATATTGTTCCATTAGAAGATGAAGAAGTATCCAAGCATTTGGAAAAATCTTTGAAAAAAGCGGGGATTAAAGTAATGACCAACGCCTCTGTTGAAAGCGTAGACACTACAGGAGAGGGCGTAAAAGCTAAAGTAAAAACTGAGAAAGGTGAAGTGACGCTAGAGGCTGATATCGTTCTTTCTGCCGTTGGAATTCAGGCCAATATTGAGAATATAGGTCTTGAGGAAGTAGGGATTAAAACCGATAAGGGAAGGGTGTTGGTGAATGAATGGTATCAGACCAATATACAAGGTTATTATGCTATTGGAGATATTTTACCTACTCAAGCACTGGCTCATGTCGCGTCTGCAGAAGGTATTATCTGCGTAGAGAAAATTAAAGGCTTAGAGGTCGATAAAATCGACTATGGCAATATCCCTGGATGTACCTATTGTCTTCCGGAAATAGCCTCCGTAGGTTTGACAGAAAAGCAAGCTAAGGATAAAGGTTATGACATCAAAGTAGGTAAATTTCCTTTTTCGGCCAGTGGAAAAGCCACTGCAAATGGAGATACAGATGGATTTGTAAAGGTGATTTTTGATGCTAAATATGGAGAGTGGTTAGGTTGTCATATGATTGGAACGGGGGTTACGGACATGGTAGCAGAAGCAGTTGTTGCGCGAAGACTAGAAACGACAGGCCATGAAATTATTAAATCCATTCACCCTCACCCCACATTATCCGAAGCTATTATGGAAGCAGTAGCTGCTGCGTATGGGGAGGTGATCCATATATAAAGAAAGGTTCAGAATTGCGTTTTTTAGTTTTGCCTGAAGAAGGTCCAAGGCAATAATAAAAAATAAAATTTCGAAATAATGAATCTCTACAGAGGGTCATTAGTAATTTATTTCTAAGCAAAGAACCCACGGCATAGTAATTGTTGTGGGTTTTTTTGAAACCAAGTGAATATTAAATGGAGTATAAAACAGGTCTTGTGCTTTCAGGAGGGGGGACTAAAGGTATTGCACATGCCGGAGTACTAAAGTTTCTGGAAGATGAGCATATCAAAATAGATAAGATAGCAGGAACATCCGCAGGTGCATTAGTTGGAGCGCTATACGCCTTTGGAAATACCCCCGAAGATATTTTAGCCTTTTTCCAGTCGGTTCATTTTTTTAATTGGAAACACCTGGTTTTTAATAAGCCGGGTTTTATCAGCTCTGATATTTTTAGAATATATTTGGATCCTGTATTTGGGAAGGCCAAAATAAAAGAGAGTAAAATTCCATTATTACTTACAGCCACAGATTTAGCTACAGGTACTTTACAGGTATTTGATGAAGATACGGAGATTATTGATGCCATTATTTCATCTGCAGCGATCCCCGGGGTGGCCACACCTTATACCATAGATGGGAAAATTTATTGTGATGGAGGGGTTATTAATAATTTCCCAGCCGATTTGTTACATGATAAAGTAGATAAATTGGTCGGTGTTTATCTTTCTCCTATGGGTAAAGTTAGCCGGGATAGAATAAAAAGTATACGCGCCGTCACTGGGCGCGCTTTGGAAATTTTACTTTATAGATCTGAAATGTATAAATTTGAGCTTTGTGATTGGCTTGTTCCCCTCAATAAACTCAATCATTATAGCCCTTTTGAGACCAAAAAACACAGAACCAAAGAAATTTTCGATATAGGCTATACTACGGCAAAAGAGACTTTTCAAGAGAGTCTCTTTTATAGAGAAACCCGAGATATTATATGAGGGATATAGACGTAAATAGCTGTTAAAATAGCGGCTAAGACAGATATAACCACTGCTGCGGCACTTATATTCTTTATAATACCGATGTGAAAATTATATTCTGGATGTACAAAATCACAGAGTTTTTCTATGCATGTGTTGATGGCTTCGACTGCCAATACTACACATGAAATTAGTAAAATCAATATGGCTTCCCAGCGTTCTAAAGATAAGAGAGAGATCAGCAATAAATTAATGAAGAAGCCTAAGCATTCAATTTGAAAATTTCTTTCATTTTTTAATAAAAATAGAATCCCCCGAAGGGCGTAGCCAATACTTTTATATAATGGAGGTTTGCGCATGTCTATATTTTTTCAGGATTTTTTATACATACCTATTAGTGCGAAGCTATCCTGCAAAGATAGTCTTTATATTAGCGCTCGCTTATTTTAAGAAAACTCAGCTATTTTACAAAAAAGCCTATTAAAAATAAAGCGCTATCTATCCAAACATAAAATAAAGGATAAATTCACCTGTTGAAAAAATTAAACGCTTACCATTATTTCATATCATACATGACCAAGGCTGTTAGTGATTTAGGTTCTATATAGGTACATTTAGGAGGCATCTTTTGGCTGAGATCAGAGACTTTAACCAAATCTGAAAATGGTACAGGGTGAATGGCAAAACCTATTTGATAAAAGTTATTATCCACCAGTTGTTTTATATGATCAATACCATTTATAGTTGAATTTCCTTTACAGAACCCTACTTTATCACTCGATTTGGTATCAATACCCAAGATATTTTTGATAACGTTTTGTTCCAAAAAATAATGGTCCAAATCGTCCAATCCTTCTGTTTTACTTCTTAGATCATGCTTAATGTGCAAACTATAAAATCTACTGTCCAGGTACATGCTGATATGGTATTTTTGAGATGGATAATAAGGCGTTTCCTCTTTTTCATGAATAATAAAAAACTCTTCTAGTGCCTTAAGGAAATCCTGCTTTGAAAATCCATTCAGATCTTTTATCAGTCGGTTGTAGTCATGTATTTTAATCGATTGGTTAGAGACAATATAGCTATAGACAAAATTAAAACCTTCTTGTCCAGTGTATTTTTTATTTTTATTTAAATGACTTTCGGCATTAAGGGCTGCAGAACTCATTCTATGATGCCCATCTGCGATGTAAAAAGAGTCGATTTGTTCAATAACCTCCTTATATTGTTGTAGTTTTAGCCGGTTATCTATTCGCCACAATTTATGTCGGATTCCTTTTTCATCTATAAAATTGGAAACCGGGATATTTTTCTCTTCCAAATTCATCAATACTTCTATCTTCGAATTAGCTGGATAAGTCAGTAATACAGGTTCTGCCTGTACTTTTACTTTTTCCAGATAATGCGCAAATTTCTGTTTTCTCTGTACTAAGGTCGATTCGTGGCCTTTTATTTTTCCATTTCTGAAATCTTCTATAGAGGCCAAACCCAAGAGCCCCCGATAAACCGTTTTATCGGGCATAATCTGCTCATAAAGATAAAAAGAAGAATGGTCTTGAGAGAGTTTGTTATTATTAAAAAGTTCCTCAAAATTCGATCTCACCTTTCTTAGGTTGCGATCTACGTCTTTTGATTTACTACATACAAAGGGTTTGATCATTTGCATATAGGAATCTTTAATGCTCGCTTTTTGATATAACTCGTCTTCAAGAAGGTTCTCTATAGAGGTAGTGGTAAATTTCTCAACCAAATCATGGTGAGGTCTTATGCCACGAAAGGGTCTAAATAAGGGCATTTGTTTTTAATTGTATTTTAATGAGTTTTTCAGCTAGTTCTATTCCAATTCTCTCTTGCGCATCCACCGTATTTCCTCCTATATGAGGACTTAAGGATAAAGCTGGGTTCATTAATAAAGTTAGTTCGGGTGAAGGTTCATTTTCAAATACATCTAAGGCCGCTCCTGCTACTCTGCCTTCTTCAATCGCTGCGAGTAAACTGACTTCGTTAAGAACGCCACCTCTTGCAGTATTTGCGATGAACACTCCTGGTTTCATTTTATTAAATTCAGGAGTATCCAATATATAATTCGAAGTTTTTGCCGTGTTAATGCTGATAAAGTCTGAGACCTTGAGTAAGTCGTCAAGTGAACCTGATGAGAGCTCAAAAGAAACTTGTTGGCCGTCGAAAAAATCGAGTGTAAGGGTTTTGGTTTTTGGGGTTCTGTTGTAACATACCATCTTCATTCCTAAAGCGATACCGATTTTAGCCACTTCCATGCCAATTTTCCCCATACCGATGATGCCGAGGGTCTTGCCTTTTAACTCAAAGGATTTTGAAAAACTTTTCTTTAGTTCACTGAACTTAGTTTCCCCCTCTAGAGGCATTAACCGATTCGATTCATGGAGGTTTCGTGCTAAAGATAAAAAATGAGCAAAAACCAGTTCCGCTACCGAACGTAAAGAAGAAGCGGGCGTGTTAAAAACCATTAAACCTTTTTCACGTGCATATTCTACGTCAATATTATCCATACCAATACCTCCTCTGCCTATAATTTTGAGGCTAGGACAGGCATCGATAAGCTCTTGGGTAACTCTAGTAGCAGACCTTACCAGCAGAACGTCTACTTGATGTTCATTAATGAACGCTGCTAGATGTGGGGAAGAAATGCGCTGATTGAGCAAATTTATGCCGGCTTGTGTTATGACTCTTTCCCCTGATTCCGAAATTCCATCGTTAGCTAATACTTTCATCATTTTTAGGAAAAGGATTGCATTACATTCACTAAAACCTGTACACTTTCAATTGGCAAAGCATTGTAAAGACTGGCTCGATAACCTCCCAAACTCCTATGACCATTAAGGCCATTAATCCCAGCTTCTTTCCAGGCTTTATCAAAAGCTTCTTTTTTCGATTCATCGGTAAGCTTAAAAGAAACATTCATCAGGGAACGATCCTCTTTTACCGCATAACCTTCAAATAGAGGGTTTCTATCGATTTCATCATACAATAACTTGGCTTTTGCTTCATTACGTTTTTCTGCAGCTTCAATACCGCCATTCTTTTCCATATACTGGAGTGTAAGCAAAGAAGTGTAGATAGCAAATACAGGGGGGGTATTCAACATACTTTCTTTATCGATATGAAGCTGATAATTTAAATAAGAAGGAATGTTTTTATCCGTTTTACCTAAAATTTCTTTTTTCACAACCACTAATGTGGTACCTGCAGGTCCCATGTTTTTTTGAGCTCCTGCATAGATTAAATCAAATTGGGAAAAATCCAATACCTTGCTGAAGATATCTGATGACATATCGCATACCAACAGGGTGTCGGTTTCCGGAAATGACTTCATTTGAGTTCCGTAAATGGTATTGTTGGAGGTGCAGTGAAAATAGTCATATTCAGCTCCTATTTGGTAATTTTTAGGGATGAAAGAATAATTCTGCTCTTTAGAAGATCCTACAATATCCACTGTCCCTAATTTTTGAGCTTCTTTAATGGCTCCAGCAGCCCAGGTTCCAGTGTCTAGGTAGGCAGCTTTTCCTCCTGGCTTCATCAGGTTAAAGGGTACCATTACAAACTGTAGGCTCGCCCCGCCTTGCAGAAAAAGGACTTCATAATCATCACCTAGTTTCATTAATTTTTTCACCAGAGCACGGGCTTCTTCCATAACCGATACAAAATCTTTACTTCGGTGTGATATTTCTAATAAAGATAGACCTAAGTCATTAAAATTTAAGATAGCTTCAGATGCTTTTTGGAAAACTTCCGCGGGTAAAATGCAGGGACCTGCACTAAAATTATGCTTCTTCATGAATAAGTTTGGTGTTATAGCGTTTAACGGTGCTTAATATATAAAATTTATTTGAAACAACCGCCCACAAATTTTTGTGAGCGGTCGTTTATTTTATTCATTATGTAAAAATGCTTTTTTATCGAGGAGTTCTTCATCCGTTTCTACATGATCTTCGTCTGGTACACAACAGTCAACAGGACATACCGCAGCACATTGGGGTTCTTCGTGGAAGCCTTTGCATTCGGTACATTTATCGGTTACGATGAAATAGATGTCGTCACTGACAGGGGCTTGCGGAGCATCGGCATCCAGGCTTAAACCTGAAGCCATCGTCACACTACCTCTAAGGCTGGTGCCATCAGCTGCTTTCCAGTCAACAGCTCCCTCGTATATAGCTGTATTAGGACATTCTGGCTCACAAGCTCCACAGTTGATACATTCATCCGTTATTTTAATGGCCATAGCTCTTTAATTATTTTTGTAAATTTGTACAAAGATAAAAATTTTTCACCACAGTATGGATAAAGACGCTAATATTCGAGGGTTAGGAGATGTAGGGAATTTTTTAAGAAAATTTCTAGCGAAGGAAAATACCGGATATGAGGCCTTGGAAGAAGAATTTCAGGATTTATTGTTAAAAGCTGAAGTCGAAAATCCTTGGTTTACACAAGAAAATATTAGATATGCTTTAAGGAGTTTTGGAGAGGTTCTTCAGGAAGATGAGATTAGGCACTGGGTAGGCAAATATCCTTTTGCGAGCTCGCAAAAGAAAGTAGGTGTAATTTTAGCCGGAAATATACCTCTAGTAGGTTTTCATGATCTTATTTGTGTGATTTTGTCGGGGCATATACCTCTGATTAAACTTTCCTCTAAGGACAGATTAATTATTCCTTTTTTAATGAAGCTTTGGAGTCGTTTTACCCCGGGAGAGATCGTTTATCATATCGTAGAAAAACTGCAAAATCACGATGCTGTAATCGCTACTGGAAGCAATAATACAGCCAGATATTTAGAGTTCTATTTTAAGGATTGTCTAAGTCTTATTCGTAAGAATCGAACTTCTATTGCTGTTCTTACGGGGGACGAAGACGATAAGCAACTGCAATTGTTGGGACGTGATATTTTTCAATATTTTGGATTAGGGTGTCGCAATGTAACCCGACTTTTTATTCCTCATAACTTTCAATTAGAGCGACTTTTTAAAAACTTTATGCATTTCAAAGATGTGATTCACCATCATAAATATGCCAATAATTATGACTACCACAGGGCCGTCTATCTACTCAATCAAGAACCTTTTTGGGATAATGATTTCATGATATTACGAGAGAATGAAGAACTCTTCAGTCCACTTTCAGTAATTAATTTTAGTCGATATTCTCATCTTACTGAGGTAGAGGTGTTTGTAAATAAACATCAGCAAGCAATACAGGGTGTAGTAGGGGGGGGGAATTTGGGCCCCTTATCTTGTATTTTATTTGGTGAAGCCCAAAGTCCGGCTTTGGACGTTTATGCAGATAATGTAGATACCATGGAGTTTCTAAGCGTGGTATAGGTAGCGTTAAGATTTTAAAAAATCGGGTTTTTATCCCGATTTTTTAAAACCTTTTCCTTTTAGAATTCAGTTCAGTGATAAAAATCAGAACTTCTTCCTGTGAGAATTTTTGATAAATGCTTTTACGCAAATTTTCTATAGTATTAGAAAGGAAAGTATTTCGATTTTCCAGATTGTGGAAAATCATTAAAAGATTATAATTTTTTCCTTCGTCAATATATAGACTATCGACTTCGGAAAAGATATATTTCTCTACATCGGATAAACTATCGATCCAATGATAGAATTCTGTCTCCATAAAATTGGACCATAACATTTGGACGTTACTTTCTACATGAAAAGTAATACTGAGGACACTCATCTTTTAAAAAAATCTTATGGTTTTTAATTTAGCTACGAAATCATGTAAATGAGACCCTGCTACTAATTAAATAACAAATCAGCATATGAAATAAAAAGCACTGTTTTTTTTGAGCGTTTTTGTATGCAATTTTGATTTGTCGGGATCTCTTGTGGCGGTTGACCGCCTATGCTGCAAAGCTAATTAAATGTTTTCAAAATACCAATCCTATATTTCAAGTTCGTTCGGGATCTCTACTTACGGGTATAGCCAACAGGTGCATGGCTTTGTGTGGAGATCAATAAGCTTGTTTTAAAAAAAACTAAAAACCTAAGGTAAAGAGCTTTCTATTTGGGGATTATAAGAGCGTTCATCAGCTTATAAAGGGTAATATAAACCCTTTTTTTTTTGAGATCAGGCTTAAGAAGGAGGAGCCCTTAGAAGCGTTGTGAAACTTAAAGAAAGAAGTTGCTTAAAAATAGAAAAGGGGATATATTGAAAAATGTGATCAGTATATTTTAATTATTTTCAAATAAAAAATGAGAATAAGGTGTATTAAAAAAAAAAGAGTTTAAACCTGTTGTGCATTTATAGTTTTTCTTTAGAGTTTAAACATACAAATATGACATTTATTATAATTTCAATCAAAATGGTTTTATGGTATATTAATTTTCATTATATTTGTTTATGTTATTAAAATATATTATTTCGCATGTATAAATAGGCGATCCATGTTATATCAATGAAAGGGTTTATCTAAATAGAATAAAGAGAATATTACATAGATTTAGGAAAGTTTTTGCGAAATTAACCCTACCAACCCCTATGCTATGGAAAAACTCTCTATTCTCTTCATGTTACTCAGTTTCGTTCTCTATGGTCAGTCTCCAGGAGGTGTCAGTGGAG
>NZ_JAAABJ010000479.1 GCF_009904105.1 Elizabethkingia argenteiflava | reverse complement strand
TGAAACCGTCTATCCATTTATATTTCTGGATTGTATGTTTTTCAAGGTAAGGGTGAATGGTGCTGTTGACACCCGTGCGATCTATAATATCCTCGGGGTTGATATCGCAGGAAAAAAGGATTTACATGGGCTTTATAGTTCAGAAAATGAAGGGGCCAAATTCTGGCTTGGAGTTCTCACTGATCTGAAGAAACGCGGTGTGGAAGATATAATGATTGCCTGCATAGACGGCCTGAAAGGTTTCCCCGAAGCGGTTGAGGCTGTATTTCCTAAAACCAGGGTACAACTTTGCGTGGTTCATCAAATCCGCTCCTCCATGCGCTATGTTCCTGACAGG
>NZ_JAAABJ010000478.1 GCF_009904105.1 Elizabethkingia argenteiflava | reverse complement strand
TTGCGAAAATAAGGTTTCGATGGGCTTTCGGGATTTTCTAAAAATATAAGGCTGAGGCTTATATCCATGTTGATTTTTTCGCATAGGTACTTCCATATTAATCTGGTTGTAAGTAAATAAGTCTCTTGGATAATCAATACTCAGATCACCTTTGTCTCCTAATATTGTACAATTTTGATACAAGTGCTTAATATCTTTGAGATAATGAATATCCTGTACAGAAGCTTGTGTTACATCAAAATCGGTAAAAATCCCATCAGTAGTACACACTGCATGCAATTTATAACCATAATAAACACTATTTTGCCAAGCACAAAAACCTTTAT
>NZ_JAAABJ010000477.1 GCF_009904105.1 Elizabethkingia argenteiflava | reverse complement strand
TGGCTGTTCTGAAGGAAAAGCACCTTAAGTTTTGGTGATTTTGCGTATATTGCGAAGAACCACTTGAATTTGATTGGTAGTATATATGATTCTTCGTACTACCTCATCGTACTCGAAGAATGATGAGAGATTTAACCAATTATCCAGCCAGGATTTGCAGGTCAGGGGATATTTTTTTGCCCACTTTTCTTCAAAGGCAAGCAGACTTTGATATCCCTGCTCTTCATTATTAGCTTTTTAGATTGGCTTCATATCCTCCATAACCGCTTTTTTATCCCTGTCAGGAACATAGCGCATGGAGGCGCGGATTTGATGAACCACGCAAAGTTGTACCCTGGTTTTAGTAAATACAGCCTCAACCGATTCGGGGAAACATTTCTGTCCTTCTATTCAGGCAATCATAATATCTTCCTAACCTCTTTTCTTCATATCAGTGAGAACTCCAAGCCAGAATTTTGCCCGTTGATTTTCTGAACTATAAAGCCCAAGTACATCCTTTTTTCCTGCGATATCAACCCCGAGGATATTATAGATAGCTCGTGTGTCAACAGCACCATTCACACTTACCTTGAAAAACATACAATCCAGAAATATAAATGGATAGACGGTTTCAAGAG
>NZ_JAAABJ010000048.1 GCF_009904105.1 Elizabethkingia argenteiflava | reverse complement strand
GGAGATAAGCCTATACAGCCCTACCAGATTACAAAGCGTTGGCACAGATTAATTAAGAGCTCTAACAAAATAAAAGACAAGGACGGCAAAATAATAAAAGTTACGGAAGATTTTTACTCTTTGAAGCATTTATTTTTAGACAAACTAGACCAAGCCAGCGACGAGGAGATCAATCTCGCTAAAATAGCAGCCAGCCACCGAACTGATTCCATCACCAAGGTTTACACCGTTG
>NZ_JAAABJ010000476.1 GCF_009904105.1 Elizabethkingia argenteiflava | reverse complement strand
TTATCGAATTCCTTCAAAATACTGGAAATCTGATTCGCACTGAATTGTTTCTTTTTCATAATATATAATCCTAAATTTAAACTTTTTGTCTAAATTATAGTCGTACTATTTATGGGGGAGTTTACAACATTAATAGATTAGAAAAAAGAGAATCCACATATTCAATTTTTTTATTCTTTATATTTTATCCCAATAATTTTCTACTAGTTCTGTTAGATTGCAATTTGAAATAAAATGAAAGTCTTTATAAAATTTAAGACATTTTTTTACAAAGAAAATTATCATAAGTGTCAGCTTATCTAAATTTTGTATTCAACAGATAATGATTTAACAAATTTGCTTTAGCAGTAACTTTGGCAAGAAGGTAAAGTAAAAATAAGATCAAATAAAAAAAACAGTAGTTTGCACTGAATTTTCAAAGATCTATCTTCACCGTATATAAAACGAAAATCCCAACTCTCGTTAGGATTTTTTACTTTTAATTTCTTTAATATCGTATTTCTTATCACGGATCGGTTCATCAGGAAGAAAATCCTTAATTGAACATCCTAATGCTATTGCAATTAAATTTAGGTGGATTAAATTATATTTTGCTTTTTTTGATGGAGCTTCTATTTGTGAAATAAATCCAATATTCTTACCAATAGAAAGAGAGAGTTCCTCTTGCGTTATATTATTCGATTCACGTATTTCCTTAACACGTTTAATAACATATCTTTCTATTTCGTCTAATGATTCATTCATAAATCAAAGTGAATGAAAAACATTAAAAAATATTATGTACTATAGTACATATTTTGAGGAATATTTTTATATTTGTAAAATAAGTTATTGAAATGTAACTTTGCGATACTTCAAAGAAATATAGAAGCTATTGCTTAGAATCTCGAACTGAAAACTGGTAATTTTTAATATGCGAGAGGATAAGTAAAGTAGCTCACGGCCTAGGCGTGAGCTCACTTGTCTGCATATAAGGTATACCAGTACCCCAGTTCGGATATGTTGAGTTTCACGCCATTTGTTTGGAGAAAGACGTAGTGAGATAATGTTTTAAATGTGCAGAGAATTTACATAAGGATCTAAGCAGTTCCTTCTTAGCCAAATACACTGCTTATGAAAAGAACAAACTCTTTGTCTCGGAAATTGACTGATCATCAGTTATATGAACTGCTGAAGAAAGGCAATCCCACTTCTTTAGAACATATTCACCTACGCTACAAAAGACTTCTTTTTTGGCTTGGGAAACAAATGCTTGAGGATGATTTTGTAGTGGAAACCTTAGTACAGGATACTTTTCTCAAACTCTGGCTACACCGTGATTCTATTGAAACTCCGAATCATATTTTGGGATTTTTACGCTTTGTTTTGAAAAGAGATTGTATAAACTATTTCAATTCTCCAAAAAGTAAATTCACTCGGTTAATTAATTCCCTTGAACGTTATGAAAATTACGAGGATTATCTTATTTGTTCTGATCCAGAACAAGATAAAGAGCATCTTCTTAATCATGAGTGCGATCAAAAAAACTTTGATGAAGTTCAAAAAGGTTTAAATGTACTCAGCCCCAAAAGAAAACACTTAATTAAGCTCTGTCTTGAATATGGCTTTCAGTATAAACCAATTGCAGAGGCAATGGGAAGTAGTGTGACAGCTATAAGTAATGAAGTAAGCAGTGCCATAGATGATCTTCGGAAAATCATTAAAGGAAGTTCCTTTGAAAAGTCAAAGGGAAAAGCTTCTGATCAAGAAAAGAAAGTGGAAGAACTCAGTAACCAGCAGCTCGAGATTTTAAAAAGAAGGATGGAAGAAAAATCCTCTTTCAAGTTTATTGCTCAGGAGCTCAAACTTTCTGAAAAGCAGGTTCACCTGGAGTTTCTACAGGCATATAGCTACCTGCAAAATCAAAAAACCTCTGTAATACCTCTGTGAAATGGAAAAGCCTACGATGACCCTTACCCGCAGAATTCAGCTACTAATCGATGTTCCTTCAAATGAAAAAGAGGAGATCTGGGAAAAACTCTACCGTTATCAGAACCGATGTTTCCGAGCAGCTAATTTAATTGTTTCACATCTGTATCTTCAGGAAATGATTAAAGATTTCTTTTATCTGACAGAAGAAATCCAATATAAGCTTGCTGATATAAATAAAGACCCAATGGGAATATTTAACCGTTCCAAAACAAACACAACGGCGCGCATGGTCTATGACCGGTTCAAAGGAGAAATCCCGACTGATATTCTGGGATGCCTGAACAATACGATACAAGCTGTATTTTCTAAGGAAAAAGCAGACTATTGGCAGGGTTTAAAATCTTTAAGAAACTTTAAGAAAGATATTCCTATTCCGCTGCCGGTTAAATGTATCAGCAAAATAAGGTATGATCCTGAAAAGAAAGCATTTTGTTTCAATATGTTTGCTATCCCTGTTAAAACCTATTTAGGAAGGGATTACACTGATAAACGTCTGGTAATGGAACGCCTTTTAAGAGGTGAAATAAAACTCTGCACCTCACAGATCCAACTAAAAGGGGGAAAGATCTATTGGCTTGCTGCATTTGAATTTGAAAAAGAAGAGCATGTTTTAAAACCTGAAATCATCGCAGAAGCTTCCCTGTCCTTAGAACATCCTATAGTAGCAAAAACTGACAACGTACGAATTAATATTGGCTCGAAAGAGGAATTTTTATACCGTAGACTTGCTATACAGGCAAGTCAAAAAAGGATTCAGGATGGCATAACCTATGCTCGATCAGGAAAAGGCAAAAAGCGCAAACAAAAAGCACTTTATAAAACAGAAAATTTGGAGAGTCGGTATGTAAGTCACAGACTTCATGTATACAGCAAAAAGCTTATAGATTTCTGCATCCAGCGACAGGCAGGGACACTTATTCTTAAAAACCAAGAAGACAAGATAGGTATTGCAAAAGAACAGGAATTTGTACTTCGTAATTGGAGCTATTATGAATTGCAGACCAACATACAATACAAGGCAGAAAAAGCTGGTATCGAATTAATCATTGGATAGCTAAAAAAATAACGAGGGTGCTTGTACACCCGTAGGGTGAGGTTACGTACACTCACTAAATATTTATTGTATATACAACGGCGTGGGCTCCTTTCTTCCAAAAAAGAGTACGATTGAATTAGAGGAATATCTGGTAGGAAAAGAGTAAATTTGTAGAATAAATTATGGATTCAATTAGATTCTAGGTATAGAGAGAATTATCTGCTACATTAGCATAGATTAAAAAGATAGCACATAGTTATTCTGTACTGTTTAAACTAATAATTATATAATCTTTAGAATATTGACAATAATCCCATAAATTCCTCCTAAGATTAAAGCTACTATGGCTATCCATCCTCGAATCATATATACGGCAATATCATATATGTAATCTTCATCATTTTTATTGTAAAGATTGTTGTATGGAAATTTATTCTTCATTCTTAAATAAAGTAATAAAACTCCTATTAAGAACATTATAATTGGGGTTATCATAAATTAATTATTTTATTGATTTATTGCTCTTTGGATAAGAGTAATTTTAGTAAATATAACATATTTGTATATTCTTTTGCTGTTTTTAAAACATCAGGATCTAATAGTTTTCTTGATCCTTTTGGTATAGCATATTCTGCAAATATCATGCTACTGACTCTCCAGTCTTTTTTCATCTACCATTTAATACATGAGTAGAAATTTCTATACCATTTCTAATATTAGATATAAGTCCTCAATTAGCAAGTAATAAAACGCCGAATTTCTGCACAGTCTAAAAAAGAGATTCCTTATTTCCTAGCTCCAGTACTTTCAAATTTTAGTGATATTGACCATATGATTTCGATCTAAATGGAATCTTATTCTTCATTAATACTGCTTAAAATATTCATAAACCGTTCAAGTAATGACATCTTTTTTGTAGTAAATTCAACTACTCCAGTCATGTTATGATAGTATTCCAACTTTTTATGAGTATTGGTAACTAATCCATTGTTAAGTTTTACATCAACTTGATATAAAGTATCACTTGCAATTGGAGATTTTTTTGAAAGAGTGCCTTTTATAATACCGTAATCTCTATATGGATAATCAGAAAGTTTTATGATTGCACTTTGCCCCACTTTTAGAGGTCCATAATTTTTTGGTGTTAAAAAAGCTTTACCTATTAAATTATTATTATGAGGCAGGATTATAAATAATTTAGTCTCTCTAGAGATATAAGATGATTTGCTAATAAAAGGAGATACAAATTGCAGTTGACCATCAATTGGGCTTATAATTAAATAATTGTTCTTCCATGTTTCAATTGCATTAATTAAATTAAAATATTGTTTTTCTATATCTATTATCGCTTTTGAAGTTTCATTGTTGTTTTGTGCGTTCAAAGAGTTGATTTCACCTTTTATATCTTTATTTGAGGAGGAAACATCATGTATTCGTACATCACTTGATGACATATTTTCCATTTGATTTAAATAATTTGTTCTAGAAATATTTAAATCGTTTTTTGAAATTACTCCTTCAGCTTCCAAAATAGAATCTCTAGTGTAATTAGCTTTAATAGAAGCTACTTTATTGTCTTGTAATCTCTTTACTTTGCCTAAAAGCTCAATTTGTTTCTGGTTTTCCTTTATTTTAAATGAATATTTCTGGATATTAGTCTTATAAATATTATTCTTTGTAATATTTTTATAAGTATTGACCGAAATAATAAAATTGTAATAAAACTCTTGGATACTTCCAAGTTTATAATTTAAGTTGACTGCTAGGGCATCTATAGATTGATTTAACTTTTCAAGATTAAATTTTTTAATATCTTTTTCTAAAGAAATCAAATCTTGATAATTGGTAGGATTCTCAATATAAGCTATTGTTTCACCAGCGTTTAATTCATCACGTTCCTTTTTAAGAATATTTACTTTACCGTTTAAAGGAGAATAAACATTATATGTATTTGTAAGAGAAGTAATTATAATTTTACCTTCAACAGTCTTAGGGTATTTTATATAATATGCTCCTGAAAACAAAGCAATTAAAAAAGCAATAATAAATAAAAGAGAAATTATGGTTTTATTACTTTTAAAACTTTGGGATGCCTCGTAGAGTTCCTCCGTAGTATATTTATTTTTCATTTCAATATTCTAGGTTTAGATATTAAAGAGGGTTTTGAAAAAACCATTTGCTTTATTTGAGAGGTCAGTATATGAACCTCTTTCAACTATATAGCCATTATCAACAACAATTATCTCGTCTGCAATTTGAATTGTAGATAACTTATGAGATATCATTACAATTGTTCTATTTTTTTTCTCTTGAGATAAATAATCTAAAATTATTTTTTCACTTTCTGGATCTAAAAAATTAGTAGCTTCATCTAATAGCAGATAAGAGGAACTTTTATAAATTGCTCGAGCAATTATTATTCTTTGTTTTTGTCCTTGACTCAGCCCATTACCTCCCTCTCTTAAATTTGTATTTATCCCATCTGAAAAACCACCTATTTCTCTAATTAAATTCGAATTTATCAAGGCATGAGTTAATCTATCGCGATCATAATCCATTTCTTCATTTAAAATGATATTGCTTAGAACAGTTCCTTTATAAAGGTTTGGTTCCTGAAAGACTGTGCTCAATTGATCTCTCCAAAATCTATTTTCAATATTCTTTAATTCTCTTTCAGCGGCAATTATCTTTCCCATTGTAGGTTCATATACTTTAGAAAGCATTTTTAATATAGTTGTTTTCCCACATCCGCTTCTACCGACAATAACAGAAATTTTATTTTTTTGTATTTTAAATGATACATTGTTCAACGCATTTTGTACTGAGTCAGGATATCTAAAAATTACTCTGTCGAAAAGAATATCTCTATTGTCGTTATTGAACTGAACAAGAAGATTTTTGTTAATATTTTGTTCATTTTTTATATTATAAATTTCATTTGTTCTCGAAAAACTGATATAAGCTGTTTGAGATGATTTTATAAAATTAATAATGTCAGTTATAGGACCTGCTAATTGCCCAATAATAAATTGTATAGAAATTAAAGTTCCAAAGCTTATTTCACCTTGTATTACTAGATATGCTCCATAAAAAGTCATCGAGATATCTTTTAAGGTATTAATTATTTCAGCTCCGGCATTCTGAAGTCTATCAATATGCATTATTTTTATACTAATATTGTATAATTTATACTGTATAAGCTCCCATTTTTTTCTTTGCGTGAAACTATAATTATTGATTTTAATATCTTCAAAATTTCTCATGGACTCAATCCAGCAACTATTGCTTTCACCCTGTGCGGTATATAAATTCAGGCTCATTTTTTTTCTAATATTAAAAAATGAGATTACATACACAATATATAAAATTGATCCACTTAAGAAAAATGCAAAAAGTGTATGATTAAAAGAAAACAATATTATACTGTAAACTACCATAATTAATAAGGATAAAATAATAGATATTACAGAGTTTGAAATATAGTTTTGAATTCTATCCTGATCTTGTGCTCTTTGCATTATATCTCCAAAAAGCATTCGCTCAAAATGAATTGATGGTATATTAAATATTTTAATTATATAGTCTGTTAATATAGAAATCTTTATTTTATTAGATAAATGAGAGGTTATAGTGGTTTTGATCCATTCTCCTATACTTTTAAAAAGAATTAATGCGATGTTCGCACCTAATATCAAATATATAAACTCAATATCTCTATTATTTACTCCAATATCAATAATAGATCGCGTAATAAAGGGTAATATGGAATATATTGCTGTTATTACAAACATCAATAATAAAAGTTCTCTGATGTTATGTTTAAAGGGCGACAGATGTCTTAATAAAAAACGAAAAGCAGAAATGTAATCTGATTTTAATTCTTCAAATCTTGTCTTTCTCCAGTTAGGAGCAATAGTAATTATTATACCTCCATTAGTATGGGACTCAAAAATAGACTTTAACTTATCATAATGTATTTTATAAATACCTTTTTGAGGATCTGATATATAAAAATGATTTTTTTTGTATTTGTAGATAACAACATAATGATGTTGATTTACAATCGCGATAATGGGTCTTTTAAGATCTTTAATTTTAGTTAATTTACAAGTAAATGTATCTGTCTTAAAATCTTCACTTTCTGCAATATTTCTTAAGTCATATATTGAAACTCCGCCTTTTTGTTCGTTTATATAGCTTTTATAATTAGACTTGTCAAAATCACGACTATAAAATTTAGATATAATTTTTAGACAGACCAGGCCGCATTCATATTTGGTTTTTTGAATATAGTTAGGGAAATTTTCTAACATTCTTTAATACTTTTTATAAATGAATATACGATGTAAGGCTTAAGGCTGTCTTTAATAAAAAGCATAGAGAAAAAATGTGATATTATGAGACTATGCAAATGCCACTCGTTTAAATTTTTAAGTTTATATTCACTCTGTTTTTTCAATTTCTCAATATCACGAGCTATCGATAGATATTTCTGCTTATTAGATTTTATGCGATATAAGCGATTTAATTTTATTTTATTCTCTTCATATATTTTAGAAAAATACCTAATGGATTCTCTTTTTTTCTTTAAAAGTACAAGTGTTGAATTAATAAAACCATCATCATAATAGTAGGGTAACCATAGGGAAAATAAAGTCAGTAAAAAATTAGTTGCTTCAGTTTTATCCATATCATGTACAAAAGCCTTCAAGAAAGAAAAAGCAATTTTTATGGTTAAATATTCTGAGTGAATAAAAGAAAAATCAATAATAGTACCCTGTAATTTTTCAAGAATTTCAATGTATAAATCAGTGTCGACAATATGATATAGATGAGATTCTATTTCCATTCTTAATGGAAATAGAATCGGTATGTTTCTGCTGCCATATAATTTTTCTAATGAAGGAATGATATGATTATTTATTCTTTTTTTTGGACTTGATATTCTGAAAATAATTTTATCATGGGATGTAAAGGAATGGAATGTGTTCAAAATATTTTCTTTCTCTAAAAAAAGTAAAATATCTTCTTTAAATTTTTTAAAAGATTCCTTATCAATCGAAAAGCTTATGCAGTCTCTATGTACCTCTGTAAGCACATTATGTTTTGAATAATACGTTAGCAATCCTCCATATAATTCCATTTTTTGTTCAGTAAATAGAATAATAGGATCGGTATCATTATTTGTATAGTATGATTTTAATGCTACGTTTAATTCTTGTAAGAAATTTGGATCAAACTCATTTAAAGCTCTGTATTTATGTTTACCTCCTCCTCTCACAAGTTGATCTTCAAGAATCATTTTTAAAGACGCTATACAACCAGTAAGTTCAGATATTGAAAATAGCAATTCTTCTTTATTTTTTGCTCCTTTGATATCTAATAGATGATTTGTGATAATGAATCTTAATTGATATATCTTTATTTCATTTTTCTCATCAACTATCCTTTTTTTAGTTTTTAGAAGTTCTTTTGCGTGATTTTTCACATTTAAAAGAAAAGGACTTTCTTCATTACTATAAGCAATCTTTGAGTTTGCAACCATATGGCAAAATGAACCTTTAAAAGATGTAAAATCATCATAAAATATAGATTCTAATCGCCTGATTGGTACAACCATAAATTGTACTTTATCATTTTCAATCATAACAGTATGGTTCTGCGGAATTGCAAAATCTGAAGAAAAGATAACAATATCAATATCAGAAAAATCATTTTTATCTTGAGTTATTGAACTTCCTGATATTAAAAAATTCTTAACCTTTCCGAATTTGCGGATCATAAAATTCTTTATATTCTCCATTATGTGTTTTTCAATTGCAAAAATATAAAAATGACTAATAATATATTACATTACAATTAATTAATTCAAAAAAAATAATATTCTATTTTGTTTTCTTCTTGAAAATTTTATTTTTGCAGAGAATTAATTTTAATCAAAAACATATGAAGAAAAAAACTATGATGCCTCTAACGATTGAAGAGCAAAAGGAAACATTTGCAGGTTGGAATTCTTCTGGTGATGATTTCCGTGATCATGATCATTATATAGAGCAAGTAGATTTAACAGGGCCTGGTCATGGCGGCGGAGATAGCCTACCAAATTTCTTTCCTGATAACCATAATGATACAGGAGGGCATGATGACTACTATGGTGGAGGCGGAAGCGGAAGTGGTGGAGACCATTCCGGTCCAATAGTCTATCAAATAGATATACCCCAACTTGATATGCATAAGTCTAAATCACCTTCTTCAAATGGGCAAGGAGAGACATGGGCAGCATTAGCAGGAATAGTTGGAGGTATCGCTGAAATTGTAGGAGGTATTGCAGCAGCTGAAACAGGAGTTGGTGTCGTTCTTATTATAGATGGTGTTTCAAGAACAGGATTTGAACTCGCAAAATTCATTGACAGCTTTAAAGATAATCATCAAGAAATTCCAAGTAATTTAGGGGAGGGTATAGCAATAGGGTTTGCAGGTGAAGAAAATGCAGTTACTGGAAGACTTATCAATGATATTGTTATTGCTTTAATTGATGGAGGTGTATACCCTGATGCAGAACATGCTGTACATGCATTACAACAAAGTCATTATATTGAAGGAGTGGTTAGTGGGATAAATTCATATTCTGGAGCCCAAGATGCTGTCGATTATTTTAATCATTATATTAACGATTCCTCTGGAGGAGGGGGACAAGATGTAAATGTTACTATAGAGTGGTAATTATGTTTTCATGACAGAAAAATACAACAATGACTTTCTAGAAAAAAAAATCAAAATAATGAGAAGAGGTATGTATGTTTACTTACCTCTTTTTGGTGTTTGGTTTATTTTTAGTTTTCTCGCTATCTTACAGAAAAAATCTTTTATCAAATTATACTTTCTAATTCCAATATTTATATATGTGGTAATTTATAGGGGCTTGTACTATACAAACAATATGTTATCACTAATTAATAAAGTTGTTAATAAAATCCAGATTGTAGAAAATCGAATTATTATTGATACATATGGAGGGTTATGGAAAGAGAGTAAAAGATACAGATTCATTATTGAAAAGGTTTCAATTGCAGAAAACAATAATGCTTTACAAAACAGCGAACTAACCGAGTATATGAAATATAGTCTTAAGACTATGTATAACAATAAACAGATAGAATTATTTCTCTCAGATGAAAAATATAAAACTATAAAAAATGAAAAATAATAAATTTACAACTAATCTAATTATTTTAATCGTAGCTTATTTACTAGCTATTTATCAAGTTTGTAGGGCAAGTCAAGATACTAGCACAAGAATTATATCAATTGCAATAGTTACAATCTTATGTATAGTTATTGGTTTTATAATGAATAAAAGGAATCAGCGAAGAGATATATAATTTTACATATCAAATATCAATTTGCCCGTTACGAAAATGGTTTATTTAGAGTATAAATTTTAGAATGAAAAGTAATGACAAAAAAAGCTCTAGATTGTGCAATAACTAAGTCTAGACTCTATCGAGGATAAACTAAAAAGAACAAATATAGGAACTGTCAGATAGGATTGAAACTATTACAGCAATTATAATGTAATTGTCTTGAATTATCTGACAGTTAAATTCTAGTTTCTAACCTTTCTTTGATTCCGGATTTCCATACTGTTATTTTGAGACATGGATTTCAGGCTTTCTTTATGTTTTTCGTCCAGCCATTGTTGCCTGTTATGTCCATCTATCTTTAGTACTTTGGTCTTTTCTTTACTATCAAATTCAATAGATATTTTTAAATGATCTACGCTGAAACTTTTAAAATGTCTGGAAGAATAAATCTCTCCCTTAATGTACATTTCTTCCTTTTCAAGTAGATGCTTAATAAGCTCCGGAGAAAACCTTAGCTTTTCACATTCCAGAATAATAGAGTAGGAAGCTTTAATATCCGGTTGGTACTTTTCTAATTTAGCAAGGATTCTGTCCTTTCTTTCAACCATACTTTTCAGTTTTGAAACAGACTCCTGAATTTCATTTTTCTCCTGATCCTTCAAAAGAATAATAGATTTGAATTCCTTTTTCATCATCTCGTTTTCTATTTCAAGCTTCTTTGTTTTTGAGCCAGTGAAAACATTTGTCACGGTTTGCATAACCTTTTTGGTATTTATGGTTTTCTCCATGGCTTTTAATTCGGATTGTTTCTTGGCATGCTCCTGTATCAGTAATTGATTCTGAAGATGTAAATCTCTGTAGTATTGTCCTGTAGAAATGTGTTTGGCTACAGAGCCTTCAATACCTCTATTGAGTCCATACTTCTGCATTGCCAGAGCATAAGTATTTTGATAATGTTTGAGCTTATTTCTGGCCATAACATCATCAGCACACAGACGGTTATTCGTAGGGCTCTTCTTTTTGTATTTCTCAGAAGCTGTTTTCCCATTATTAGCTTTTCTTCTCTCTCCACTAACAACAGGTACAATGGTAGCATGAATATGGGGTGTTTTTTCATCCATATGAAGAACAGCTGAAACAAGATTATCCTCTCCAAAGGTTTCTTTAAGCCAGTGTAAATTATCCTTACACCAATTATTCAGATTTCCACTTTCTTCAATCTTCTTCATGGTCTGATGGGTTCCTGAGAGCATAATTCTAATAGCTCTTACCTGATTGATTCCAATTTTTCTTTTGATTTGAGCGTGATTAATACGGTACTGGATTGCAGCGGTACGGTTTTTTACATCCCTGGGATAAACAATAAATTCTTTATTTAAATGTTCTCTGGTTTTATCTGCATTCTTAGGATGAATCGTTCTTTCGATATGGGCAGACATCGCTGCATCATTTCCCTTTGCTTTTTCTAAATGTAAAACGGTATAGGACATCTTTAATCATTTCTGTGTTAAGTAATTTTTTTATCCAATTTAATTGGGGGAATCCAAAGGGGGGATCCCCCGTGGCTTATTGGGGCTTTTTTAGCGAAATGAAATTTTGCGTTAAGAAAAAGCCCTAATAAGCTATGGCATTTTTCAAAAAAGCCAGCCTTTCAACCTGCTGCATTTTTGGTTTTATGCCTTACTCAGCATTTATACCTTATGCAGTTTCTATAATTTATTATTCAGGTTCTCGTACATTTTGATTTTAATCCGGGGTGCTAATTCCAGTTTTATTCTCTCTTAGGAAAAGAGCATTTTGCTGTTGAAAATAAAATCAAGACCAACTGTAAGAGATATATATCCTTATTCTATAATTCTATGTTTATTTTAAGGTGCATTCCCATAGACTACTTTTTTAAGTGTCTGTAATCTTAGAATACTAGTATTTTTTTAAAAAACACATTTGCCATATGTTATCTAATAATCTCTGACCATAAGCTGTGTAATAATTACGCAGGTATTAAACCAATCTGTATCTTTTTTACTCAAGCATTAAGAAAAGGTGGGTAATTTTTACTCAGGTAAAATGGATACAATGCATTTTCTTTTTAGGTTGAGAGATAAGGATCTTATTCTTTTACATTATTTTTATGATATTTTCATATTATTTTTAAATCCTTCTCTTAAAACTAGGCTTATTTCCTTGTTCCTGTTTCTCTGGTTTTTCTCCTTTTGCTCCCTGTTCTTTTTGTTCTTTTTGTTCTTCTAACTCTTCTAACTCTTCTAACTCTTCTAATTCTTCTAATTCTTCTAATTTTATAGATAGAAACTGCACTTGAGTATTTTTCTCAGTTTTAGCCATATGCACTAAATATTCATTCAGATCTTTATAATCGGAATAAATACCTGAACAGTCTATTGCCTCAGGAAAAGACTTTAAAATTTCAGTTTTGCATTTCTCTCCCGCAGGGTCATTGTCAAGAAAAAGGGCTTTTACAGCATAGTTTTTCAGATACTCAATAACTTTTCCCACAAGTGAAGCGGAGTTCATGACGATAATATCTCCCGAAAAATTTATCTTCATTTCTATAAAAGATAGTGCATCCATAAAGCCTTCGAAGACGGCGACATTTTTGTTTCCTTCTTTTTGAAAGGAATTATTATCAGGATTCATATGGATTACTGAGATATCTTTTTTCAGTAATGATCCTTTGTAAAAGAAATTCCTAAGTTCTAATCCTCCAGAGATATTTTCAAAACCAATAGCATAGAGTTTTTTATTGTTGAGTGTAAACTTTACTTCCTTTACAAAGGGATATACTCTGGCGCTAAGTCCTCTTTTATGAAGATAACTTTTTAGATGTGAGTTTTCAAGTTCTACAATTTCATTGATCTCATAGTCTGGTTTAAAGCTTTTCTGTTTCTGAGGAAAACTCTTTTTCTGATAGTGAAAAGAAGAAAAATTCTGTCTGGATGCCCAAGCTAGAACTTCACCCACAGAAGCTTTTAAATATTTCTTCATAAAATTGATATTATTTCCTCCTATGCCTTCCGAAAAAAGAAACCAAAGGTTTAGGCTCTTGCTTAATTTAAAAGAGGCCTGGGATTCACTGGCAAATGGATTGAGATACCAGGCTTCTTTTTCATTTTGTTTCGTTGGAAGGTGTCCGAGTGAAACAAGGACTTCTTCCAGCGGTATGCTGTTAAATTGTTTGCAGTTCATTGGATATGATTATGGTTTAGATAATTACTTGTTGAGTCTTGAATCATTTTACAGCCATTTTTGGCCATAGAGATGATGTCTCTATAACTGGTCTATTCTTGAGCGTTTATGTATAGGGTAAAAAACTTGGGAATTTTTGATGAATTGATGAGAGAATCTCGTAAACCATTACTACATGGTCATTTACGTCCTCATCAAAAGCTCATCATCTCATCAAAGTTGTTTTTTTTCTCTCATCACTACTTCATCAAAATTCAGGGCATAAAAATTTGATGAGGCTTCTGATGAGTTATAACTTATTGATTTTATTTTGATTACAAATCAATTCATCATTTCATCAAATTTTTGGACAATAAAATTCTTTTCTACTATAAAATATCTTCCAAGCTTGTTTTGTTGATAGAAGCCTCCTGTGTAATCAATATCATATTTGATATAACTAAGGGAGTTCTTTTGCGGCTCAAGTTTCCAGTTTTCTTTCAGAACTTTTCGAATATCATTCGTGCTCCAGTAGTGATTCCTTAGTACTTTTCCAAGCATACTGAAAATATCCTGGGGAATAAAATGGATAACAACTTCCTCTGTGCTCTCAAAAAACTCAAACAGGAGTTCAATAATTTTAGATTCCAGTTTATTATTGTTCTTCCATATTAGTTTTTCAAGAGCTTTAGTTCTGATCTGAGACTGAGTAAACCACATTCGGGTTTCTTTACGGCTGTAAAAGCTGCGCTGGATAAGGTAACGTAGGAAATAAGGAATTTCTTTATTTAAGTTTTGAATAAATTCAGTGTTCTCACTTTCGATTGGTTTTATTTTAATAATCCAGAATCTAATTTCATTCTCGTCAATCTGAATGAAGTTATCTTCATTGTTGGAGCAGAGAATGAATTTGCCAAAGAATTCTACTTCTTCGCGGTCTTTCCCTTTCGCTTCTTTTTTATCTTTATCTGTTGTGGAAAGGTATTTTAAGCGTTCGGTAATTTCTTTTTTATCAAAGAATACTTCATCAATAGCTATCAAAAGCATACTTGCCCAATCAGAATTAAATTGACTACTGAAGGAATCCCCTTTAATATAGGTCATATTAAGACCAAAAATGGATTTGAGCCATTTGATAAAAGTAGTTTTTCCGGTTGCTCTTTCTTTACTCACCAAACAAAGGATCGGAAGCATTTCAGTGGGATACTCAAGTAGTATCTTGATATAATCAAAGCCTAATTCTATCTGCTCTCCGAAAATATGCTCCATGAACTTTAAAGAAAACGGAATATGTTCTCTTAGATCATCGAGTGTTATATTCTCTTCAGAGGGACAATAAGGAATCTCATTATAAAGGTTGTAGAACTCTGCAACAACCTGTCTGTAATCTAAATGACTGGGAATACAGCAGAAACCATCATACTTAGGAATTCTAGATACGTATTCCTTTCCATGGTCACTGATGATTGTTTCACGGTTCCATCTCACCAAAATCGATATCTTATCTCCAGAGATCAAAGGCTTTTCTATCGTTTTGTAATACGTGGTACCAACTCTTAGATATGGAATTTTTTCGCTCATATTTTAAGGGTTTAACTCCGTACAGAAAATACGGGAGGGATGAAAAATATTTAGATAAATAAGCACTTATTTATCTCCTATACTTAAGCGATTTAACCTCATTTAAAGCATCCATCAGATCAATATGGTTAATCCTATAGAATCTTCCTATTTGTTCCGCTTTGATGTTACCTTTTAAAATATGTGAGCGTACAGTTTGATAATCAAGCTTAAGAATTTCTGAACATTCTTTGATAGAATACAGTTTCTTTTTCAACTCAATCTCAGGTTCTTTTTTCATAGAATTAAGTAAGTCTTTTACTTCACCTAATTCGTCAAGAATTGTTTGGAATGGATTTGTTGTCTGCATAATGTGTAGTATTTATTTACAGACAAAATTGTATGATTGGAATAACTAATGATGCAATTTTACTCAATTGCGTAAAGTTTAATGTTTGATATTAAGTAATTTAGATAACTCCCGATAGATATCTTCCTCAAAATCATTTGGTTTTATAGTTATTGCTCTTGAAAAAGTTCCTTTGTCAAAAATGGTATTATATTCATTTTTCATGGCTTCAATAATTGTGGTATCTTGAAAATATGGATTAATAATATGATTATCCTTTAAGAAATGATGAATTCTTATAAAAAATGATTTCTGATCTACAAGCAGATTGTGATTTTCATCGATAAATTTTTTGTCTTTTAAAAAAGCAATAAAAGTTTTGAAGCTGTTTTCACCAATCATAATATCAGACAAACTGATTTCTCTTTTTACTTTACCTTGCAGGGCGAAATACAAAATGAGGGTTTTTTCAGCTCCATTTAAAAAATTACCCTGTAACTTCATTAGATTACTTGAACTCATTAGCTGGGTGGATTCTTTTTTATATTGATTTAAACAGTACTGGATCTTCTCTTCAAAATTGTGATTTCTAGATGTATCAATATCTTTGAAATGAAAACTGAAAAAATTGTCTAGTTTTTCATATTTTATTAATAACTCATTTTTTATTTTTTCACTAAGAATGGTTTTGGCGGACTTCTGTTTGGCTTTTTCAATTCTTTTTGCCAACAGCTTTTGAACTTTTTCTCCTTTTATCCAATAATAAATCATCATAGAATAGCCTATAAATTCTTCCCCAGGGTTCCAACGCCCGTAAAGTTTCTTTTGATCCATAGTCTAAATTAGTATTATTTAAAAACTTCATTCATATAGTTAATTTTATCCTCTTCACTTGGTCTATAGTAAGCATTGAAGACCTCCAAACTTGTATGACCAGTGTAACTCATAATTACTTTATCCGGAACTCGTTTGTTCTTCATTATAGTGATAAAACTTCTTCTTGCGGTATGTGAGGAAATTCTTGTCCAAAATTCAGCTTTCTGGTCTACCAGTTCATCACCATATTTCATAGTTTTCTTTATCTCATCAGTGAACTTTAATTCCCTAAAGACTTCCTTAATATATTCGTTCATCTTTTGATTCGTAATACTAGGTAAATTATAATCATATTTTTCCAGTATTGATTTTGATATAGTGTTTAAAGGGATCGCCAAATTTTTAGATTTACTTTTTAAATCAATCACTCGTATAAAATTACCGTCAACATCACTTTTTGAAATCGTACTGTAATTGCCAAACCTCATTCCTGTGGTGCAACCAAAAACAAAAAGATCACGTACTTTTTCCAATCTCTTATTTTTGCTGAGATCATAATTATAGATGAGTTCAACTTGTTCGTAGTTTAAAGCTATTTCATCAGTTGTAAATTTCGCAGGCTTTTTGAAAGCAATAAAGTTATTATTATACGTATACTTTTTATTTAGAGCCCAAAGAAGAAACGTTTTTAGTAGACCGACATTTCTATGTAATGTATTTGCAGAATGTTTCTTTTCTTCAATACAAAATTTCAAAAATTTATTGTAAAGTTTATCATCAAATTTCCCTAAAGTGACCTTAGTTTTACAATTTCTTTCAAAATCTTCAAGTAATGTTTTATTACATTTATAACGCTTTAAAGTTGAATTTGAAATAGCATTCCCAGTATAATCGTTTTCCTTCTCATCCAAAAATTCCTGATATATTCTAAAGAAATCACTTTTAACAGTAACTTTCTTGAATTTTTCATCGAATCTTTGTTTAAGAATATTAACTGTAAGCTCCTCATTTATGTTCTTATATCGATTTACTATCTCAATAAAATAAGTGCTGTACCGATCTAACTGCATTTTCACACTACGATGAATTTCAGCTCTTTTAGTTCTTCCGTTTAAGTCATTAGGCTGCCTACTTTCAAAATCCCACTCGTTTGGCTTTATTTTCTCACCAGTAGAATAGATGAAATTCTTACTTTCATTGTTAAAAAATGAACGGAAATAAATTAAAGTTTCTTTTGTACTATTGGGTTCCTTGAGTTTAAAAGTGTAATTCATCAGGTGCCAGTTTAGGTGCTACTTCTTCTATATTTAGATATAAAAACTAATTATATTAGCCTATGTAAATATAGTTAAAATACTGATATATAGTATACTTATATATATCGAGTTATGTTGGTATATAATAGGTTCAAAAACCTCCAGCTCCACAACGTTTGTAAAGCATTGCACTTCAATGCTTTACAAACATTAAGTTTTAAAAATAGTAAATAGTAGTAAAAGTTTTTCAAAGCTTCCCCAAGTGTTCACAATATTTGTGAAAATGAAAAATTTTGAAGTCGAAATCTGTTCATCAGAAAACATCAACCAAGATTGGTATGTATATATCTATGATACAAACCAACAAAAGATTATCCAGAAATTTTACAAAGGAATTAATGTTGATTATGATGCTAATAATCGAAGAATTCGGTGTGAAGCGTTAAAGGAATCCATTGAAAAAGAATTGAAATCCGGCTGGATTCCAAAATCTAAAAAGAAACAATTACCTCAACCAGAAGACAAAGGTTATAATATTATTGAAGCATTTGACATTGCTTTTAAAATATTTAGCATTGCTAATCAAATATAGATAGTGTTTTTATTACGATGGTGCATTAATAGAAGTATCGCTCATCTGAGCATTTCTATTTTTCTAGAATAGCATTGGACTTTCTTCTCATTCTTGCTAAAAAATGCCTAAACAAATTATTATAAGCTTCTACGGTGAATGTTTCTGCTTTTGTCTGAAGATGTTTCTCTTTAGCAACAATGCTTTGGTAGCTTTTCCAGTGATCACTTGAGATCTTCTCCATTTTGTGTTGTTTTATTGTTTCCCAAAACTTTTCTACGGTTTGATGGCTTCTGTCACCAATAACGAAATTAATGAATCTTTTTCCAAATCTATCAACAGCAATCCAGATCCAATAGTGTTTTTTTTACGCCCTATATAAGTGTGCATTTCATCTAACGCTACCACTTTTATTTCCTTAGATCCACATTGCAACGATTGTACTTCTTGACCAAAACTACGAATCCAATTCAAAATAGTGACATTGCTAATATCTAAAATCCTGCCGAT
>NZ_JAAABJ010000475.1 GCF_009904105.1 Elizabethkingia argenteiflava | reverse complement strand
TGCGAAATCCTTTGATGGCTTTAAGAACAGAATATTATCTAAGATAATGGCACTGACTGTTATACAATGCATTAATAAACTAAACAATAGAAATATTAACAACTTAAAAACTCGTATTGCTTAAATCCACCACGGGTTAAATTGTATATTCTGTTAAAACAGCAATACCCTAGAATAAAAAATCTTTATAGGATTTTTTTTGATTTTTTTTCCGTAAATATATTTTTTACCACTCCTGTTAATATAAATACAATAATGAATCTGTACACAAAGGCTGAAGCATATCTATGAATTATAAACATCTTGAATTATTTGAATGACAACATTATAAATGTTTTATCAAAAAATAGAAATCAGCCCCAAAATTCTCAGTATGATATCTTTTAAAACCAAAACTTTCATAGAAGGCCATGTTTTTTAATGTAGAGTTTCCAGCAGATAGCATCTTTTTTACCTCTATAACCTCTACATGAGTTTTTATAGCCCCCCCTGCCCTTATGCTTGAGGGGTTATACCAATATGCCATAGATGGATAAAGTTTATATTTTTCGGAAGCCATTTCTTTATAAGAACTTTTGTTCTGAGAACTTTTGATTTTTTTTTATTCCAATTACATTTTTTAGTAGCTATTTTTTTTTTAAAAGACTCTAATGTCGTAGTCTATTTTTTTAAGATCCACACAAATCACACAGGCCGTTTCTTCTTCATTCATGCAAATGTATCCGGAATTTTCTCCCTTAAAAATAGAATAAGACATAAGTTTGGATATCAGGGATTCATCTTTTTTTCTTAGCATATAATTTACAGACTTATTCTCCTTAAACGCGTTGGTTAAGATTTCTTCTATCCTAGGATAATCTCTCATATTAATACTTCTCATTGCGCTTTTTTAAATTTAATAAAAAAAAATCAAATCTAGCATAGATGGTGATAGATTGACTTAATATCACTTAATATAAAAGAGGATTTATTCTGACGTTGTGTTTTATTGATTATAAGACTTATTGGCCATCACTGGTAATTACCCCCATCTCCATTAGCGCTTGAAATGCTTATATATTGGTATAGAAATTAGATCCTGAATGTGATAATAGGTGTTTTTTGATATTAGAAAAAATGGGATAGTATAACAAAAGAACACGCTCTAAGCCACAAACAAAAAGCAGATGCTGTACAAAATTTAAATAGTGTAAAAAAGGATTTACCCGTACTTACTAATTGGAGACTTTTTAAACTCGATTCAAAATTTATCCCAAGTTATGGATAGGCTGCTGTTTGAATGATGGATAAGGCTTATACCAACAGATACCTAAACATTTTTCATAAAGAAAAGAGGGAACCCCAGACTATAATTCTCCTCAAAAACACGAAAGCCTAATTTTTGATAAAAGCTTACATTTCCAATCGTTGTTGTTTCTAAAATTACAGTTTTCCCCGAGTAATAATTTATAGCTTCTGCTAACAGGTGTTTTCCAATTCCTTTACCTTGGTATGCTGTTTTAGTCGCCATCAACCATAAATGTATGTAATCTTTAGTATTATGGCTCCTTTTCAAAAGCTTTTCTCTTTTTAAAATCTTTAAAATTTTTTCAAGCCCAATCACCTGAATAACGAGTTTTAATTCTAGCATTAAACTCCTAAAATTATCTTTTTTCTTATGTATAAAAAGAATCGTTGAAGATAAATCTTCACTGAGGAATACCTTACCAAACATTAAAGCCATTCTAAATTGATATTCAAAAAGTCTTCTAAGCTTATAACATCTCTGTTTACCTGTTTCCTTACCTACAATAAAATTAATTGAATTATCAATATGGATATTTTCAAAACTATCTACTAAAATTTCTATTACTGCGTCTTCGTCTTTTTTTGAGGCTATGATCATGTTAAAAAATTTACAGAAAGCTACAAATTTTATCAGATACTAAAAACCACATAAAGAAGACGTTTATTTTCATCTGTGTTGGGTTTAACGAGATATCTGATTTTTGTAATGATTTAGTAGCTTTAGTTCATCATCTGAGTCAATACAATTATAAAATGCAGCACATTTTTTTATCTGTGATAATATAAAAATACTGGCACTGTCCTATATTAGGCAGATAAAAAAACATAATGATAGTGGTAGTTATAAAATGGGATATATATACTGTATTTAAGTAAAACTTATTATTTGAACACCTTACTCATCAAAAAGCTAATCCCTAATAACATCAAATTAGCTTTAAGAACTTTTTAGCATGAATAGATGGCTATACGAGCAAGGGCATTAAAAATTAATGACAGACAGCATCAAGCAGGTGCGCCTGATTTTATTGAACTGTGGACGACAATTTGCTTTGCGTATCCATACAATATGATAATGCCCTCCAATTCAACTAATTTTCAATTGAATGGTCCGGAGGTCTAATCTTTCAAGCGTGAGAACTTCTCCAGAAATACGAAACCAGATTTCTATCTTACTAAGATTTAATTTAATCTATTCTTTTATCAGCGGATTGTAATTGAATATGAAATTTGAAAATTTTATAAATTTTTCTTTTGTCATAATCCCATCTTGAAGAAACAAAAATAAATGATGGAATTTTCGCTTGTTGGTGCAGTAAAGATTAAAGTATGGTGAATTGTTTTTGAGTTCTTTTTCAAAAACAATAAACACCGCTTAGCAGTGATATTTAATGTATACTGTTGAAATGCTTAAAAATACTGATAAATTCCGATCATATCTAATAAAATATTACCGCTGTTTTTTTCACTATTTTTTCTCGGTAGCGGTTTTAGCCACAAAAAAAGAAATTCCTACCCCCAATACCCTTCCGTAAAAACCTCTTAAAATACTGTAATTGCCTAGCATTCTTTTGTTAATAAAAAAAGGCTACTGAAAAGTAGCCTTTTTTAACCTAGTGAACGCGGGAGGAGTCGAACCCCCAACCTTCAGAGCCGTAATCTGACGCTCTATCCAATTGAGCTACGCGTCCGTTTTAAAGGTGTGCAAATATACTACTTTTTTCCTTTCTATAAAATAATTGGGCTGTTTTTTTCCTCTATTCACAACCACATGTTATAATAACAGGCGGAGAATCGAATAAAACAGAGTCAGCTATCAATATAAAACACTCATTATAAGAAGAATTAACTTTTTATAAAAAGTATTCTTCTTATAGTTCAAAAAAAATCTGAAAAACATTTTCCTTTGCTATCGTACTCTTCAAATTATAAAAATAGTCTCTCAATTGAAAAGCGGGTAATGAGTCGCTTATTGTTTTAATTGCTTAATTTAAAGCATTGAAAGACAAAACTAATTAACAATATAATTTAAAGATGAAAGCTATTTTTTTAAAAGCCAAACAACTTATTGAAGAAGAGAACTTCCATGCCCTAAGCGATATCCAGTGCCAAAAACCCTACACATTTAATTGGGTAAAAGAAATTTTCGAAGGTATACATTTAGAGAAAACACCCGAAAAGACAGCCTTACTATGGACCGATGGTTCGCATACCCAAGCTTACAGTTTTAAGAAGCTTAGCCAAGAGGCTAACCAAATTCTTAATTTTTTACGCAAGAAAGGGGTACAACAACAAGACACCGTACTCACCCAGATGATGTTAGAACCCATCAACTGGACCATGATGCTAGCCGTCATTAAAGGAGGCTTCCAGTTAGTCCCAGCAGCAGGGATTTTGGGTATCCAAGATATCGTGTACCGATTCAAACAAATATTTCCGAGCGTGGTCTTTGCTAATCTAGATAATGCCTATAAAACGGAGGAAGCTGAAAAATTGATTGGCAAAACTATTAAAGTTAAGATTTTGGTAGATGCTAAGCGTCCTGGATGGTTCTCATTAGAGGATATATCAAAGGAAGTTAACGAAGCAGAAGCTGCGTCCACACACTCCGATGATACCTTATTTATGTTTTTCACCTCTGGTACCACAGGTTTACCGAAAATAGTATGCCACACCCACTTAAGTCAGGCTTTTGGCCACCTGGCTACTGCCAGCTGGATAGGACTTCAGGAAAACGATTTGCATTATAATATTTCGCAACCCGGCTGGGCTAAATTCTCGTGGAGTAGTTTTTTCACCCCTTGGAATATAGGATGCTGCATTTTTGCCTACCATAGCTCTGAGCGCTTTAACGCTCAAAAAACCTTGGAACAAATACAAAAACACAAAGTAACCACCCTCTGTGCTCCACCAACCGTACTACGACTATTCATTTATGAAGATTTAAAATCCTATCGCTTCAGTCTTCGCCAATGCGTGGCAGCCGGTGAACCTCTAAATCCCGAGGTGATAGAACAGTGGAAGAAATCGACGGGAATCATGATCCGAGATGGTTTCGGCCAAACGGAAACCAGTTGTATCATCGCCAACCTGCCCAATACCGCTATAAAAATAGGTTCCATGGGAAGGCCTACCTTTATGTATAAGGTGATCATTGCCGATGATAAGGGGTGTGAATTACCCATCTATGAGGAAGGTAATATCTGCTTAAAAATAGACAAAGAAGTTATAAATGGTCTTTTCAAAACCTATCTTTATGATGAAGACAAAGAACGCCAAGTCTTCAAACATGGACTTTACTATACAGGAGACAGGGCTTATAAAGATGAGGACGACTATATTTGGTTCATCGGCAGAGATGATGATCTGATTAAAGCTTCGGACTACCGCATAGGCCCCTTTGAAGTGGAAAGCGTATTAATTGAGCACCCAGCAGTAATAGAGTGTGCCGTGGTGGGATCCCCACACCCGGTAAAAGGATTGGAGGTAAAAGCTTTTGTTGTCTTAACTCAAAGTTTTAAAGCCTCCGCCGATTTAGCTCAAACACTCTTCAATTATTCACGAGAACATTTAGCCCCCTATAAAATGCCTCGAATAATAGAGTTTGTAGAAGAACTCCCCAAAACCATAAGCGGGAAAATCCGCCGTGTAGAACTACGCAAACAAGAGAAGGAAAACAAAAAAAAAGGGAGTACATCACCCCAAGAATACCTCTATCAAAAAAAATAATCTCTCTCCAGATAAAAAAAAAGTCCACTGTCTAAATACTCTTTTTAGACAGTTTTTTTATACCCAGCTCTCTTTCCTAAAGAAGACAAGCATTATTGTTTTATAAAAATGTTTAACTAAATTGTCAAACATTGTGAAAAAGTATTATATTTGCAAACAAAATTATCTAACAAAAATGTCAACAGAGATCAAAAAGGAAGATACGGAGAAACTGATTAAAGAAACCGCTAAGAAACTTTTTTTTGGAGAGGGCCACTTTAAGGCCACTACTCAGGAAATTGCAGATGCCGCAGGGGTCAACAGAACTTCTATCAATTATTACTTTAGATCCCGGGATAATCTTTTTCAGATTGTTTTTGACGAGGCTATAGATGAAATGCACAGAAACTATAGTGCTATTCTGCTTTCCGATCTTCCTTTTAAAGAAAAAATAGGATGCTGGCTAGATCAAGAATTGGCCACAGCCCTTACCCACCCTTTTCTGAAAATTTATGTGGTCACCCAACTGACCCACCAATGTAAGAAGATGGCAAATAAAGAACATTTGGATTATGTAATAAGAGTATTGGGAAAGGAATTGCAGGAAGAAATAAAGAAAGGTAATATAAAGCCTATATCGCCTGTTCAGTTTATGCTGAATATGTCGTCTCTTATTTCCTTCCCAACTTGCATGCGCCCCTTACTTCAAGAATCTTTTCAGCTAACCGACAGTCAATTTGAACAAATTCTTAAAGAAAGAAAACAAGTAATACTGGATAGTTTATTTATCCGTTAAGATTAAATTGAATTATGATGAATAGAAGAAATAACTTGATTGTAGCCCTGCTTTTGCTGGGCGCACTTCAAGGGAAAGCACAGCAGGTGGTAAGCCTTACGGAGGCCTTACAATACGCCTTGCAAAATAAGGCTGATGCCTTAAAAGCCCAATTGGATATTCGCAATGCAGATTTTCAGATTGCAGAGGCCAAATCCGGAGCTCTGCCTTCTCTAAAGGCGACTGGCGCTTTAAATTACAATCCTATCCTACAAAAAACACCCCTACCCGGCGAACTCATGGGCAAGCCAGGCACGGTGATCATGCTTCCAGCGGGACAAAAATGGAACTCTAATATTGGTGCTAATCTACAACAAGCTCTTTTTAACCAACAAGTTTTTATCGGCCTAAAAGCGGCTAAAACTACAAAAGAGTTTTATCAAATCAACAAACAGCTCACCGATGAACAACTGATTGAGAATGTTGCTACAGCCTATTATAAAGTTTTTTCTGAACAGCAAAAACTCGACATCATCAACAGCAGTTATCAGAGTACCCTAAAGATCAGAAATATTATTAAAAGTCTTTATGAAAATGGCCTTGCCAAAAAGATTGATTTAGACCGTACCCATGTTAACCTGACCAATCTGGAAACCAACCGCGCCCAAATGAAAAATGCGGTAACCTTACAGGAAAATGCCCTGAAATTCTATATGGGAATGCCTATTGAAACGGATATAACACTTGTAAAAGATGCTATTGAAGTGGACCCTCAATTATGGGCCGACCAGATGGAAAACCAACATAGAACCGAAATTAAGCTATTGGAAAAAAGAAAAGAATTGTTAGGCTACCAAGTAAAAGCAGCAGAAGCGGATTACTATCCTACCCTTTCTTTAGTAGGCAATTACACATGGCAAGGTCTCGGTCCTAAACTTCCCATAGGTCTGGGAAGTCGCCAAGGGGTATACTGGTCGGATTATGCTTCGGTAGGGCTATCTTTAGGCTTTTCTATTTTTAATGGATTTCAGACCAAAGCCAAAATAGATCAGGCCAAAATTCAATTGGAAAATTTAGACCAAGATTTAAAAGATACACAGCTGCGGATGGATCTGGAATATCACAATGCTAAGGCCCAAATAGAAAATAGCATAGAGGCGATAAAAAATCAGGAAGCCAATGTAAAACTCGCCCAAAGCGTACTGGATGATACCCGCAATAACTATCAATACGGTCTGGCGACCTTAACGGAGTTACTCGATGCAGAAAACGCCTTGTTACAAGCAAAAAACAACTACTCCAATTCGCTACTCGACTACAAAATCGCCGAAATACAACTCCACAAATCAAAAGGAGAACTCAAGAGCTTAATAAAATAATAAATGATTAAACCCTAGTGAAATGAAAATTGGTAAAACAATACTTTATATGCTGATAGCTGCCGGACTTTTAGGAGGGGGCGCTTATATAATTAACCAGAATCAAAAAAAGACCCATCAAAAAACAGCCATTATTGCCAGTCGTAATGCCTCGGTACCCGTCAATATAACGACGGTAGATTTTGAGCACCTCAACATAGATTATTCTTCAAATGGGATATTTGCCCCTTGGCAAAGCCTATCCCTGTCCTCAGAAATCAGTGGGAGAATTGTACGGGTACTGGCAAAAGAAGGTGACTTTGTTCGGGTAGGGCAAACACTGGCTACCATAAAAAAAGAGGCTTTAGAAGTAGACTATTCTAACGCTTCGGCCACTTACCAAAATGCTGTAGCCGATAACCAACGCTATGAAAATGCTTATAAAACAGGAGGGGTGACCAAGCAGCAATTGGACCAATCCCGATTGCAACTAAAAAATGCGAAAAATGCCCTGGAACAAGCCCATATAAAAGTGGGAGATACCAATGTGAAAGCAAGCATCAGTGGATATATTAACAAAAAATATATAGAACCTGGCTCTATGGTCTCACCCGGAGCGTCTTTATTTGATATTGTAAATGTTTCCCAACTAAAACTACAGGTAAGCGTTAATGAAAGGGAGGTTTCTACACTTAAAATAGGCGATCAGGTAAAAGTAAAAGCCAGTGTTTATCCGGATAAAGATTTTTATGGAAGGGTATCTTTTATCGCTCCCTTAGCCAATTCTTCGCTTAACTTCCCCGTAGAAATTAGTGTAGATAACAATGCCAATCATCTGCTAAGAGCCGGAATGTACGGCACCGCTGTTTTTTCTCGTAAAGATACAGGTGTACAACACGCTTATATGGTTATCCCAAAAGATGCTTTTGTGAATGGTGTAAGCAGTAATAAGGTCTTTGTAGTACAAAAAGATAATAGCGTAAAATTAACCTCTGTGGTAAGTGGAAGAGTTTTTGGCGATAAAATAGAGATTATTAGCGGGCTAAACTCCGGAGACCGCGTGGTCATCAGCGGCCAAATTAATCTTAACGACGGAACCCTAGTCTCCATTATAAAATAGAGAATATCGCACAAGAGCGATTCCAGTCCAACTAAAATAAAAGAATGTGAAATTAGCAGAAATATCCATAAAACGTCCCACCCTTATCATTGTATTGTTCACTATACTCACCTTAGGGGGGATACTGGCATACTCCTCTATGGGGTATGAACTGATTCCAAAATTTGAAATTAATGTAGTAAGCGTTTCTACCATATATCCGGGAGCTTCACCCTCGGAGGTAGAAACCACGGTGACTAAAAAAATTGAAGATGCAGTCTCCTCACTCGAAAACGTTAAAAAAGTAGAGGCCAAATCCTTTGAAAGCCTCTCTTTGGTTACGATTACACTGAATGCCGGCACCAATACCGATGATGCTCTAAACGATGCTCAAAGGAAAATTAATGCCATTATTGCAAAGTTTCCAAAAGATGTAAAGGCTCCCTCTTTACAAAAATTTTCACTGAGCGATGTCCCCATTATTACAGCGGGAGCTACCGCCAATCTTAACAGCGCTGAATTTTATGATCTTTTGGACAAAAAAATTCAGCCCATACTTTCAAGGGTAAAAGGTGTGGCTAAAGTAAATTTAATCGGAGGACAGGAAAGGGAGATTAAAATTAATTTAGACAAAGATAAACTAGAAGGATATGGCCTCTCCATAAACCAAGTGCAACAAGCCATCCTAAGTTCGAATGTCGATTTTCCGACCGGAAATGTAAAAACACGGGAAAACACGACTACTATACGACTATCTGGAAAATACAAAAGTACAGAAGAACTCTCCAATTTAGTAATTAGTAATAAAGACGGGAGCCAAGTGCGCCTCTCAGATGTCGCCTTTGTAGAAGATACTCAAAAGGATATAGAAAAAGTCGCCAGAATTGATAGAAATCCAGCTATTCTGCTGCAGGTTATTAAGCAATCCGACGCCAATGCTGTAGAGGTTAGTGAACTCATCCGGAAGAGTATCGCCAAGATCGAAAAAGATTACGCCCAACAAGGAGTAAAACTCAATATAGTAAACGATACATCTACCTTTACCCTTACAGCAGCAGAAAATGTTACACACGACTTGTTTATCGCTATTATTCTGGTAGCTGTCGTTATGCTTTTATTTTTACACAGCATTCGTAACGCCTTTATCGTAATGGTTTCTATTCCCTTATCATTAGTCGCTACCTTTATCGGTATGGCACTCATGGGCTATACCCTCAATCTGATGAGCTTATTAGGACTTTCCCTTGTGGTGGGCATACTGGTAGATGATGCTATCGTGGTGTTAGAAAATATTTACCGACATATGGAAATGGGAAAAAATAAGGTGAGAGCTGCCTATGATGCCACCGCTGAAATAGGACTCACCGTAACTTCCATAACCTTAGTGATTGTAGTCGTATTCCTGCCTATAGCTATGAGTACAGGATTGGTATCCAATATTATTTCACAGTTCTGTGTCACCGTAGTGATAGCCACCCTACTCTCCTTGCTCACCTCTTTCACGATCGTGCCGTGGCTCTCTTCTCGTTTTGGGAAACTCGTGCACCTGACCGGAAAAAACACCTTTGAGCAGTTTATTCTGGGATTTGAAAAACAACTGGACAAATTTACCCACTGGATTTCAGGATTATTATCCTGGTGCTTAAAAAGCAAGTGGACCAAAATCAGCACGGTAGCTGCGGTAATTTCAATATTTATTATATCCTTGGGTTTAATGAAATTTATCGGCGGTGAATTCTTTGCTAAAATTGATAAAGGAGAATTTTTGGTACAGATAGAATTGCCTAAAGATGCCTCTATAGAAAAAACCAATTTTATAACCCAGAAAGCCGAAAATTACTTATCCCAGAAACCGGAAGTGGTTAAGATGATCACCACAATCGGCCAACAGAGTGATGGATTCGGAGGGGCTCAGGCTACAGCTTACAAATCAGAGATAGATGTGATTCTGGTGGATAATACAAAAAGAGCGGATAACTCATTCGTATATGCTGCAAAAATTAAAAATGAACTGGCGAATATACTCATTGGTGCTAAAATAAAAACCGTACCCATGGGTCTTATGGGAGCCGAACAATCCCCTATCTCATTGGTCGTTACTGGGCCGGACTTAAAGAGCATCACTGAGTTTGCAGAACAAGCTATGGCACAGTTAAAAACCATACGAGGAGCTTCCGAAGTCCAATTATCGTCTGAAGGGGGAAATCCGGAAATCAATGTCGCCATTGATAGAGATAAAATGGCTTTACTAGGTCTCAACATTCAGGAGGTAGGTCTCACGATGCAAACCGCATTTAGTGGGAATACAGATGGTAAATTCCGATCAGGTGATTATGAATATGATATCAATATTCGCTTCAACCAGATGAACCGATCCAATATAGAAGATGTAAAAAACATGAACTTTATCAATAATAAAGGCGAAAAAGTAAAATTAGCCCAGTTTGCTAATATCACGGAGAGTTCGGGTCCTAGTTTTCTGGAAAGAAGAGACAAATCCCCATCGATAACGATTAAAGCTCAAAGTGTTGGCGTACCTACAGGGAGTATCGCAAATGAATGGGAAGCTAAGTTTTCAAAGCTAAAAAGACCTGCCGGCGTTAATTATATATGGAGCGGTGATATGGAAAATCAAAGCGAAGGATTTGGTACTTTAGGGATTGCACTTATGGCTGCTATTATCTTAGTTTACCTGGTTATGGTCGCTTTATACGATAGCTTTATCTATCCTTTTGTAGTTTTGTTTTCTGTTCCTTTATCCATTATCGGAGTATTGGTAATCTTAGCCCTCACTAATAATTCCCTGAATGTATTTACCATCCTGGGGATGATTATGCTGATTGGTCTGGTTTGTAAAAACGCCATTATGTTAGTCGATTTTGCCAACCATAGGAAACAGGCCGGTGAAAACACCTTCAATGCTTTAATACAAGCCAACCACGCCAGGTTACGCCCTATTCTGATGACTACTATTGCCATGGTTATCGGCATGATACCTATCGCCTTAGCTAAAGGTGCTGCAGCAGAAATGAACAATGGTTTGGCATGGGTAATTATCGGAGGGCTTATCTCCTCTTTATTTCTTACCCTCATTTTTGTACCAGTGATATATTCTATTTTCGATAGTCTTATCGCACGCTTTTCCAAAAAAGAGAAAGTTGATTATGAACAAGAAATGACCGCCGATTACACTCCTCTAGAAGTGAGTGATGATGGGTTTACGCCCAAACATAACCATTAATAATCGTTATAAAAAAACTCCGGTCATAAATTGCGACCGGAAGTTTTTTTATACTTTTTTCCTTTCTTAAGAGATATCGGTTTATCTGTTTAATTCAGAAAAAGCTCATATTTCTTATACTCGTGCAAAAGCTGAAGGATTTCGGTATTGATATTTACAGTGGTTTGCATAGCGGTGAGCTCTACAAAATAATTATCCACAGGATCTTTCAGATAAAAATTCAGCTTGTGGACACCTTTATTCCGAGTAAAAGTGCGCCTGAAAAATTCTATATCCTCCTCATCTACCGCATTGAAAGGTACCACCAGCGAAAGCTGATGTGCATAACGATCAAAAGCTTCCCTTAAATCGATGACCTCGGTAACGTTTACATACAAACGATCAAAATCCTTAGAGGGTGCAAATTTTAATTTAAAGATCACAAAACGATGTTCTCCCAAATATTCCCGAAAATGCATATAATCCTTATCATTGAGCCTAAAAGAATAGGATCCCGTATAATCTTCTAAAGTAACAAATGCCACTTTGGTACCACTCTCATAACCATCCCGTATAGTATATTCTGTAATCAAGCCGGCCACCATATATTCTTTGGAACGATCATTTCCTTTGTTTCGAAATTTTTTCTCTTTGAGTTTTACAATTTCGGCTGGTGTCAAAGGGATATAGTCCCTTTGGAGGATAAAATCTTTATATGCATCTATTTCATCTAAATTCAGAAAATTAAATTTACCTTTAGGATCCACTTTTTTGGTCACTTCCTCTACCAGCTCTTCCGGATTCTCGCCTGCTATATCTTCTGTAAAGTCGATGTCTGCAGCTACCTGATCCGGATCATCTGATATCGCTTTTTCCACAACCGATATAGGATCCAAATCCTCCTCAATCTTCTTATGCACCACCGATTTTTTACTCAATGCCCCCTGAATAAATTTGTATTGATAATAAAATTCATCCAATGGGTGAGCAGAAAGGTAGAATCCTATGGCTTCTTTCTCCCGATTGAGCTTATACATATTCTGCCACTCCGGCGCAGAATTTATTTTAGGTCTTTCGATCTGTACCTCTTCCGCAAAATCGGCAAAAAGAGAAAACTCCATAGAGTTTTTTTGATCCTGAAAACTACTGCTGTATTTCAGTAAGCGTTCAATATTGGTTTTACCCGTGGTGTCTACATCAAAATACTGAGCCCGATGATAAATATCCAATTCGTCAAAAGCACCTGCAAAAACTAAACTCTCAATCACTCTTTTGTTGAGTTGCGCCGAAGGCATTCTCTCAAAAAAACTATATACATCGCTAAATCTGCCGCTTTTTTTTCTTTCTTTACAAATAGCCTCTGACGGGCCTTCTCCTATACCCTTTATAGCCCCAAGCCCAAAGCGAATCTGACCTTTGTCATTAACAGCAAATTCATATTCGGATTCGTTTACCGAGGGGCCTAAAACATCTACCCCCATGGCCTGACAATCCTCCATAAACAAGGTTATCTGCTTCGTATTGTTAATATTGTTGCTCATCACACTGGCCATGTATTCCGCAGGATAGTTGGCTTTTAAATATGCAGTATGATAAGCGATATAAGCATAACAGGTGGAATGGGATTTATTAAAAGCATATTCTGCAAAAGCCTCCCAGTCTTTCCATATTTTGCGCAGCTTTTCTTCATCCAGATTATTTTTGTTACCGCCTTCTATAAATTTAGGAAACATCTTGTCTAACACCGCCTTTTGCTTTTTCCCCATCGCCTTTCTCAAAGTGTCGGCTTCACCTTTGGTAAAGTTGGCCAATTTTTGCGAAAGCAGCATTACCTGCTCCTGATAAACCGTAATACCATAGGTTTCTTTCAGATATTCTTCTGTCTCGGGTAAATCGTATATAATTTCTTCTAAGCCGTGCTTACGATTAATAAAGTTCGGGATATACTTGATGGGACCCGGCCGATACAAGGCATTCATGGCAATGAGATCTGCAAATACCGTCGGCTTGAGTTCTCGCATATATTTTTGCATGCCCACCGATTCATATTGGAAAATACCTATGGTTCTGCCCTCCTTAAAAAGCTGATAGGTTTTAGCATCGTCCAGCGGAATCTCGTCTGGGATAATTTCTATACCATGTCTATTTTTAATAAGCTTAATGGCATCTTTAATAATTGTCAGAGTTCGCAGTCCTAAAAAGTCCATCTTCAAAAGCCCTGCGCTTTCGGCTACAGAGTTATCAAACTGGGAGACCAAAATATCCGCATCTTTAGCCGCAATGGTCACCGGAACCAGATTGCTAATATCCTCGGGAGTAATAATAACCCCACAGGCATGAATTCCCGTATTTCGGATACAGCCTTCCATTTTATAAGCGCTGTCTAAAACCTGAAAACGAGCATCATCAGGATTATTAAGTATCGTTCTTACTTCTCCTACTAGAGGTAGATCCTCACTCTTAAATTTTTTAGAGTCCGACTTCATCACCTTGGCGATATTCATACCTGGCGTGTTGGGAATCAGTTTGGCTATATTATTGGTTTCCGGAATAGATACATCCAGAACCCTTCCAGCATCTTTAATCGCGGATTTCCCCCCCAGAACGGAATAGGTAATAATCTGAGCGACCTGGTTTTTCCCGTATTTTTCGATAACCCATTTGATAATCCGATCGCGACCTTCATCATCAAAGTCTATATCGATATCGGGCATGGAAATTCTTTCTGGATTCAAAAAACGCTCAAAAAGCAGATCATACTTGATAGGATCTACGTTGGTAATCCCTATGCAATATGCCACGGCAGAACCCGCAGCAGAACCCCTTCCCGGACCGACGGAGACCCCCATGTTTTTTGCTTCGTTGCAAAAATCCTGTACAATGAGGAAGTAACCTGGATAGCCTGTTTTGGCAATGATATCCAATTCAAAATCCAGTCTTTCTTTTATTTCATCTGTAATTTCAGCATATCTCTTGCGGGCGCCTTCATAGGTCAGGTGGGTAAGATAGTTCATCTCCCCGCGCTTTCCCCCATCCTCTGTATCTTGGGGATCCTGAAATTCGTCTGGAATCTCAAATTTTGGAAGAAGCACATCTCTTTTCAAGCGGTAAGCGGTAAACTTATGGAGAAATTCATCATAGGCCTCAAAGGCATGGGGATACATGTGAAAAGCCTGCTTCACCTCCTCTCTATTTTTCAAGTAAAACTGATCGCTATTCAGCCCCTTTCTCCTACCAAATCCCTTCCCCACGGGAGTGGAAAGCTTTTCCCCGTCTTTAATGCAAGAAACGATATCCTGTATTTTCGCATCCGATTTCTTAGGGTAATAAGTCTCATTCTGAGCTAATATTTTAACCTTATAGCGATCCGAAAACCTGAGCAAAATATCATTTACATATTTTTCTTCATCCAGCTGATGATTCTGGAGCTGGATATAGAAGTCTTCACCAAATTCTTCCAACCACCATCTAAACACCTCTTCACCTCGCTGCTCTCCCAATTCTAAAATAGTAGACGGGACTTCACAGGATAAACTCCCGGTTAGCGCTATAAGGTTTTCTTTATACTGAGAGATTAGTGCCCGACTAACCCTAGGTACACCTGCGTAAAATCCATCTTTAAAGCCTATAGAAGAAAGTTTGACCAAATTTTTATAACCTTCAAAGTTTTTCGCCAATAAGACGACCTGAGTTCTTCTATCAGGATCGTCTTTGGTAAATTGCTTTTGCTGATAACGCTCCGAGATATAAAGTTCCAGCCCCAAAATAGGGGTTAAAAATTGGGCTTTTATAATCTCATCGTAATCTTGAGGTTTTTCATCTGCTTCATCTGCCTGCTGCTTTTTTTGTTTTAAACCTTCGTTATATTTCTCTACCGCTTCTATAAACTTAAAAGCCCCCATCATATTCCCCAAATCGACTAGACCTACTGCAGGAAAGTGATTTTGTACAGCCACGGATACCAAATCACTTAAACTAGTGGTCGCCTGTAAGGTAGAATAAATACTATGGTTATAAAAATGGAAAAAACTTCCTATATTGAGATCATCTGTTTCCCCAGTATCTGCATTTTTTTTACGTTTCTTAGCATCTGCAACCTGACGGCGAATTAAAATATCAAAAGGCTTGAAAACTTGAGGATTATGTTCTTTAAAGGCTTTCATCTTAGCTTCATCAAAGAAGATTTTATCCAAAGGATAAACTTCTCTCCTCATCATTTCAAAGAAAGCCTGTGCCGTAGCATTCACATCCGCAGCCGCATTATGAGCTTCGTCAAATTTATGACCGAACAATTTTTCGGAAAGTTCCTCCAGTTTAGGAGACTTAAATCTTCCCCCGCGTCCTCCAGGCAACTGACAGACATTGGTACCAAACACCATGGTATCTACAATAGGCTTCGCCTGAAGCCCATCTTCTAAGTTCTTACGTAAGAATTCGGCCCCTACGATACTGTAATCGAAACTTACATTATGGCCCGCAACAATTTTTGTCTTTTTTAATACAGCATTAAACTCCTGGAGTACCTCTTTTAGATCACGACCTTCCCGCATGGCCATTTCGGTGGAAATACCATGGATGCGATAAGCATTAAAGGGAATATCATAGCCTTCCGGCTTAATAATATAATCCTGATTCTCAATAAGATTACCATAATCATCATGTAACTGCCATGCGATCTGAACCATACGCGGCCAATTATCAAAATCGGTTAAAGGCGCATTAAAATTCCGGGGTAAACCAGTCGTTTCAGTATCAAAAATCAAGAACATAAACCAAAGAAATTTGAGTAAAATTACGAAAAAAAGAGGATGCAAAAAAAGTTTCTGGATCAGCTGTTTTTAATGAATGTAGTCGCTTTAACAGCCTTATTGACAAAGTCAATGACGGGAGCAGACCTGTAAAAACAGTAAAAAACTGATAACCTGTGAAATAAATCAATCAACAAGGTTGCGTGTGAAAAAATTATAGCTATATTTGTTAGCATGAGGCCCGACACATTACCATCCCTGAGTATGAAAATATTAAGGCAAGCTTTTGAAGATATGATGAAAGCTAAGGCTATGTCTTTTTTATACGATGAGAAAAAACAAATATGCAAATACGTCCACAGCAATTCCCGCGGCCATGAAGCTATTCAGCTAGCTACCGCCTATCATCTTCAAAAAGACGACTGGATTAGTCCTTACTATCGAGATGAAAGTCTGCTTTTAGGAATGGGATATACCCCCTATCAGCTAATGTTACAACTTCTTGCTAAAGGTGAGGATATCTTTTCCGGGGGTAGATCCTACTATATACACCCTTCCAGGAAAACCGACAACACTCCGAAAATCATCCACCAAAGTAGTGCCACAGGCATGCAAGCAATTCCTACTACAGGTATTGCACAAGGTATTCAATATATAGAGCACTTTAATTTACAGGACTACTCTACCCCCCCTGTCGTGGTGTGTAGTTTTGGAGATAATAGCATTACGGAAGGTGAGGTAAGTGAAGCTTTTCAGTTTGCCGGACTCCACCAACTTCCCATTTTATTCCTAGTACAAGATAATGACTGGGGTATTTCTACCACTGCCGAAGAGGCTCGTGCACAAGATGCTTATGAGTTTATTTCCGGCTTTAAAGGCATACAAAGAATGCGTGTGGATGGAACCGATTTTATAAAGTCCTACACCGCTATGAACACAGCATTTGCGTATGTCAGAAACCAGAGAAAACCTCTATTAGTCTGTGCAAAAACGGTTTTAATAGGTCATCATACCTCAGGGGTTAGAAAGGAAATGTACCGCCCCTTGGAAGACCTTGCTAAACATGAAACTCAAGACCCAGGGAAAAAATTACGTACCTATCTTTTGGAAGCAGGCTACAGTGAAAATACACTCTATGATATTGAAAAAAGCACTGAACAAAGTGTCCGCGCAGACTTTCAAAGGGCACTCGAGGCTAAAGATCCTGCTGTTGAAGACGTAAACAAATATGTTTTTGCTCCCACACCTATTACTGAGGAGCAAGGAGAACGAGAGCCTAAAAATGGACAAAAAATCCTGATGATCGATGCCGCTATACATGCCATACAAGAATTGATGTCCAAAAATCCTGAAGCCCTACTCTATGGTCAGGATGTGGGTGAGCGTATTGGAGGGGTTTTTCGGGAAACCGTTACTTTAGCTACAAAATTCGGATCCCGCCGGGTTTTTAATACACCTATCCAAGAAGCCTATATTATAGGTTCCACGGTGGGGATGAGTGCTGTAGGGCTAAAACCTATTGTAGAAATTCAATTTGCAGATTACATATACACGGGAATTAACCAACTGATCACGGAAATTTCCAAATCCTGCTACTTAAGTCTCGGAAAGTTTCCGGTTAGCACGGTTATAAGGGTTCCAATAGGGGCCTACGGAGGAGGAGGTCCTTATCATAGCGGCAGTATAGAAAGCCTTCTGGCTTCTATTAAAGGAATTAAAATCGCCTATCCGAGCAATGCTGCAGATTTTAAAGGCTTATTTAAAGCGGCTTTTTATGATCCTAACCCCGTAATTCTTCTAGAGCACAAAGGACTATACTGGTCGAAAGTCGCCGGAACACAAGATGCCCAAACCGTTGAGCCTGCAGAAAATTACATCTTGCCATTGGGACAGGCCACTAGCATACTCAAGGCTTCTGAGGAGCAAATAACCAAAGGCCTATCTTTATGTATTATTACCTATGGAATGGGAATTTACTGGGCTAAAGAAGCGGCCAAGCACTTTACAGAGCGCATAGAAATCGTAGACCTTAGAAGCCTTATTCCTCTTGATGAAGCTTATGTATACTCTGTGGTTCAGAAACACGGTAAATGCATTGTACTCACAGAAGAGCAATTACAAAATTCCTTCGCCGAGGCGTTAAGCGCGAGAATCTCCCAAGCCTGTTTCAAATATTTAGATGCTCCCGTTACCCCGGTCGGAGCATTAAATATTCCTGCCATACCTCTCAATATAAATTTGGAGAGGGAGGCTCTGCCCAATGCAGAAAAACTCAAAGAGGTTATACATCAATTATTCGCATACTAATCTGCAATCTTTAACTAAATAAATTTAGTTTTATAAATTTGGCACATGAAAAGTTTATTATTTTTGATAATTCCCTTTTTTTTGTGTGCACAGAATAACCTCCCTCCCCACATTATGGATAGTGGATTCATCGATCAAAAAAAGGAAAAAGAACCTATCTCCAGATACAAAAGTGATTCTAAAGCCTTAGATCTTCTAAAAAAAGTAAATAAAAATTTCAAAAAAAACACACCTAAAAATCAAAATTCGTATCGCTTTAAAGCTTACAGTAAATTTTTTGTAGATTTTGATCAGGATTCCATACAGGCCTATCAGGCTTACATAAAATCGATGAGTGATTCTCTCTCTCTCCTTCCCTCAATGTCTTCGTCTTCCACACGTAAAAAAAGTTGGAGATTCGGAGATTTCGGCTATAAAAAAACTTTGACACAGAGTAAAATCTTTTTGTGGGAACGTGTCTTGGAATATAAATTCAGCAAGAGATATGGGGAAAATGTCGATATCCTTGATAATAGGATATCAGGGCTTAAACAGCCTATCTACGATGCTATGGTGTTGCAATCGAATATTGAGCAAATTCCCGACGAGATTAAAAAAGAAAATTGGATTCTCTACCGATATTTTTTAATCGACTCTATTCAATATCAGGGCAGAGATACTTATGTTATAGGCTTTCGAAAAAAAAGTACACCTCCTTCTCATGAAGGACCTTATAATGGATATCTCTATATTGATCAGAAAAGCTATGCCGTGGCCAAAATTGAAAATAAAAACAATGATAAAGGCGATATAGAAAATATCTCCATATGGCAACCCATACATAACAGTTGGTTTCTGGAAAGAAAATATATGAAAGTTCGCGTGGGTAGTATAGGTTTTGGTAAAGTAAAAAAGAAGAAAAAAAAATTTGGCAAATATCTCTATATGGAGAATGTGTATTTTGATTTTGAAATCCCCAGCGATGATCTCAGTCGTAAAGATTTTAAAGGCTATAACTATCACGTAAAAAACACCTCTGGCTCTCAACTCTACCTATACCGAAGGGGTAATTTTGATACCCGAGATGCAGCCACCTACTGTAAAATGGATAGTCTTGCCAAAACAAAAAAAGTAGAATTCACCCTTAATTTTTTAGCCGGAATCCCAAGAGGTGATTTTCGATTAGGACCCGTTAATTTGCCTCTCGATAAGTTTTTTGATATCAATCGATATGAAAATTTAAGGTTGGGTATGGGGGTTAAGTTTAATGAAGACTTGAGTGCCTATATCTCTCCAGATGCCTATATTGCGTATGGGGTGCGTGACGGCAGATGGAAACACCGTATCGGAATAGATGTGCGAACAACTCTGAAAAAAGATGACTTTTTTCGTCTGGAATATACTGATGATATCGCAGCATCCGGAAAATTTAACCAAAATCTATGGGTAGGTAAAATGAAAATTATGAATGCAGGTGCTGGCATTCAAAATCTCAATTATTATAGATACTACGGATTTAAACTTTCTTATCTGAACAGCCCGATCAACTCCCTAACCTATAGAGTAGAAACGGCTAACTACAAAGAATATGCGCTTTTTGATTATGCTTATAAAGGTATAGGAAAAACATTTAACAACCTCTTCTCTATGTTAAGCCTGAAGTATTCCCCGAACAGCAAGTATATCATGACGCCTAGTGGAAAGGACATGGTAGAACAAGGCTATCCGGAAATGTATTTTAACTGGGAAAAAGGATGGGCAGATTTTAAATACTATCGTTTTGACGTGCTGGCTTTGTATCAGCTGAAAAGTCTGTGGGGCCAAACGGGCTTACGCCTCTATGGAGGCTATGTTAAGGGTAGTTTTCCAGTGTGGAAAAGCTTTGAAAGCGGTGGCTTGGCTCCCGAAGGCAAAAACAGTTTTATGAGCCGATTCAACCTGACGACTTATTTAGGATTCGCCACTATGCCGAGTGGTGTTTATTATCAAGATAAATTTGGAGCCTTCTATCTTAGCCATCGCTTACCATGGCATTTTAAGAGTTTTGGACAAAATACTTCCAGTTTCGATATGGTATATAAAGGCATGATCGGAGAATTCAAAAATCCTGATTTTCACGCAATCAAGTTCGAAAGCTTAAAAAAGCTATATCAGGAAGTGGGCATAGAATGGAATAATTTTCTGAGCTCTCAGTTCAATCTCGGGGTTTTCTACCGCGTTGGACCTTATAATACCCCACACTTCAAAGACAATTTTGCAGTTCAGCTGAAGTTGAAGATTCTAGGATTTTAGGATCTGTTTCGCATCGCAACCTTATCTATATTATAAGCTCTATGGTTCTCCCTATTTATTTTTATTTAGTATAAAGATAAAAACTCATCCGAAAAACATCCTTTTTAGAAGATGATCATCAACAAGTTTTGTAGAGTGAATTTAATGAAAATCAGATCAGCATTCCTTTTTTCATCTATGACTCAGAGAAAAAAAGGAGTAAGTTAATTTTTGACATACTCTATTCGATTACTACATGTACAAAACAAAAAAATAATAGAATTGTTGACTAGATTCAGTATGAAAATATCGTCTATATTTCAAGTAAACAAGACTATCTATCCCCTGAAGAATCTCCTTTAAGGATTATACAGCATATGGGTAAGTTTTAAATCAAATCTCGGCATTCATACATCTATACAGTTAAAATTCAAAAAATTAACAGTTTGTAAAAGGAAATTATCTGCTTAATATTTCGGATAAAAGTACGTACCCATAAAATCGGTTCACCTATATTTTATCGTGGAAAAATAACCCCTGAAATGTTTACCCAGCAAACCTTTCCCTTTGATGAGCCTTGTACTACTTCTGGGTGTTATTGAGCATAGGCACAAATTTATAAAGTCCAAATTCTTCCTTTTCGAAAGAGGTATCGCTCAACTTTCGAAAGCGTGTTAAAATCTGTTCATCTCCCTTTCCTAAGGGAATCACCATAAGCCCTCCTTGTTTTAACTGCTTTAGTAGCTCAATAGGCAATACTGCAGCACCACACGTAACTAATATCTTATCAAAGGGAGCAAAGGTGGGCAAACCTGCAAAGCCATCCCCAAAACTCTGAAATTTAGGTCGCAACTGTATGTCTTTTAATATTTTATTGGAAAAATCGAAAAGCTCCTTCTGCCGCTCTATGGTATATACCTGTGCCTTCATAGCTACCAAAACGGCTGTCTGATAGCCGCTTCCAGTGCCTATCTCCAATATTTTCTCCTGTTCCTTAACCTGAAGTAGCTGGGTTTGCTCAGCCACAGTAGAAGGGTGGGAAATTGTCTGATTAGCGGCAATCGGAAAGGATCTATCTTCATAAGCATAATCCTCAAAAACACTCTCCAAAAATAAATGCCGAGGGACTTGATTCATGGCATCAAGAAGTCGTGAATCAGCAATGCCTTTCTCCATCAAATAGTTTAGCAGATGTCTTCTTTTCCCCCTATGCACAAAGCTATCTCTCATAACGCAAAAATAGGGAAAAATAGTGAGTAATGGTAGCGAGCTATGCAAAGCATAGCCCGCTATAAATCTAGCTTATCTCTGATTATGCATTATAATTCCTCACTCTTTATTATCTTTACGAAAATTTAAAAATACATGTTAAAAGCGGGATTAGTAGGTGCAGGCCATTTAGGGAAGATCCATCTGAAGCTTCTAAATCAGTCAGAAAAATATGAATTAGTGGGCTTTTACGATAGCGATGCCAAAAACGGAAAGAAATTAGAAGAAGAGTTCGGTTATAAATACTATCCAAATCTGGATCATTTATTGAACGATATTGAAGTTTTGGATATTGTTACCCCCACCCTCTACCATTACGAATATGCTAAAAAGGCAATCGACAAAGGTTTGCATTTTTTCATCGAAAAACCGGTTACCCATACTTTAGAACAAGCCAAAGAATTGATCCAGCTTTGTGAAGAAAAAAATATAAAAGTTCAGGTGGGTCATGTGGAACGTTATAACCCTGCCTATCTGGCAACAAAAACCTATCTAGCCAATCCTCGTTTCATAGAAATCCACCGTCTGTCGGAATTCAACCCGCGAGGCACCGACGTTTCGGTTGTGCTGGATTTGATGATTCACGATTTGGATATTTTACTCAGTATTGTAAAATCTCCAGTAAAAGAAATACATGCCAGTGGTGTTTCGGTAGTGAGCAAATCTCCAGATATTACCAATGCCCGCATCGCGTTTGAAAATGGTTGTGTGGCTAATCTTACCACCAGTAGGATTTCAATGAAATCCATGCGTAAGAGCAGATTTTTCCAAAAAGATGCCTATATTTCTATAGATTTTCTGGAAAAAAAAGCAGAAGTTATCCGTATGCAAGCAGCCCGCGAAAATCCCTCTGATTTTGATCTTATTATTGAAAATGCAGAGGGCGAGAAAAACCAAATTTTATTTGAATATCCTGATATTCAACCCAACAACGCTATTTTAGATGAATTGGAAAGTTTTGCTGATGCTATTGAGAAAAATAGACCTACAGAAGTTAGCTTAAATGATGGCACAGAAGCTTTAAAAGTTGCTTTAAAAATCATGGAATTGATTCATACATAATCTCTCTTTACTCGCTTTATGAAAAAAACTTGTTTTACTCTTTTTTTAATGACTCAGTTCATCTTTGCCCAACATAGCCTGATCTCATCTATAGAAGATGTTACAAAAGCTAAAAGGGCCACACTAGCCGTTTCGGTATTAGGTATTGAGGATGATTTTAGATTTAGCAATAAGAGAGGAACTGAAAAAATGCCTATGATGAGTGTTTTTAAGTTTCATATAGCGCTGGCAGTTTTGAACAGGGCAGACCAAGGACTGCTGTGTTTAGACCAAAAAATCAGAGTAAAACCAGCAGGCTTACTGGAAAATACATGGTCTCCAATGCGCATAAAATACCCAAATGGAGAAGTGGATCTTCCCCTGAGAAAAATTATTTCTTACATGGTAGCACAAAGCGATAATAATGCTTGTGATATTCTACTAAGATTAATAGGGGGCCCCGCAAATAGTACAAAACTTCCTAAAGGAGAAGGGCTCGCAAGATATACAAATAAAATATAACGAGGAGGAAATGCATCGCATAGGTACTCAAGCCATACATGCTAATTATACCACGACCTCGTCTATGGTAAATATTCTGAAACAGTTCTATCAGGGCAGGATTTTATCAAAAGCATCTACCGTATTTTTGATGGATATTATGAAAAATACCTCTACGGGCATGAACAAACTCCCTGGCCTGCTTCCCCATGTGCATATGGCTCGAAAGACCGGATCTTCGGGAAGAGACACCAAAGGCTTTACAATAGCAGAAAACGATTCCGGTATTGTGACCTCCGATAGCGGAAAACATTACGCAATAGCAGTATTTATAAAGAATTCTAGTGAAGATGAAGAGACCAATTGTGCTATGATTGCGCAAATATCTAAGATCGTCTGGGATTATTTTAACAAGCCTAAATCCTTAATTAAATGAAAAATATTGTCGTTATAGGTGCCGGTACTATGGGAAATGGAATCGCTCATACTTTTGCCCAAACCGGCTTTAAAGTGAACCTTGTTGATATTTCACAAGATGCTTTACACAAAGGAATGAAAACCCTTAGCGCTAATCTAGATAGAATGATCGCAAAAGGCCAACTTTCCGAAAAAGAAAAAATGGATACTCTTTCGAATATCAAAACCTTTACCCATTTAGAAGATGCTGTAAAAGAAGCAGATCTTATCGTAGAGGCCGCCACCGAAAATCTAATCCTAAAGCTGAAGATTTTCGAACAAATGGATGCAACAGCTCCTCAGCATTGTATTTTAGCCTCTAATACTTCTTCGATTTCCATCACTCATATCGCCTCGGCTACTACGAGACCTGATAAGGTAATCGGGATGCATTTTATGAATCCGGTACCCATCATGAAGTTAGTGGAAATTATTAAAGGCTACTCCACCTCAGAAGACACCTTCAAAGCGGTATACCAGCTAAGCCAGACGCTGAAAAAAATTCCTGTATTGGTAAATGATTACCCGGGATTTGTAGCCAATAGAATATTAATGCCTATGATTAACGAAGCTATTTATACTCTATATGAAGGGGTAGCAGGAGTATCGGAGATCGACACAGTGATGAAACTGGGCATGGCTCACCCCATGGGGCCCCTACAATTGGCAGATTTTATAGGACTGGACGTCTGCCTCTCAATTATGAATGTTTTGTATGAGGGTTTTAAAAATTCCAAATATGCACCATGTCCCCTCTTAGTCAATATGGTAACTGCTAAAAAATTAGGTATAAAATCGGGAGAAGGTTTTTACGACTACCATGAAAGCAAAAAAGCTGAAAAAATTTCTCAACAATTTATCCGCTGAAAAGAAGGTGGAAAAAAATTTCCTTATCTTTGGAATATTAAATTCAAAAAAAATGAAATTACCTAAGTTTTTATTAGCCGATAACTCAGAATTTCCAGAGGACCTTTTTGTAGTACATACAGAATATCCTCGTTTTATTCTTAATGTAGAGGAAGAAGAAGTAGAATGGTTAGACGATTTAGAAGGCGATGATGAGGATCAGGTAGCAGAAGAAGCTACTAAGGTTGTAGAAGAAGCTTTTAAATGGTGTGACGCTGAGTTAGAGAAGTATGACGACGAAGACGAAGCTTAATTTTTGACCCATCTTAAAAAAATAAATTCGCTCCCTGGGGAGCGAATTTATTTTTAATCAATTAGTTCTTATGAAGTTTTATCAGCAACATATTTCCTTTATATAATTCCAGCGTATTTTTATCTACCACATATTTATTAGCAGATTCCAACATCTTAACAAAGTTCGTTTCGACATTCATATCCATACTCGGACAAGCCATTCGGGTAATACCTATATTTTTAATAGAAAAGTCACCATGTTGAGATTTTATGATCACATTCTGACTAAAAATCCTGTTACATCCGCCGTTTCCATTCATTCCCGTTTCAGGGTCAAAACTGATATAAGGTCTAGCATTGGTCTTTAAATTACCTATCACTTCCCAACGCGTATTGGATAGTGAAGGTTGCTGTTTACCTATCTTACTCTCTCCTACTCCTACCACCGACGAACAAGAACTCAGTATAGAAAATATGCCTATTGAGGTTATATAAAAAATCTTTTTCATAATTTTAATCTTTTTATCTAGTACAAAAATACTATTATTATTTTATCTCTTATGAGCGCAACTCCGCATTAAAAACCTGCTTATATTTTTTAATGAGTTTATTCATGATCGCAGTAATTTCAGCTTCTTCTAAGGTTTTTTCCGTACTTAGCAGTTCAAAACTTAGGGCGTAAGATTTTTTACCCTCAGGGAGGTTATTACCCTCATATACATCAAATAGCTGAACTTTCTTCAAATAGCCCGAAACCTGTTCAGAAGCTTGTAACAACTGCTGATAAGAAACCGTTTTATCGACCAAAAGCGCTAAATCTCTTCTTATTTTATTAAACTTAGGGATGTCCTTAAACTTAAAATTGGAATTGGCTCTCAATGCCTGACAAGTTTCAAATTCTATCTCCGCATAGTAGGCGGCTTGTTCTACATCAGCATTTTTCAACAGCTCCTTGCTCACCTGCCCCATTCTAGCCAATGTTTTTCCATTCGCTACAATCTCTAAACCTTCTATAAAACGAGAGTCTTGTAATCCCTTTTCCTGAGTATCCAAACCTAGTTTATCCAATAATAGGGTCACATAACCCTTAAGGATGAAAAAATCGGTAGGCGACTTACTTAACATCCAGTTCTCGGCATGATTATTACCAGAAACCAAAATGCCCAACTGCTTACGTTCTTCGTATTTTTCTTTTTTAAAGTATATTTTACCAAATTCGAAGAATTTAATATCCTGATTTTTACGCTTAATATTGTAATCGGCATTTTGTAGTAAACCTTCCAAAAGCGACTGACGCAGACTGCTGAGTTCCTTGCTCAGAGGGTTTAATAAGCTTATAACGTCTGTTCCTCCTTCTTTAATAGGGGTCAGGGAATTGTTCATCACCTCATTAAAACCATGAGACTGCAATACTCTAGCCCACGAATTTTCCAATGCATCCTGATCCTCCAAAGCTAACCCCACAGGACTAAAGGCTATTTTCTCCTGAGAGACAACCTTGTTATAGCCATAAATACGAAGAACCTCTTCTATGACATCTATTTCTCTGGTGACATCCGCTCTATAAGGAGGAACCGAGATTTCTAAACCATCACGAATATCATTCATCACCTGAATATCCAGGGATTTTAGAATTTCTTTAATGGCTTCTCTATGAATTTTAATTCCTAATATCTGATCTATTTTAGAATACCTCAGGATCAGATTAAAATTTTCTATTTTTTTCGGAGAAAATTCCAAGATATCACCTTTAAGCTTACCCCCGCAGAGCTCTAACACCATGTCTATCGCTTTTAATAAAACCGTCTTGGTGAGATTAGGATCTACCCCTCTCTCAAAACGGAAAGAGGCATCCGTATTTAAACCATGAGCCTTAGCCGCCTTCCTGATGGCTATGGGATTAAAATAAGCACTCTCTAAGAAAACCGAAGTAGTGGCTGATGTAACCCCCGAAGCTTCTCCTCCTAAAATTCCGGCAATACACAAAGGCTGATGATCGCTATCTTTAATCATAATTTCAGAACCGTTCAATTGACGTTCTATTCCATCAAGGGTTCTAAATTTAGTACCGTGAGCAGCTAAACCTACTTTTATCTCATGCCCCTTAATTTTTTCGGCATCAAAAGCGTGGAGTGGTTGACCATAGGAATGTAATATATAATTGGTAATATCCACAACATTATTCACTGGATTGATTCCTATAGCTTTCAAAAGATGTTTCAACCAATCCGGAGACTCTCCGACGGTAACTTCCGAAATAACAGCTCCGAAATAACGCGGAACTAAATCTTCATTTTCAACCTCCAGTTTAAAGTCATGTTTCCCTTTCCCCTTTACAGGAGTTGTTTCGATTTTTTTGAAGGTGCTCGGAATTTTATTTAATGATAAGTAAGCCTGCATATCACGGGCTACTCCATAATGAGACATCGCATCGGTTCGGTTAGGGGTTAAGCCTATTTCATACACCTCATCTTGCTCTACATTTATATAATCCGAAAGCGGTCGTCCTACCTCATAAGTATCTGGCAATACCATAATTCCATCATGAGCTTCTCCTAAACCGAGTTCATCTTCTGCACAGAGCATACCTTCGGAAAGCTCTCCTCGCAGTTTAGATTTAGCAATTTTAAAAGAATCTCCATTTTGAAGATAGATCCTGCTGCCCAAGGTGGCTACTGCTACCTTCTGTCCTGTGCTCACGTTAGGTGCTCCACATACGATTTGTAAAGGTTCAGCCTCATGGATGTGAACCTTTGTTACTTTTAATTTATCTGCATTCGGGTGCTGCTCACAACTTAATACCTGCCCCACTAAAATGCCTTTAAGGCTGCCTTTCACAGACTCATAAACCTCTATACCTTCTACCTCTAAACCGATATCGGTAAGTATAACCCCCATTTTCTCAGCGGATAAATTTGTATCAAGATGTTTTCTAAGCCATTTATCAGAAATTTTCATGTGTTATTTTCTTAGTTATTTAGCTGTTGTGTTTACAGCACTTTTTCATTTTTTTTTCGACCCTCAAAGTTAAGAAAAGCAAAAACCCCCTCCTATATTTGAGTGTATATTTTAAAATACAAACTCAAATATAAAAGAGAATTTCTTTACCGTGTTTAGATTATAAACCTATTACAGGCATGGAAAGCATGAGGATGCTTTCATTTTCCTCAAGACCATCTACTGGCTCTATAATACCCGGACGATTGGGTTGTGACATTTTCATCGTAATATCATCAGCCCTCAACACAGATAACATCTCAGTCAAAAATTTAGAACTAAATCCTATATTTATATCCTCTCCCCCATACTCACAAGGGATTTGCATATCTGCTTTATTAGCATATTCCGTATCTTCAGCATGTAAGTGAAGCATGTTTCCGGAGAGTTTAAATCTGACTTGATTCGTAGATTTATTGGAAAAAATAGAAGCCCTTCTTATGGATCCTAACAGCAAATTCCTGTTAATGGTCAACACATTAGGATTGTCTTTTGGAATAACAGCTGTATAATTGGGGTATTTACCATCAATAAGGCGGCAAATCCATCTATTTTCCTTAAAGCTAAACTTAGCCATATTCTCATTAAACTCTATCAAAATTTCATCATCCGTATTGGATAGTATATTTTTGATAATCGCCAAAGGCTTTTTGGGCATAATGAATTCAATATTATCACTATTTTGGACATCTTTCCGATTGTAGACCACTAAACGGTGCGAATCCGTAGACACAAAATTGACTTCATTCTCTTTAAACTGGAACAAAACCCCTGTCATGACTGGTCGTAGGGAGTCGTTACTGGTTGCGAATAAAGTGTTCACCAATGCTTCGGATAAGATTCCTGCAGGGATCTTTACATTTTTAGAAGCATCGAATTCTGGCACTTCTGGATAATCTTCCGCATTGTCCAATGCAACAAAATAATTATCTTTTTCATCCAAAATCTCCAATAGACTTCCTATTCCATTTTCAGATTCTTTTTCCACAAAGGTAAGAGGCTGATCTCCAAAAGACTTAATAACATCCAAGAACATTTTAGCAGGCACCGCCATTTTCCCATTATCCTCAGATCTTACGGAAATAGAAGTTATTAAAGTTGTTTCACCGTCGGAAGCGGTAATTTTTAGATTATCCTTTTCCAATTGGAAAAGAAAATTTTCTAAAATAGGTCTTGACTGAGAACCGGAAATCACTCCACTTACCGTCTGCAAGGCTCTTTGTAACTCGCCGCTGGCAACAATAAATTTCATAAAATAATTTTATTACGTAGACAAAGATAATGATTCTCGGTACAAAAAGGAAACTAAATAAACATTTAGTTTCCTTTTTCAGTTCATTTTTTAAGCGCTTTAGTTTAGCACCTACACAGATAGTCCACCCGATATAGGAACTCACCGACATTATCAGAGAGAAAAAAGGCTTAAATATATTTTATGATTTCTCCTTACGCTTATACAGAATTTATATGGAAGTCTTACAGCTTTTATTTACCTGATTCACCTTATAGATCACAAAAAAAAAACACGAAGTTAAAATCCGTTTTTAAACACCACTCCCAACTGAAACCATCTTCTGGGCATTGGAACAAAATTAGCTCCCGTATATCGGGTATTAAACAGGTTGTTTACAAGTAAAAAAATATCTAAATTATGGGTGTTAAATCTTAGTTTTTCATCCAATATATGATATCCTCCCCACGCCATTCGATGCTTATATTGATAGATCAGTTCATTGGTAAATCGGCCATAACCCATGGTTATTTTAGCATTGAGTTGGTGACGCAGATTACCCAGTATATACCTGGAATGTAAACCTCTTTCGGCACTTGCGGCTCTACTATCCAGATAGGTATAAGCCGCTGAAATTCTCTTAACAAAGTCATTTAAGCTATAGGCGAGCTCTGCTTCCATCCCCATGGTTTTAATCTCTGCAAGATTCTGAACCGTCCAAATACTCTGTTCATTAGCTCTCAACCAGTCGATTGCATTTTTAGAATCCCTACCAAATATACTGGTTTTAAATGAAAATTGATTTTTTCTCAAGCGATACCCCAGTTCATAAGACAAGGCATTTTCAGGTACCAAATGAATATTTCCTTGCTCTTTTGGACTTTTGTAATACAGGTCTGTATAAGTGGGAAGCCTATGTACTTTAGCGATATTCGCATATAATTTATGCTTTTCATTAAGATCAAATCCTATATCCAAACCCGGATAAAAATAAGCCCCCGTCTGTGCATAATGAATCCAACTTATCCCTGGAATAAGGCTTAACTTCTTATTTATAAGAAAAAAATGATGTTCTGCTAAAAGTTGAGTAACAAATCTGCCTCTATTTCCAAGATTATTGCTTCTTAAATCTTCCTGGTGTAACTCTGCTCCTATACCGGTAACCCCTAACCAAGAGCTATAACTGACATTAACGCCTCCGCCATACGTATTTCCAATATGCATATTTCGATAAAATTCGGGTCGATCCCTTATATAGATATATTTATCCTGTGCCCTTCGCCAATACAGATTAGCATTCACACCGAAGTTACCTATAGTTTGACTATAGATAGCCCCTACTAAAGAGGTTTGGGTTTCCTCATACTGATCTTTAGCTTCTAGACTATCATAAAAACCATTGGCTCCAAATTTCTTTTCTATAAAACCTGCCTGCAGATCCAGCTTCGCAGCGCCCATTTTCAAGTGATTTTGATACCAAAGATTCGTCACTTTATAGTCCGTATTGTAACGGTAACCTCCCGATTCAGTATGACCCAACTCCACCAAATTTGCCGATTTTTTATTTCCGAAATCTGCCGCCGCACCCAAGGACCAAGTCTGATAGTCGGCACCTATTATATTCACTTTATACTGATTATTACCAAATGCTTTGGTAACAATATTGATCACGCCCGCATAAGCGTTTTGCCCAAACTTTCGAGCAGCAGGCCCGCGTATAATTTCTATTCGATCTATCGATGTTAAAGTAATGGGTAGATTCATCATATTATGTCCGGTCTGCGCATCGCTTAACCGCATGCCATTTATCAAAAGTAAAGCCTGGTCAAAACTTCCTCCCCTGATACTCACATCTGTTTGTATATCCGCAACCCCTCTTTTTACAATATCTACTCCGGTATAGTAAGTTAATAAATCTGCAAGAGACTGCGCTGGGCTTGATTGAATTTGCTCTCGGGTGATAATCTCTATATTCTCACTTATTTTTTTGTAGGGAAGCGACAGAAATTTACCTTCTATCACCACTTCGTCGATTGATTTCTCTTGAGCATTTACCTTTGTCAACACAAAAGGTAGCAAGAAGACACAGGATAATATTTTATTCATAATACACCTAATTAAAAAACAAATCTAAATATATCGCGCGAGCTTTACCTAATAAAAATTCAAAGTACAGGAAGCCTCGTTTTCTTTTCCTGATGATTTTTTGAGGAACCTTCAACTTTTAGCCTATCATTTTAATACTCTTCTTCTTTTAAAACTTTTCTCACTCTGATCCAAAAAGCTATTATTCATTAAGCGCCTAAGCTTAATATCAGACTTTTATTTTGTAATTTTGTAGTCTTGTAATTATGATGACACTACCCAAAAGTATAGATATCAAGAAGGAAATATTTGTTAAAAACGCCCATCTTAACAATTTAAAACATATTAATGTTTTGATTCCTAAAAATAAACTCACTGTGATTACAGGCGTATCAGGAAGTGGTAAGTCTTCTTTAGCTTTTGATACCCTCTACGCGGAAGGACAAAGGCGTTACGTGGAGAGTCTCAGCTCCTATGCGCGTCAGTTTCTGGGTAAACTGGAAAAACCTAAGGTTGATGACATTAAAGGTTTAGCTCCTTCTATAGCGATACAGCAAAAAGTAATTTCCTCCAATCCGCGATCTACAGTAGGGACCACAACAGAAATTTATGATTATCTAAAACTGCTCTTTGCTCGCATAGGATGTACTTACTCTCCTATATCAGGGGAAGAAGTAAAAAAAGACAACGTTACGGATGTTATAGAGTTTATAAAAGCACAGGGAAACACCCCTGCTTTTATCCTGAGTTCCCCCTGGCATTACGAGATAGAAAATTTTAGTGAACAACTCAAAACACTTAAGCAACAAGGCTTTACCCGATTAGATGCAGGAGGCAACCTTGCCAATATAGAAGATTTAGAAAGCTTTGGATTTGTACCCGAAGCCGGAACACCGCTCTTTTTGGTAATCGACCGTTTTAAATACGAAGAAGACGATGCTTTTTTACAACGTCTTGCCGACTCTGTTCAGACCGCTTTTTATGAAGGAAAAGGTTACTGTCACATCAAAAATACCCATACCGGAAAAACCAAAATATTTTCTAATAAATTTGAATTGGATCAACTTGTTTTTGACGAGCCTAATATTCACTTTTTTAGCTTTAATAATCCTTATGGAGCCTGTCCTACCTGTGAAGGTTATGGAAAAATAATAGGCATAGATGAAGATCTGGTTATCCCCAATAAAAATCTATCGGTTTATGAAGCCGCTGTAGCGCCATGGCGTGGAGAAACCATGAAAGAATGGCAGGCTGCCTTTATAAAAAAGGCAGCACAGGATTTCCCTATACACAAACCCTATTTTGAACTCTCAAAAGAACAACGACAGTTCCTATGGAGAGGAGATAAATCCGAAAACTTTCCTAGCATTGATAACTTCTTTAAAATGCTGGAAGAAAACCTCTATAAAATTCAGTACCGCGTTATGCTATCGCGTTATCGAGGCAAAACCATCTGCCCTACTTGTGAGGGATTGCGCTTAAGGGAAGAAAGTTCGTGGGTGAAGATTGATGGACATAACATCCAATCTATGGTAGAATTACCACTGGATGAATTATTACCTCTGATTAAAAATCTAAAGCTAAATAATCACGATGTCAGTATTGCGAAACGACTGATATACGAAATTGTCTCTAGACTAGAGTTTTTAGTAAAAGTAGGCCTCGGCTATTTAAGCCTTAACAGAAACTCTAATACGCTTTCAGGCGGAGAGAGCCAAAGAATCAACCTAGCCACCTCCTTGGGCAGCAGTCTTGTGGGTTCTATTTATATTTTGGATGAACCCAGCATAGGTCTACACTCTCGCGATACCGAAAATCTTATTGAAGTTCTTAAAAAACTTCGGGATCTAGGCAATACGGTAATTGTTGTGGAACACGATGAAGATGTGATGCGGGCAGCAGATCACATTATAGATATAGGACCAGGAGCAGGATACCTAGGAGGCGAAGTGGTTTTCAGTGGTAATTTTGAAGAAATAAAAAAAGCCCAGAGTTTAACCTCGGATTATCTGAACGGTGTAAAGGAAATTCCAGTTCCCCAACACCGAAGAACATCTACTGAATTTATTCATATAAAAGGTGCGCGGGAACATAATCTAAAAAATATAAATGTCGCCATCCCTCTGGAGTGCCTTGTGGTGATCACTGGTATTTCGGGTAGCGGAAAATCGACTCTCATGAAGGAGGTCTTGGCGCCAGCCATTCAGATAGAGCTGGAATTAGGTGGAAAAAAAGCAGACTTTGACGCAATAACATTCCCTAAACACCTGATTCAAAATATAGAACTGATCGATCAAAATCCCATTGGAAAATCTTCACGTTCCAACCCTGTCACTTACTTAAAGGCCTATGATGATATTCGCGATCTTTTCGCCAAGCAAAAAATCGCCAAACACATGGGTTTAAAAGCAAAGCATTTTTCTTTTAATGTAGACGGAGGCCGATGTGAAGAATGTAAAGGTGAAGGGAGTATTACTGTATCCATGCAATTTATGGCAGATATTGAACTCCAGTGTGAAACCTGCCACGGCACCCGGTTCAAAGATGATATTTTGGATGTTAGGTTTGATGAAAAAAACATCTCAGACATCTTAAATCTCACTGTAAATGAAGCTTTGAGCTTTTTCGACGATAATCACCAGGATAAAATTGTCCACAAACTAAAACCTCTTCAAGATGTGGGACTAGGCTATCTCCAATTGGGGCAACCTTCTTCTACCTTATCTGGAGGGGAAGCGCAGCGGGTAAAGCTGGCCTCCTTTTTAGCAAAAGGTAACACCCATGAAAAAACCTTATTTATATTTGACGAGCCCTCCACAGGGCTGCATTTCCACGATATTAGCAAACTAATGATTTCACTACAAGCACTGATCAATCTGGGACATTCGGTGATCGTAATAGAACACCAACCGGATATCATCAAATGCGCTGATTATATCATCGATATCGGCCCAGAGGCAGGGAAATACGGAGGGGAAATCGTTTTTGCAGGCACTCCCGAGGAATTGACAAAAAATAAGAAATCTCATACTGCTAGATTTATTAAAGAAAAATTGAAGTAAAGCTGCCGATGAAATATTAATCTTTAATTACATCTATATCTCTTAGTGCCGTTATCCTGAGACTAAAAGATATATCTGAATAAGCCTTTATCCGTTATTCGGAATATTTTAGGGATTCAAACGACCTGAACAGAGGGCTTTACGGCCAAGAAACAGCCTTGAGAGCCTATATTTTTTTGTATTAATTCTCGATCAAAATCGAACATGAAGGCAGGGCAAATTTGCCCTGCCTTCATGTTGTTATGATTTTTAAAAGTATGAAGCTCTTTTTTCGAAAGTCTTCCAAAATCACATCGTTTATTATATGAGTGCTATTGGCATCATTGGCAGGGTTGTTAAATGAAACAAGGCCGCTAAAAATAGGAGAAGCATCCTAAAATCGGGAAATATATTGCAGCATGGCGCATGGCTTTCTACTCACATCGTATACTTTTAAAAACCCCTTTTACCTCCATTCAATTTGATGGAGACGCCATGCTCTCTTTTTGAGTTAAAAAAAAACTCCCGAACTTTACGACCATAATTTCTCTACAGTGAATATGCTTTTGTGATAAGTGAGCATTAAATTAATGCCCAAACAAAAGAGCATTTGAGATTAAGAACTTCCACCAGAGGACTCCTATGGTGAGATGAACCACTAAACTACAAACCACCAGTATAAAACCTGCCTTCCACCAAGATGGAATATCATTATAACCACAGGCAAATACAATAGGCCCAGGACCTCCGGTATAATGGGTAAGCATACCTCCATAAGCATTTGAAAACAGTATACCTATAAATAATAATTCTACAGGAGCTCCTATAAATTTGCCCACAATCGCAAATACAGGTACCATAGCGACTACATAGGCGCTACCAGAAGCGAATACATAGCGAATGAGACAAGTACAAATCAATATAAAAGCCAATGCTAAATAAGGGCCTCCAAAATCTACACCTTTAAGCATAGACTCCAAAGAAGAGGCCAACCATTGAAAGAAATTTGCTTTTTCAAGTACTTTTGCCAATCCTATAATACCTCCATACCACATAAGCGTAGCCCACGCTCCTTTATTCTTAACAAAGATCTCCCAGTCGATCACACTGACTACCAGTAAAGATGTCATAGCACTTATCGCCACAATCCACGCGCTTAATTTATAGGGTAACATTCCTCCAAAAACCCAACATATTAAAGCCAAGAAAAAGATAACCAGTAATATTTTTTCACTGTTTTTTATAGGGCCCAATTCCTGCAAACCCTTTCTAGCAATTTCTTTATTATTTACCTTTTTTAATTCTGGTTTTATAATGAAATAAAGAATTAGAGGTGTGAGAAATAAACAAATTAAACCGGGAACCGAAGCCAATAGAAACCATGTCGCATAATCCATATCCAAACCTAAAATAGGCCCCATAAGGGAAATTGCCATAGCATTGGGAGCCATAGCCGTGAGGAATAAATAACTCGTGGTCTTGGTAATCATATAAACATTTAGCATTAAATATCTGCCAGCTTTTTTAGGACTTTCAACAGGATCAGAACCTAGGGCTACAGATACGCTATTCATAATAGGTGTGACTATTCCCCCGGCTCTTGCCGTATTAGAAGGAGTGGCAGGCGCTAAAAACAGCTCCAAAAAAACATTTACATATCCCATGCGCAGGGTTGTACTTCCCAGTTTGTCAATTAATAAGTAGGCGATTCTCTTACCTAATCCCGTATGCACAAAGGCTATACTCAGAGAGAAAGCAGAAAATACCAACCATACACTAGTATCTGAATACCCCTCCAATACTGCTTTGGCCTGTACCACTTGATTGGGTGTAAGGGTAATAAATATGGCAGACATAGAGAGGGAAATAAACAACATAATAGATTCATTATATGGCTTGAGGATCAACCCTACAATAGTGGCAAAATATACTCCCAATAGCCTCCAAGCGACTAAAGAGAGTCCCTCTGGACAAGGCATAAAAAAGGGTATAAAAGCTATTATACCTAGAAGTAGCATCTTAATAAACTTCGATTTATTCATAATATTTTTATTGGATTCATTAAATTATTTACAACGGTGGCTACTTCCCTCTCTATTTTTAGACCTTTCACTTTTATAGTAAAAAACCTATATCTTTTCTATTTATTTTATAGTGCATGATTTAAATAGCACTTCTGATAATCAATAGACTTGATATTGGATGCCTTTTTTTTACAAGGGTTAAAATTAGCGTATTAATTTTAAAATCTAAAAATAGCGATAAAAAAAATCATAAACCTATTGTTCATTTAATGGTAAATTAACTGATTGGCTCCTTAGCATTGCTCTTGGTCGTCTCCCTAGATTTTAAGACTTTCTTATAAAGTGCTTTAATAAGTAAAAGGTTTCGCATATATTCTTTTATTCTTTACAGATCGAACAATTGAGCATAATGCAGGGGCTTAATAAATATTAACCGCATTAGCTGAATATTTTGTAAACCGCACCCCTATAAGCTTTATTTACCATCAGTGAAGTTTTTTGATAAAAATCCAAATTTATTAGGATATCTTAAATATTTTTGTATATTTGCATACTAATTAAGTTAATCAACAGGTATCTGCCTTCGCTATTTCTGTAATAGTATAGAATCACAATTTTCTCACAGTTTTTGCTTTTTCAGTTGCCCTACTTTAACCCTTTAAAACATCGTGTATGAAGATAGCACTTGGCAGGCTGAAGCTTTACATAAGGCAAATAACATTAAGACAGAATTTTAGCTCTCCGAAAGAGAGCTCCTCGGTTCAATATGCGAAACCTTCAGATGTAGTTAGGTGTCGGGAATATCTTGGTAACTACATCATGAATAGTGAAATTTTAAAAAGCCATTTGTATTCTCAATGATGCACCTCTAGCTGGAGCACTCCTATTGGTAATGCTTTGCATTACACAATAAAGTTAGCTATAAAAATTGGTCATTCAATTGATTTATAACTAACCTAACTGAAACCATTTTTTATTTCCCTCAGGGGGAAAGTCACCCCAAAATATACCACTAAATAGGTATTAAGGACCATGAATTTTAAAAATTTAAATTTAATAGACCCGATTATAAGGGCCATCACCGAGGGCGGTTATTCGAAGCCTACGGAAATCCAACATAGCGCCATTCCCCATGTGTTAGATGGAAAGGATATCATCGCCTGTGCACAAACAGGCACCGGAAAAACAGCAGCCTTTGCCATTCCTATTCTACAATTACTCAAGAATAACAAAAAAGAACACCGTAATGTAAGGGCTTTAATATTAACGCCTACTCGAGAACTTGCTATTCAGATAGAAACCAATTTTAAACAGTACAGCAAGTATCTGAATTTATCTCAGCTCTCTATTTTCGGAGGCGTAAAGCCTCAACAACAAATTACAGCGCTCAAAAAAAGAACTGATACTCTTATCGCAACCCCTGGCCGTTTATTGGATCTGATCGGACAAGGCCTGGTCGATCTTTCTAAAATAGAAATATTTGTACTGGATGAAGCAGACCGTATGCTGGATATGGGCTTTGTTAATGATGTAAAGAAAATCATCAAGCTACTTCCTAAAGTAAGGCAGACCTTATTCTTTTCCGCAACTATGCCCGAGGAGACTCGAAAATTTGCGAATACGATCTTAAAACAACCGCTAGAAGTAAAAGTATCACCTGTCTCCTCTACGGCTAAGACGGTACAACAATCGGTTTATTTTGTAGAAAAAAGAGATAAAACACAGCTGCTTATAAATCTATTAAAAGAGCAACCACTGAAACGATCGCTGATTTTTACACGTACCAAGCATGGTGCCGATAAATTGGTTAAAAAACTTCGCCTATCCGGATTGAAGGCTGCTGCAATACACGGAAATAAATCGCAGAATGCGAGACAACAGACATTGGAAGATTTTAAACAAGAACGTACCCTGATACTTATTGCTACAGACATTGCCTCACGGGGTATAGATATAAGCGAACTCTCTCATGTTATCAATTATGAAATCCCGAATATCCCAGAGACTTATGTACACCGAATTGGTAGAACTGGACGTGCAGGAACAGAGGGTAGAGCGGTATCATTTTGCGATCGAGAAGAACGTGTTCACTTAAAAAACATACAGAAACTCACAGGGTCGACCATCGTTGAGGTAAAGTATAACCAATCCCTTAATTGACATAAAGAAAAAAAACAATATATGGCAGATTCTTTCTCTAAAAAAGAAAATAATAAGAAAAAAATTCAAAAACAAAAGGAAAAAGCCAAAAGGCGAGAAGAACGAAAAACACTAAACAACAAGGGCAAAAGTCTAAATGAAATGATGGCTTTTGTGGATATAAATGGTCAAATCTCGGCTACTCCTCCGGACAACAGCAATTTTCCAGATATTAAATTGGAAGATATACAATTGGGGGCCGCTATCGTGCAAAGAGAAACTGTACTTACAGGGATCGTTACATTTTTTAGTGTGAAGGGCTACGGTTTTATTACCGAAACTCAAACTAAGGAGAGCTTATTTTTCCACAATAACGACTGTATAGTACCTATACAAAAAGGAGATAAAGTTTCTTTTGAGAAAGAAAAAACAACAAGAGGTTTTGCCGCTATCAATATTCAACTCTATAAATAACAATAATTTTTAATAACAAATACAATGCAACAAGGCACCGTAAAATTTTTTAACGAAACAAAGGGTTTCGGATTTATTTCATCTTCCGATAGTGGTGAAGAATTTTTTGTACACACCACTGGTCTTAGAGATAGAGTTCGCGAAGATGATAAAGTTTCTTTCGAACTAGAAAAAGGTAAAAAAGGACTTATCGCCGTTAACGTAAGATTGGTTTAATCTATCTATATATTATTAAACTAAATTCGATGAAATACAAATAAATAACTTTATATATTTGTATAAAACACCCCCATTCATAAGCTATTGCTAATTGTTGGGGGTTTTCTTTTTTTATAAAGTTTTTTTGTTCTCTTGAATTTACCTCAACTGATCGAAAGAAAATCCCATGATAAAAAAACAACTAACCGATATCAGAGGTAACCTCTGATTACAAAAAATCTATTTCTTCTCCTCCTCAGCATAAGCTTGTATAATCTTCTTCACCACAGGATGTCTTACCACATCTTCATGGGTTAGATGTACAAAGCCTATTTCATTAATATTCTTAAGTATAGACATCGCCTCCTTGAGACCCGATTGTTGGTTTTTCGGCAAATCAATCTGACTGGGATCTCCGGTAATAATAAATTTAGCATTCATTCCCATACGGGTGAGAAACATTTTCATCTGAGAGTGAGTCGTATTTTGCGCTTCATCCAGAATCACAAAAGCCTCATCCAATGTTCGTCCCCTCATAAAGGCTAAAGGTGCAATTTCTATTACCTTCTTTTCAATATAATTTTCTAATTTTTCAACAGGAATCATATCCCTTAAAGCGTCGTATAAGGGTTGCATATAGGGATCCAATTTATCTTTCATGTCTCCAGGTAAAAATCCTAAGCTCTCGCCAGCCTCCACAGCAGGTCTCGTCAGAATAATACGTTTCACTTGCTTATCCTTCAAGGCTCTTACTGCCAGCGCGACACTGGTATAAGTTTTGCCAGTACCTGCAGGTCCTATGGCGAATACCATATCGCTTTTCTCTGAAACCCTCACTAGTTTTTTAAGATTAATCGTCTTGGCTTTGATAATCTTTCCCCCCACACCCTTTACGAGGATATCACTATCAAAAACCAACTGTTTCTCACTTTCATCTCGGAGTTTCAAAATGCTTTCTATATCTTTAAGATCTATGCTATTATTATTAGAAATAAAAGTAACAATATCATCTAGCTTTTCTTGAAGTACAGCTAAAGCCTCGCTATTTCCCATAGCAAAAATAAAATTGTCACGCCCCGTAATTTTCAAAGTAGGAAAAGAGGATTTAAGCAGATTAAAATACTGGTTTTGAATTCCATAAAACTGCTTCACTTCTATATCCTTCAACTCATAATTTAGTTCATACATTCAATATATTTTTTATAATGTAACTTAACAAATATAATGATTCCCAAAAAAAATTAAAATAAAAGAATTGTTAATTTAGCCGAACTGAACTGTATTTTTTATCTTTGCAACAATGTCTATTATTACACTAACTTCTGATTACGGAATATTGGATTATCGAGTAGCAGCTATTAAAGGGAGCATCTATAGCCAATTGATAAATGCCCAAATAGTAGATATCACGCATCAAATCCAAACCTACAACCTTCAACAGACGGCTTATATCGTCAGAAGTGTATACAAATACTACCCACAAGGGAGTATCCACATCATTAGTGTAGATTCTTTTCACCATAAAAACAGAAAAAATATTATTGCCAAAGTCGATGGCCATTATTTTATATGTGCGGACAATGGCTTACTCAGCTTGCTTTTCTTTGATATTAATCCTGAGGAAATTTACGAAATCACCTTAGGAAATCGCTTTGATGACAAAGTCAACTTCACCTCTACGGATATTTTTGCTCCGGTAGCCGTTCACCTGGCAAAAGGAGGCGTTCCAGAGGTAGTAGGCAAGAAAATCACTAAAATAAAGGAAAATTCTTTTGCACGTGCTATATTCAATGAAGCCGAAGGCATCATGGTCGGCGAGGTGATGTATGTCGATAATTTTGGGAATGCCATTTCTAATATTAGTAGAAAATTCTTTAATAACAGCCTAAAGTCTTACCATACTTTCAAACTGAAATTCAGAAATTTCCAAATCAGCAAAATTAATAACTATTATACTGATGTGGTAGAAAACTGGGAAGATGAACCCCTTTACCACGGGAGTATTTCGGCTATATTTAATGAAAACAACCTACTTGAAATCGCCATTTATAAGGGTAGCTATACCAACGGAGCTTCTAGTCTACTGGGGCTAACGCTAGGCGAACGCATCTTTGTAGAGTTTGGATAGCGCTCCCCCGAAATTTCTAATCCCCACAAGTACCTCAAATGCGAACTATTACCCATCAATACAATGAACTACCTTATTCTTAAAGCCCTACATATTATTTTCATGGTAAGTTATTTTGCCGGCATTTTTTATACTGTAAGAATTTTAGTCTATTATAAAGATACAGATGATTTCGAAAATCCGAAAAAGGATATTCTTCGACAACAATACGCCTTTATGGCTCATAGGCTATGGAATATTATTACGGTCCCTGCTGGTACCTTAATGCTAATATTTGGTATGGGCTTAATTTTTATAAATCCTGAATTGCTAAAAATGCCATGGTTTCATATCAAAATCACAGCACTTATCGCACTAGCCATTTACCACTACTGGTGCTGGAAAAAAGTAATTCAGCTCCAAAAACTAAATCAGCAAAGCTTACCCTCAAAAAATACAGCCCTTAGACAAGCCAATGAAATAGCCACCTTTATTCTATTTTTTGTAGTCTTTACAGTAGTGCTTAAGTATGCATTACTGGAATATTGGAAACAACTAACTTTAAGTTTTGTAGGATTAGTCGTTTTGATTAGCCTCGTGGTTAAATTTGTTAATCGGCGAAAAAAATAAGTAGACAAGGTGAAGCCCAAAATTTATATTCCTAAATATAACGCGATCTATTCCTTCATCCAAGGCCTTATTATCCGGAGTGTATTAGCTGCTAATCAGCTCAGCTATTAAACTTCTCAAACGAAAACCACCTATATTTTATAGTCTCTTGCTAAGTTTGAAGATTTACACCCCCTAAAAAGACAATTTTATATTAGACTAATTTAGCTTTATATAATACATATTATCTATAGCATATTTTAGGCGACTTCACGTATATTTGCATCCTGTTTATTAAAAACTCAGATTTTTATATCCCATTTACAATGAAGAGAGTTGTTGTTACGGGGTTGGGAACCATCAACCCCCTAGGAAGTAATGTTAAAGAGTTCTGGAGTAATATCACTACCGGAAAGAGTGCAGTAAGTAAAGTAACACATTTTGACGCCACCCACTTTAGAACACAGGTAGCTTGCGAGGTGAAAAATTTTGATCCGCTCCGATATTTGGATAAAAGCGAAATAAAGCGCAGTGATCTTTTCACCCAATATGCATTATATAGTGCAGCACAAGCCATGGAAGACGCGAATATAGATTTATCGACCATAGATCCTTTTGATTTTGGAGTGATCTGGGGAACGGGCCAAGGCGGAATGCAAACCTTTGAAAATGAAGTGGAAAAATACGCATCCAACAAGCATAATCCTCGCTTCAACCCCTTCTTTATTCCGAAACTATTGGTTAATATGGCTTCTGGCCTCATTTCTATAAAATTTGGTTTACAAGGAATTAATTATACGCCTGTATCGGCTTGTGCTACTGGGAATAGTGCCATTATGGACGCTTTTAACTATATCCGACTCGGAAAAGCCAAAGCCTTCATAACCGGTGGCTCAGAAGCTGGGATCACCCCTGCATCCTTTGGTGGTTTTGCCGCTTTAAAAGCCATGACAACCCGGAATAATGACCCCCAAACCGCCAGCAGACCATTTGATAAAGATAGAGATGGTTTTGTAATGGGAGAAGGTGGTGCCGCGCTGATTTTAGAAGAGTACGAACACGCGAAGGCTAGAGGTGCAAAAATATATGCAGAGCTTGCAGGAGCCGCTATGACAGCAGATGCCTACCATATTACCTCTCCCCATCCGGAAGGCATAGGAGCTTCTAAAGCTATGCTATTGGCATTAGAAGAAGCGGGTATAAAAGCAGAAGAATTAGATTATATCAATCTACACGCTACTTCTACCCCTATCGGAGATCTATCTGAGATAAATGCGGTGAGTCGTGTTTTTGGTCAATCTGAAAGACTTCACGCAAGCTCTACGAAGTCTATGATAGGTCATCTACTAGGTGCTGCTGGAGCCATTGAGGCTATTATTTGTATTAAAGCTATCAATGATAATATTGTACCTCCTACTATTAACATGGTTGAACCCGATCCAGAAATTCCACAAAATATACCCATCGTTTTCAACCAAGCTTTAAATAAAGAAATAAAAACCGCTATGAGTAATGCCTTTGGTTTTGGAGGACACAACAGTACCATTGTATTTAGAGAGCTTTAAATTAAGGCTCTTTTTTTTATTAAAAAAATACAAACTCTCACAAGTTTACTATAATTTCTTAAAGATAATACGTATAAGGAGATGACATCATTAAGATTTTGTAAAAACAACAGCTAAAATATATGGCTCGGAGCGCTCTCAATACAACAATAACATTTATCTTTAATCCCCATAAACGATCTGATTAAAATAAACCTTATTTTAAAACGAATATGATCAATAAGACTTAGCCTTTAAAACCAAACAGAAAAACCACCGGAAAAAAGAAAATAAGAAACATGGATACAGAAAAAAATAAAAATCTAGATGAGAAGTATAAATTTCTGCCCTGGATTGCTGCTGTCGCCTTTTTTATGCAATCTTTGGATGCCACCATACTCAATACGGCTCTGCCCTCGATTGCCTATGATATGAAGCGTTCTCCCTTATCTATGCAATCCATCATCATTTCTTATATTTTAGTCTTAGCCTTGCTCATTCCTCTTAGCGGCTGGCTTTCAGATAGATTCGGTTCAAAAAAAATCTTTATATGGGCTATGGGAATTTTTACTTTCGGATCACTCTTATGTGCCTGCTCCCCCAGTTTAGAATTTCTGATCTCCTCAAGAATTATACAGGCTATAGGGGGCTCTATGATGGTCCCTGTATCTCGGTTGGCTATTTTATATACCTACGCTAAAGATAAACTCTTAGCTATCATCAACTTTATTACCATCCCTGGTCTAGTAGGTCCCATTATCGGTCCTACTCTCGGAGGATGGCTCGTAGATGTAACGAGTTGGCACTGGATTTTTTTAATCAATATCCCTGTCGGTATCGCAGGAATATTCTTTGCCAGGCAATATATGCCTAATTACATTATGAAAAGAAAAAAATTCGATTTCATGGGCATGCTACTCTTCAGTGGCTCTCTTTTATTAATCACTATTTCCATAGAATTCAGTGCAGACAAAATATTAGGCGGAGCATGGTTTATCCTTCTATTCCTATCGGGTTCGATCTTAATGATCTTATATTATAAACATTTCAAGAGAACTAAAACACCGCTTATTGACCTCGACTTATTAAAAATAAGAACGCTCAGTATCGGGATCTTGGGAAATCTTTTGACTCGGATTGGTATAGGAGGTATGCCTCTATTACTTCCACTGCTCTTTCAAATAGGTTTCAAGTATTCCGCTACAGTATCGGGCATTATGATGATTCCTGCTGCCCTAACATCCATTATTGTCAGAGCCTGGGCTACTCCTCTAGTAAAAAGACTAGGATATCGTAAAACCCTTATTTACAACACCTTACTTATAGCCCTTGTCATTGCTCTTTTTGCTATTCCGGATCAAAATACACCCTTATTCTTCCTGCTTCCTCTTTTGGTTGCCTATGGAGGTTTTAACTCCCTTCAAATGACCACTATGAATACCCTTACACTAGCCGATTTAAATAATAAGAACGTGAGTATGGGTAATAGTTTGCTTACCATTATGCAACAACTCTCCATGAGTATGGGCGTTTCCATCAGTGCGCTGCTTTTAAATAAATATCACCAAATTGCAGAAATCAACAAATGGGACTCTATGTTGGTATTTCGCTATACCTTTTTAAGTATGGGAATATTAACCGCAATAGTCAGTCTTATATTTTTTCGATTAAAAAATAGTGATGGTGCTGAAATGATCACCTCGGAGAAGTCTTAAAAAAAACATATAAAATATCCTATAATTCAAAAATAAAGTTTAGATTTGCAACAGACAACATTAGCAAAATGAAATTCAGAGCTGTACATCACCGTCATCATCATTCTTGCAACAGGCGAGTTGATTAGGTGTGTATAGCTACACTCAAAATAAAAAACCGTCTGAGCAGTCATGACGGTTTTTTTATTTCTGTATTGCTGCTCAGTTCACTTCTAAAAATAAAAAAATGAAACTGAAAATTGCAATCCAGAAAAATGGTCGCCTTAGTGAAAAATCCCTTCACCTGTTGGCAGAATGTGGCATTGATATTTCTAATGAGAATCGTATACTTAAAGCCATTGCCAAAAATTTTCCCCTTGAAATACTCTTTCTCAGAGATGATGATATCCCTCAATACGTAGAGCAGGGAGTTGCTGACATCGGTATCTTAGGTGAGAATGAAGTCTTGGAAAAAAACAGAAAAATAGATATTCTCTATAGGTTGGGATTTGCTAGCTGCAAACTATGCCTGGCTATCCCAAAAGATGAAAACTATCCAGGGCTTTCCTATTTTGAAGGTAAAAAAATCGCTACCTCATACCCTATGATTCTAAATAATTTTTTCCAAAAGCATCAAATTAACGTTCAAATTGAAGAAATAGGTGGAAGTGTAGAGATCGCTCCTAACATAGGTATTTCACATGCTATTTTTGATATCGTAAGTACAGGATCTACCCTGCTTACCAATGGGCTTAAACCCGTAGAAACGGTCCTGACCAGTGAAGCGGTGCTCGTAGCTCGTAAGAATCTTTCTGAAAAGCAAAAAAAAATATTAGATCAGTTAATTTTCAGAATAAAGGCGGTACATAATTCAGCACAAAATAAATATATTCTCTTAAATGCCCCAAATGATAAACTAGACAAAATCATCAAAATTTTGCCAGGTATGAGAGCTCCGACATTATTACCACTAGCCACCCCTGGTTGGTCTTCAGTACACTCGGTTATTCAAGAGGATACCTTCTGGGAAATTATAGAGCAACTGAGAAATCTAGGTGCAGAAGGGATTCTGATTCTGGAAATTGAAAAAATGATTCTTTAAAAATAAACTTATGCAAACTTATATATACCCCTCCATTTCAGAATGGTCTCTTCTATTCCAACGCCCCATTCAGCCAAGAGAAGATTTGCAAAATACTGTTTTGCAGATTTTTGAAGATCTAAAGAATCTTCAAGATCAGGCGCTATTTGATTATACCGAGAAGTTTGATGGGGTAAAACTTTCCAATATTTTGGTCAGTAACCAAGAAAAAGAACGCGCTCAGCAAATAGTTTCCGAAGATCTTAAACAGGCCATGAAACTAGCTTTTGATAACATACAGCAATTTCACCTATCACAAAAGGAGCAGAAAAAAATCGTCGAAACCATGCCAGGGGTGAATTGCTGGCGAGAAAGCCGCCCTATTGAAAAAGTAGGTATTTACATCCCTGGAGGCAGTGCCCCCCTATTCTCTAGTGTTCTCATGTTAGGAATTCCGGCAACGATAGCAGGATGTCCTTACATTAGCTTATGTAGCCCTCCTGATATAAACGGAAAAATAAATCCCGCTATACTCGTGGCTGCACAATTGGTAGGGATTCGAAATATTTATAAAGTTGGGGGCATTCAAGCAATAGCCGCTCTTACTTTTGGCACCCCCACCATTAAGGCGGTAGATAAAATATTGGGTCCTGGCAATCAATACGTAACTGCTGCCAAGCAGACTGCCCAAAGTTTGGGTATCGCTATAGATATGCCTGCAGGTCCCAGTGAATTATTGATTATTGCGGATGAAAGCTCTAATCCAGAATTTGTAGCCGCTGATCTTCTGTCCCAAGCAGAGCACGGAACCGATTCACAAGTCATTCTCTTAACCACCAGTCGTGATCTCTTGGAGCAAGTTCTCAATCAGCTAAGCCACCAGCTTTCTTTTTTATCACGTAAGGCCATCGCTTCCCAAGCACTTGCCCACAGCCGCGCCATCGTCTTGGAATGCTTGGAAGACTGTATAGCTTTCTCCAATTTATATGCTCCCGAACATCTGATCTTAGCGGTAAAAAATGCAAATGCCTATGTTGATAAAATTACGGCAGCAGGTTCTGTATTTTTAGGGAATTTTTCCTGTGAAAGCGCTGGAGATTATGCTTCCGGCACCAATCACACCCTACCCACAAATGGGTATTCAAAAAGTTATAGCGGGGTTTCTTTAGATAGCTTTATAAAAAAAATAAGTTTTCAGGAAATCACTGCTCAAGGTCTACAGAATATAGGACCGAGTATTGAAAAGATGGCAGAAGCGGAACAACTTTACGCGCACAAAAATGCCGTATCCGTGCGTTTAAAATCTATTATTTCCAATAAGATCTAGAAAATGAAAAATTTTAATGTAAAAAGCTTGGTTCAGTCTCACATTTTAAAACTGCAATCATATGCTTCGGCAAGAGCTGAGTATTCAGGTGAAAACGGCATTTTCCTAGATGCCAACGAAAATCCCTACGGGAATCTGAACCGCTACCCCGATCCTTATCAGCAAGCGGTAAAGGAAAAATTAAGCAGCATGACTCATATTCCTACTCATCAAATATTTATAGGAAACGGAAGCGATGAAGTGATTGATTTAGCCTTTAGACTCTTCTGTACGCCAGCTAAGGATAAAGCCTTAATTTTCACCCCCACTTATGGAATGTACGAGGTATGTGCTCATATTCAAAATATAAAATTACTCTCCCAACCTCTTAACCAAAATTTTCAGATTGATAAAAATACCGTGTTACCCTTACTAAAGGAACAAAATCTAAAACTCGTATTTATTTGTTCGCCGAATAATCCAACTGGCAACTGCATTGAAGACATTGATTTCATCTTAGAAAATTTCAAAGGTATTGTGTTTGTAGATGAAGCTTATATAGATTTTAGCAACAGAGAAAGTTGGGCAAAAAAAATCACACAATACCCTCAACTAATCGTATCTCAGACCTTTAGTAAAGCGCGAGGCCTTGCATCTGCCCGCATTGGGATTGCTTATAGTTCTGCCGAAATTATTGCACTATTTAATAAGATAAAACTTCCTTACAATATTAGTAAGCTTAACCAAGAAGCGGCCTTAGCAGCTCTAGATGCAACAGAAAAATATCAATTAGAAATAAAAAACATTCTAGAGGAAAAAAAACGTTTAATCGATAAACTCATAAAACTCCCTATCGTAAAAAGAATATATCCTTCAGAGGCTAATTTTATCCTGGTTGAAGTCACAACTGCTGATAAAGTATACAAACACTTAATACATCATAAAATCATCACACGTAACCGCAATCATCAGCTTAAAAATTGCATAAGAATTAGTATAGGAAAAGCATATGAAAACGACCAACTCCTGAATACCTTAACAAAATTAATTGCACCATGAAAAAAATACTTTTTATAGACCGCGACGGAACCTTAATTACAGAACCTGAAGATTATCAAGTAGACTGTTTTACAAAATTAGAATTCTATCCCGAAGTATTTCGATATTTATCTGCTATCGCCCGAGAACTAGAATATGATCTGGTCATGGTCACCAACCAGGATGGTTTGGGTACCCCTGCTTATCCGGAAGATAAATTTTGGCCTGTCCATAATTTTGTTATCACCAGTTTTGAAAATGAAGGTGTTTATTTTTCTGAAATTCTGATTGATAAAACCTTTGCATCAGAAAATGCGCCCACCCGAAAACCCCATACAGGGCTTTTAAAGCACTATATACAGTCCTCGGACTACGATCTGCCAAATTCATTTGTGATTGGCGACCGCCTCACCGACATTAAGCTAGCAAAAAATTTAGGTGCCAAAGGTATTTTTATTGCGAATGATGAGCGCTTGGGTGCCGAAGAAATCCATCCGAGAGAAAATTTAGATTCAGCAATCGCTCTGAAAACGACTTCGTGGAAAAAAATTTACGAATTTCTAAAACTAAAATCCCGCACCGCATATATAGAACGGAACACTCAAGAAACCCAGATTAAAATACACCTGGATCTAGATGGTAGGGGTCTGTCGAATATCCGAACGGGGCTTGGTTTTTTCGACCATATGTTAGATCAGATCAGTCGTCATGCACAAATCAACTTAAATATTGAAGTAAAAGGAGATCTTTACGTAGATGAACACCATACTGTTGAAGATACGGCTATCGCTTTAGGAGAAGCATTTTATAAAGCTTTACATGATAAAATAGGTATAGAACGCTATGGATTTGTACTGCCTATGGATGATTGCCTTGCACAAGTTGCCATAGATTTTAGCGGAAGAAGCTGGTTGGTATGGGATGCCAATTTTAAAAGAGAAAAAATAGGAGAAATGCCTACTGAAATGTTTTATCATTTCTTCAAATCTTTTGCAGATAGCGCTAAAGCCAATCTCAATATCAAGGCAGAGGGTGAAAACGAGCACCACAAAATAGAAGCCATCTTCAAGGCATTTGCCAGAGCGATAAAAGCTGCTATAAAACAAGATACTGAGAAAATGTTTTTGCCTTCTACAAAAGGGAGCTTATAGGCTCATTTTTTATCTTGGTTTCTATTCATATTTTTTTCTAATCTTAATAATAATAAATGATTTCAATCGTTAAATATAATACCGGAAATGTGCAGTCAGTATACAACGCGGTAACCCGGCTAGGCTATCAAGCTATCATGACGGACGATCCCGAGCTATTACAAAAATCGGATAAAGTTATTCTCCCAGGAGTGGGAGAAGCCAGCTCTACCATGCAGTATCTACAGAGCATTAATTTAGATACCGTACTGAAACGCCTTACCCAACCCGTATTGGGAATTTGCCTCGGGCAACAATTGCTATGTAAAAGCTCGGAGGAGGGTAATAGCCCCTGCCTGGGGATCTTTGATGTTAAGGTGAAAAAATTTCCGCCTCGAGATCTTATTCCTCATGTAGGGTGGAATAGCATCAGCGATCTAAAAGGAGATCTTTTTAAAAAGGTTAGAAATAAGGTGGACGTGTATTACGTCCACAGCTACTATTGCGAAATTTCGGATGATACTACTGCTATCACCGATTATATACTCCCCTTTTCGGCAACACTTCAGCGGGACAATTTTTATGCTACCCAATTCCACCCTGAAAAATCAGCTGATATAGGAGTACAGATTTTAAACAATTTTTTAAAATTATAAATATTATGCGCATCATACCCGCCATAGATCTTATAGACGGAAAATGTGTACGACTATCTCAAGGCGATTACACCACCCAAAAAATCTACAATGAAAATCCTTTAGAAGTAGCCAAACAATTTGAGGATTATGGCTTTCGTTACTTACATTTGGTAGATTTAGACGGCGCTAAGGCTCAGCGCATTATCAATTATAAAATATTAGAGCAACTTTGCTCTAATACTTCCTTAAGCATAGACTTCGGAGGAGGGATTCAGTCTCAAAACGATCTTGATATTGCTTTAAACTCGGGAGCTGACCAAATAACAGGAGGAAGTATTGCTATACAACAACCTGAAATTTTTATAGATTGGCTCCAAAAATACGGACCTGAAAAAATTATACTCGGCGCCGATTGCAAAAATCGGAAAATTGCAACCCAGGGATGGAGCAAATCATCGGATACAGATGTGGTACAGTTGATTGAGGCTTACACGAAAAAGGGCGTTTCCTACGCGATTTGCACTGATATATCAAAAGATGGTATGTTACAAGGGCCTTCCCTGGATTTATATACCGAAATATTAAACCGCTCTTCTATAAAACTTATAGCTTCTGGAGGGGTATCTCACCTACAAGACCTCTTATCGCTTCAAGCTATAGGCTGTGAAGCAAGTATCATCGGAAAAGCGATTTATGAAGGCAAAATACAATTTAAAGAACTCCAAAATTTTAATTTATGAAATCTATATCCCTAATATTGATATTACTTTTTTTTACGAATTTTATACCTGCTCAGATGAGTACGTCTTCGCCTATCATTAGGCAAAGGCCTATTAAGCTTGATCAAAAACGCATAGATTTAAGCCTGGAATACATGAAAATGCATTATGGAATTATACAAAAGGAACCTACCATAGTCCCCAAGATGATTGTGCTCCATTATACAGAAGGCGGAACCTTAGAAAGCAATATCCAGTATTTTAAGGCTCCTTATCTAAGCTCTCGACCAGATCTAACCGACGGAAGTAATCTAAATGTTTCTGCACAATTTATTATTGACCGAGATGGCAGCATATACCAATTGCTGCCATCTAATTTCTTTGCGCGACATACTATTGGTCTTAATTATTGTGCAATAGGTGTGGAAAATATAGGCGGAAGCAAAAATCCTTTAACCGCTGCACAGGTAAATGCCAATGCCTATTTAATTCGTTATCTATCTGAAAAGTACCCCATAGAATACCTGATAGGTCATTCTGAATATTTTATATTTAGAAACACGAGATTATGGAAAGATAAAAACCCAAATTATTATACCCAAAAATTTGATCCGGGTGAAGAATTCATGCAGCAATTAAGAGCAAAAGTTCAGGATTTACACCTCAAGAACCAACCTTAATTTCTCTATTAAAGATGTTAAAAAAAAGAATTATCCCTTGTTTGGATATCAAGGAAGGAAGAACGGTAAAAGGAATTCAATTCGAAGATTTACGTGATGCCGGAGATCCTGTGGTTTTAGCAAAAAGATATGTAGATGAAGGTGCCGATGAATTGGTTTTTCTAGATATTTGGGCCACACAAGAAAACCGCAAAACCTTGGTGAGTCTTGTGAAAAGAATCGCTCAAGAAATTAATATTCCTTTTACCGTAGGAGGAGGCATAAAAGAGGCAGAAGATGCTGCTATACTGCTACAAGCAGGTGCTGATAAGATCTCCATCAATTCCAGTGCGGTAAAGAATCCCACACTAATTGATACGCTTGCTTCAAGATTCGGCAGCCAATGCGTAGTTGTAGCCATAGATACCCGAAATATAAACGCTATTGACAAGGTCTTTATAAAGGGTGGAAAGATTGAAACTGAATGGAAAACTTTAAAGTGGGCTAAAGAGGTAGAAGCACGTGGCGGTGGAGAAATACTGCTTACCTCCATGGATGCGGATGGCACTGAATCAGGATTTGCATTGGAAATTACCCAGCGTGTATCAGCTGCTGTAAACATTCCGCTAATCGCCTCTGGGGGTGCTGGAAAAATGGAAGATTTCCACACACTTTTTAAACAGACAAAAGCTAGCGCTGCCCTAGCAGCCAGCATCTTCCACTTTAATAAAATTCCCATTCCAAAACTGAAACAATTCCTTAACCAACAAAATATACCGGTAAGATGGACATAAATTTTAATAAGAATAGTGATCAACTGGTTCCTGCTATTATTCAGGATTATTTAACTGACCATGTGCTCATGTTAGGTTATATGAATCAGGAAGCTTATCTAAAAACACTCAATACAGGACAGGTGACCTTTTTTTCCCGTTCCAAAAATCGTTTGTGGACAAAAGGCGAGCGCTCAGGGCATTTTCTAGAAGTGCACAAAATTTTAGTTGACTGCGATATTGATAGCCTTCTCATCAAGGTAAAGCCTCATGGACCAACCTGCCATAAGGGAACGACTTCCTGCTTTGGAGAACCACCTGTTAAAGGATTTCTCTATGAGCTTGAACAAACAATTGGCGATAGAATTGATCAAAAAAGTGAAAATTCATACACCCATGAACTCTATAAAAAAGGAATTAACAAAATCGCTCAGAAAATAGGAGAAGAAGCCGTAGAAGTTGTGATTGAAGCAAAAGATCAAGATGATGCATTATTTAAAAATGAGGTTGCAGATTTACTTTATCACCTACTGATATTACTTAAAGCAAAGGGCATTAGCTTGGAAGCTGTAGAAAAAGTTTTAAAAAACCGCCGATAACAGGCATCTGGAAAGGTATTCATATGCCTTTCCAGCTATCTTATTGTCTAGATTAATTAAATAAGATTTGAGTTGTATTTTTATTCAAATTATCGGAATTTTGCTGTAAACACTATCTCATGATACCAGCATCAGATATTCAATACTTCCACATATCCAAGGCTATAGAGTCCGTTCAGCAAAGTCTGAAACCTCAGCCCTGCCTGGAGGCTATCGCCGAAGAAGTGCATTTGAGTCTCTTTCATAATGGAAAACCTATTTAGAGAGTGTTGCGGAGGTTCTGCAGATTTTTTTTCGGTACATCAGCCAAGCTCATATAAAAAAATTGCTCGCTAGAGATACTACCTTAGCCAAAACTCATGTTAAAATGGGGCACAACCCGGAAAACAGCATGAATAGAATGGGAACAAGTCTAATATTAACAAAAAACAGATCATAATGTCCCTCTTTATTAACACTTCGGGTTCTTCTTTCAATCTTCTCCCAAGAGACGGAACCCTTAATTATTATGGTAAAATATTGTCTAAGGAAACGGCAGATTTATATTTCCAAAGACTCCTAGATACTATTGAATGGCGCCAGGATGAGGTGGTAATGTTTGGTAAAAAGATCTTAACACAACGAAAAGTGTCATGGTATAGCGATTTCCCCTATGAATATACCTACTCCCACACGACAAAAAAAGCACTCCCCTGGACGGATACTCTTAGGATATTAAAAAAAATCATAGAAAAAACCACCAGGGAAAACTACAATTCCTGTCTGCTGAATCTCTATCACAACGGAAAGGAAGGGATGGGCTGGCATAGTGACGCAGAAAAAGATCTAAAAGCTCATGCAGCTATAGGCGTTATAAGTTTAGGAGCAGACAGAAAATTTTCGCTTAAACATAAACACACCCAGGAAAAAGTAAACCTTGGCTTAGAGCATGGCAGCCTGCTGGTGATGAAAGATCAAACTCAAGATTATTGGCTTCACTCTCTTCCTCCCACAAAAAAAAGCTTTGAAAAAAGAATAAGTTTAACCTTCCGTACTATCATATAAGGATTATTTCTTATCTTTATTTGGGGGTAAAACGAATCCTCTAGAAGAAGATGAAAGAATGTTTATTGGGCATGATAGGTTCTGAAAAGGGAATTAATCTACTACCACCAGAGTGAAAATCTAAAAATACTTTAGCTTAGAATAGAAATTATCTTACATCAATGAAGTAGCGAATAAGCTGATGTATTTTTGGCCTGTAAAAAATCGCCATGCAAATAAACCGTTTACAATCATTTAGCGCTACTCTACCACATACAGACAAGATGCCGGTACTCTTCCTAGGCCATGGAAGTCCCATGAATGCCATTGAAGAAAACAATTTTGTAAAAGAGTGGCGAAAAACGGGGCAATCTCTGCCTACACCCAAGGCTATTATTTGTATTTCTGCCCACTGGGAAACCCGAGGAACGCGAGTCACTTCGGTATCTCATCCGAAGACCATTCACGATTTTAAGGGTTTTCCCCCAGCTCTATTTGATGTCCAATATCCCGCTCCTGGAGCTCCGGATCTTGCAAAAGAACTGAGCGATAGCCTGAATGAAACGACTATAGAATTAGACAAAACATGGGGGCTTGATCACGGTGCTTGGAGCGTTATAAAAGCTCTTTTTCCTGCCGCTGAGGTGCCGATTATTGAATTAAGTATCGATATTCATAAATCTCCAAAAGAACATTATGAACTGGCTAAAGAATTACAGTATTTAAGATACAAAGGCGTATTGATTATCGGCAGTGGAAATATCGTGCATAATCTTAGAATGATGGACTGGCAAAAGCCAGATCTAGATTACGATTGGGCTATAGAAGCTAATGAAGATTTTAAAGATGCCCTACTCGATGATCGTCGGGAAAAACTTTTTAATTTTCAATGCCTCAGTATCCACCATCAACTTTCGGTACCCTCTCTTGAACATTACTTACCATCCTTATATGCTTATGCTTTACGCGATGAGAGGGATGATATACGCCTTTTTAACGATAAATTAATCTACGGTTCAATAGGTATGCTATCCTTTCAGATTGGATAGCGACTAACAATTATTAATTTCTAAAATTTAAAAATTATGACAACAAAATGGAATTTAGACCCTTCACATTCTGAAGTACACTTTAAGGTAAAACATATGGTCATCTCGACGGTTACAGGCGAATTTCAAACTTTTAAGGCTGAAATCGAAAGTGAAAAAGATGATTTTAGTGAAGCGAAAATTAATTTTTCTGCAGAGGTTAACTCTATTAACACCAAAAATAAAGATAGAGATGCTCATTTAAAAGGTGATGATTTCTTCGGTGCCGACCGCTATCCCGAAATTAAATTTATAAGTAATTCGGGACTAGAGAACGGCAAAATATCGGGGACTTTGGAAATAAAAGGAATCAGTAAAGCCATTGTTTTAGATGCTGAATTTGGAGGAATTATTAACGATCCCTTTGGTTTTGTACGGGCTGGATTTGAAATTTCAGGAAAAATCAATAGAAAAGACTTCGGTCTCAATTGGAGTCAAACAACCGAAGCTGGAGGTTTAATGGTGTCGGATGAAGTCAGACTCAGCATAAATGCAGAGTTTACCAAAGTACAATAAAAACTACTAGGGCTTCTCTCTTTGAGAAGCTCTTTTTGGTTTGTTGCTCTCAATATTTTAACTCTTGCTTTTAGGATAGATTCTTCACCCATTCAAACTTCTATTGAATACAAAAAAAATGAGGTATCATCATACTAGTTATTCTGTTTGCAACACCATGAAAAGTTTTCTTTTTCTTCTGTTGTATACACTCCTTTCTATTTTATCTTCCAAATCCGTTCCCGAAATAAAGCTAAACAACTGTAATTCAATATCCCAACCTATATTCATTAGTAACATTAAGCTCCAGATCGGATCAATCATTTAGGAATGCTAATTTGATTGGCTGTAGCAATATGTGTACCGACATTGGTTAATTATTTTAAAAAAAATCGTAGTTTATGATTATTTTTTAATCATAAATAAGCAATTAGGTTTATTATGTTTACTAGTACTGAGACAACCGTAAACATTGTAATCAGCATATATCTTTTAAAAAGAAATTAAAAAGAAACCCAATACTTAGAATAATAATCAAGCCTTAATTAAAACGAACAAGTAGCCCGCTACAAATTTAAAGCAATCTCACATGAAAAAAATACAAAGAGAAGACATCCAAATTTTTAGCAGGCACAGTAACCTGACCGAAAAAGATGTTGTTGAAATCTTGAAAAAAAAATATTTATAACGACAAAGAATCTTGCCAAAAATTTCTCAAGATATTTTTTATGACTTTAGGGATTGGATTTACCGTATCGGGAGGGAGTGTCACCCGAACTGTGTCAGGTTCTAAATTAATGCTCCTCAAAAGCTGTTTTTTTCCTTGAGAATTCTCTCTCCAAATTTAACATAAAGTTGTGATAATGCCATACCCCAGTTATGGATAG
>NZ_JAAABJ010000474.1 GCF_009904105.1 Elizabethkingia argenteiflava | reverse complement strand
CTTGCACCGCCTTGGAATTGGATTTCCTGTGTGGTAATGGGAGTATTATTAAATCTTAGAGTAAAGGAATTATCTAATGGAAAAACGACAAAAATGAGACCATCATCTGATGCAGGTACGGAACATTCCTTAGTATTCCCATTATCAAAAGAAAAATTAACAGGATCAATAACTTCTTTCCAAGGGCCAAATCTAATCTTAAGATAAAAACTAACCCCCAGAACGCAATAGTCTCGTTATAAGTAATCACAATAACAACAAATCTGATGATAGCAGATTTACTGCTATGCATAATTTAACGTAGAATAATCGCCATAAAAAAGCCCAAAAGTATTGCGAATAGT
>NZ_JAAABJ010000473.1 GCF_009904105.1 Elizabethkingia argenteiflava | reverse complement strand
TGCTTTGCCAGCAGATTTTCTCTTTGTCAAAATATTCTTTCAAACTTAATTCACGCCACTGACAGCCTGTTTTCAGGCGTTTTACAATAAGCTGAATTATTTTTACCAGATCATATCTCGTCGAAAAGCCTCTTTTTCCTTTGCTTAAATGAGGTGAAATCCATTGTTCTATTTTATCTTTGCTGATGAGTTCCAGATTATTAGTTATTTGATCGGCAATACAAAATTGCTATTTTTCTCCGAACTCTTTTTGTGTAAATAAGCTTAAACAACTTCGCAATCAAATCTCTTAAAAATACTTATACTCTCATATTAAGATTTTCTTTTTTTAATCTTCGCCTAAAAAGTAAAATTAGATATATCATGAGAATTGCGTATTATTCCGTATGGGCTGAAATAAAATCTTTACATTTATTCTTAAGAAAATTCCAATAATTATATACCTAACTGATTTTCAGTAAGTACTAAAGATAATAATTTATTTTAGTTTTCTATTACGGTTATTAACTGATGAATAAAAGAAGTCAGGAAAAATAACTCAGGTAAAGTTGGCTTTCTTTGCATTTTTACAAATGACCGGTGATATCCCTCCCAGTGTATCATGCGGCCTGTAACGATGTAATCTTCTAAACATTGCTGTATTACTTTTCTTACTTCATCAAGTCTTGAGAAAAGAGAAACCTCCAAAAGTTTTTATGAAATCTTTCAATTAAAGATTCTTGTGTTGGATTCCCTAGTTGCACTGGTATCATCTACAAGAATCCAAGTTTAGATAAAATGGATCATAAATTACAGACGATTATCCTTCCTAATTTTTAGGTTTACCAAATGTTTCAGTATCCAAAACACAAGGCGAAATACTCTCCTCTATATCGAGCACCTCTCGATTAAAATCGTCAATCACATTGAAAGCTTTTATATTTTTGCTCTTTTTCGAAGGCATCACTCATAAAGTCAATCCATCAGCTGTGATTAAAATGCTCATGATATCATCGGAAGATTAAAGCTTCTCCCTCTTTTTGGGTCTGGATAATCCATTGCTTTCAGCCAATCATTTCACCAAACTGTGAATGCCCGGTGTGCAAATGATGTTTTTATAAAAGTATTGAACATTTTGTTAAGAAACTCAGGAATCACAGTGTTTTCTATGGCCTTACCCTCCTAAATATGCTTTATATAAAAAAATTAAATTAATATAACCGGTCTTTAATTTATAAACAATACATACAATAATATCACTCGGATCGAACCAGTTGGAAAAAGCTCGCCTGTTGAGAGAAATAAAAGGCCTGATACAGTTTGTTCTTGATTCTTTTTTATAGATTTTCATTGGTTGCTAAATTATAGTGTATAACTCTAAATTAAAGCTTTCCGACTGCAGATATGATATATGAAAGTTTAAATCATCTGTATAATAATTAAAATACTATCCCCTAGACTTTAGAATATACACATGTATTTTTATGAAAATATAGCAGATAAAAAATCTAAATATATTTATTCCTTATTTAGCATTTTAGCTGAATCCCTATGTTTATCAAATATGCAGATGTTTAAAATTAAAAATATAAATAGCCCTAGCATTTAATACCTATTTATATAGTTATTGATTTAAACCGTTTTCCAGGATGATTTAAAAGTTAAAAAAGTTGTTCATTACAATGATCATTATTAAATTATTTTTATACATAAAACGCTTTATAATCAACAACTTTAGAGCAAATTACAAAAATATATGGGGCGTTTTAAGAAAATATCCGCAGATCCTCAATTGGCTATCCTTCTTCATGTTTTAAAAGTAGGATAGAACGGGCAGTATTTAACAAGAAGCAAGAGGAGATTGATAACTTACCGGACTAACATCCGTATGCAACTTACCGAATCCTTAGACGAGTTTGAAGGTGTTTCTATATAAAACCTTATCAACCTGAAAATGAGTAATATCATTCGTATTTTACGTTCAAAAATATGTAAAGATAAACCGTATCGCATACCTGATAAGACATATAGCTCAATCACAGAAGTTGTACTATTAAGAGGTAAACTTCATATCCATTAAAAATTTGTTTATCCGTGAATTTATTCTAGAAAATGTACATGATCCTGACTTAGAAGATATCAAACTCCCCCTTGTCAGCTTGCACGCTACTAGCTTAAAAAAGCCTTCTCTCGGCGGATTATCCGCCAATTTAATTTTTTAAAATTCTACAAAATTAACCTGGATATACCTAAAAGAAAGAATCAAAACCAATACAATCACCGGTTTTGCCTTTCTCGAAAATAGAGAAAGACTATTCAGAATTTGTTTTCTCTAATTTGCGATCAGGTTACACACATACCTAATGATGTAAAATATTTCCACGGTTTTAAGAAAAGGATCTTAACAAAAAAGATGACAGAAATAACAATCATACAATACATCAATAAGAATATAATCGGAAAAAATAGCTATCATGTAAAATGCAGCCATGGATATAGCTGTGGCTGTATTATAGACAAACTTAGAGTTATCCACAATTAATCCTCTTTTTAATGCTTGATAAACAAGTGTTTAACATGATATCCCCATTTTGTTTGTTAAAATACCTCATCTTTATTTTTAGTTATCATTCCCTCTTATTTATATATAAGCAGGTCATCAACTGGTAAAAAATATAATGGAATAATATCACGAAAACATGTTCAAGGAATTCCATAAAAAAAGAGATCTCCTTATCAAAGATCTCTTTTTACAGTTAAAAGCTAGTGGATTACTTTTTAATGGCCTCAACTCCTGGTAGTTCCTTTCCTTCCAAACTTTCTAACATGGCCCCTCCCCCAGTGGATACGTAAGAAACTTTTTGATCATAAGCATATTGCTTAGCAAAAGCAACACTATCTCCGCCTCCAACGAGAGAAAAGGCTCCCAGAGCAGTAGCCTCCGCTATACTATCTCCTAATTTAACCGTTCCTTTTGAAAAATTTGGCATTTCAAAAACACCTAACGGACCATTCCACAAAATAGTTCTAGAAGAAAGGATAACATCATTAAATTTAGCTGCCGTTTTTTCACCAGCATCTAATCCCATCCATCCTTCTGGTATATCATAAGCATCAAATTGTTTAGCCTCAGAATCATTCTTAAATTCTTTAGCAGCGACTACATCTACAGGGAGATAAACTTTAACATTATGCTCAGCCGCACTCTTCAAGATATGTAAAGCTAGATCCAACTTATCCTCTTCCACTAAAGAATTTCCAATAGCTCCTCCTTTAGCTTTAATAAAGGTGAAAGCCATTCCACCTCCTACAATAAGGTTATCCAAAGCGGGGAGAATATGTTCTATAATCGTAATTTTAGAAGATACTTTAGATCCCCCTAAAATAGCCGTTACAGGTTTTTCACCATTGTGTAAAACTTTATCAATAGCTTCCAATTCCTGAGCCATTAGATAACCAAAAGTTTTTTTATCTGGAAAAAAATCAGCAATCACAGCGGTAGAAGCATGTTTACGGTGAGCAGTACCAAAAGCATCGTTCACATAAATATCCCCTAGTTGTGATAATTTTTCCGCAAATTCCTGATCTCCAGCCTCCTCTTCAGGGTAATATCTCAGGTTTTCTAAAAGTAAAATTTCTCCTGCTTTTAATTCTGCTACAGCCACTTGGGCTATTGGTCCAATGCAATCATGAGCAAATTTAACAGGTCTCCCCATTACCTTAGCAACCTCTCCTACTACAGCTTCTAAAGAATACTTAGGCTCTCTTTTTCCTTTTGGTCTACCAAGATGAGTCATTAAAATTGCAGCTCCACCCTCGTTTAAAACTTTATCAATAGTTGGCTTTGCAGCTACAATTCTTGTATTATCCGTAACTCTACCCTCCTCGTTCTGAGGAACATTAAAGTCTACACGAATTAAAACCTTCTTTCCTGAAAAATTAAATTTATCAATATTTTTCATATTCAAAACTTATTTAGACAAATGTAGGGCTTCTGAGCCAATAAAAATAAAAAATACAATAAGAGAAATCCCCAAAACAAAATACAACTATCAATACATCATTTTTATCTTTAAAAAAAATAATTGTAGTGTATTGTTGTAAGAGAAGGAATTGTGGAAAAATAAAAAGCTTATTTTTATTCATAATTAATCTTAAAGAAACTCATATATAATTAACAATTAAAGAAGTTATAAATGAGATTATTACTAGCTTATCCACAGTCTGTGGATAATTATAATTAAGAATAAAGCATACTTTTTTCTCTGGTGATAACTTCTTTATTTACTCCTCAAAAGAAAGGAGGAAATAAATTTTTTTATTTCATTAAAAATTCTCATTAGTTAAATTTTAGCAGAATAAAAAGTAAAGTTTTAGAGAAGTTATGAGCACTTATTCACAAGATTCCTCACATTTAACTCTCACAAAAAATAAATACTTAAATTTGTAACTATACTAATAAAGAGAAGAAGATGAAAAAAGTTGCAATTGCTGGAGATCATGCGGGTTTTGAGTATAAGGAAATCATCAAAAAGCACCTCGCAGATTTATTTGAGGTGAAGGATTTTGGAACTTATTCCAGTGAAAGTGTAGATTATCCTGATTTTGTGCATCCAGCAGCTATGTCTGTAGAAAGTGGAGTGTGCGATTTTGGGATTTTAATATGTGGAAGTGGCAATGGAGTACAGATGGTTGCTAATAAACATCAAGATATAAGATGTGCTCTGTGTTGGCAAGTAGAGTTGGCTGCCTTAGCTAAGAAACATAACAATGCTAACATGGTGGCTATTCCGGCTCGTTTCGTATCAAAAGAATTGGCCCTACAAATAGTGGATATTTTTATTTCCACAGAATTTGAAGGAGGAAGGCATCAAAAAAGAGTAAATAAAATAAAACTAGTTAATAAACTATAATAATAGTTTAAATATTAAATTATAACATACTATGCCTGGAAAGAAGAAAAATATAAGCAAAAAAAATAAGGATAAACTTCATCATATCGGAAGATTGATTGTAAGGTTTATGTCTAAGAAAACTTCTAAAGTTTATAACTATAAACAGATTGCAGAAGGCATAGAGTTTAAAAACCCACGACAGCGCGAACAGGTCATTCAAGCTTTACATATCTTATTGGGAGAAAATAAAATAAAAGAATTAGAAAAAGGTAAATATATACTCAATATTGAAATCAATGATACTTTAACGGGGATTATTGATTTTAACCAATCTGGAAATGCTTATGTAAAAGTAGAAGGTGAAGAGGCTGATATTTTTATTCATCAGAAAAATGTAAAAAATGCATTGCAAGGGGACAAGGTTATGATTGTTCCTTTTCATTTTAAAGGTAAAAAGCTCGAAGGCGCTGTAGTAGACGTATTGGAGAGATGTCGTACGCAGTTTGTAGGAACATTTCAGTATATTGCTTCTAAGGATATAGGCTTTGTAATTTTTGATAAAAGAGCTATGAACACCGATATCTTTATTCCTAAATCTAGGTTTAATGGGGCAAAAGATGGGAATAAAGTAATTGTTAAAATGTTAGGCTGGGATGATAATAGTAAAAATCCAGAAGGAGAAATTGTTGAGATTCTAGGACAACCAGGTGAACACGAGACAGAAATCCACTCTATTTTAGCAGAATATGGTCTACCCTATCATTTCCCCCCTGAAGTAGAAGCTGCAGCCCAGAGTATAGATAGAAATTTAGCTCCAGCAGAAATTGCTAAACGTTGGGATATGAGAGATATTCTGACTTTCACCATAGATCCAAAAGATGCTAAAGATTTTGACGATGCTCTCTCCATGCGAAAACTTGAAAATGGTAACTGGGAAATAGGAGTTCATATTGCGGATGTATCTTATTATATAGAGCCTGGCAGTATTTTAGACAAAGAAGCCTATGAAAGAGCAACTTCGGTATATCTGGTCGATCGGGTGGTACCCATGTTACCAGAAGTCTTGAGTAATGAATTATGCTCCTTGCGTCCCCATGAAGATAAATTTACATTTTCTGCAGTTTTTGAATTAAATGATCAGGCACAAATTCGGAAGCAATGGTTTGGAAGGACGGTAATTAATTCAGATCAGCGGTTTACTTATGAAGAAGCCCAAGAGAGAATAGAAACCAAACAGGGAAACTTAGCAGAAGAAATTAATGTACTGGACGGCTTGGCTAAAATTCTTCGACAAGAGCGTATGAAAAAAGGAGCTATAGCTTTTGATCGGGCGGAAGTAAGATTTAATCTCGATGAAGACAGCCAACCTATAGGTGTTTATTTTAAAATTAGCAAAGATGCCAATCACCTCATTGAGGAGTTTATGCTATTGGCGAATAAAAAAGTCTCTGAATTCGTTTCGACGAATCGAAAAGGAGAACCTTCTCACAATACTTTTGTTTATCGTATACACGACGATCCAGACCCTACAAAGTTATCTTCCTTAAGAGATTTTGTTAACACTTTTGGGTATAAAATGAATATTTCCAACCGGAATAAAATTTCAGAATCTATTAATAAACTTTTAAACGACGTCAAAGGAAAAGGAGAAGAGAATATGATAGAAACATTGGCGATGCGAAGTATGAGCAAAGCGGTTTATTCTACGGAGAACATTGGTCATTATGGATTAGCCTTTGAGTATTATTCACACTTTACCTCTCCTATTCGGCGTTATCCAGATGTATTGGCCCATAGACTTTTACAACATTACCTGGAAGGAGGAAAATCTCCTCATGTTGAGGAATATGAGGAAATGTGTAAACATTGTAGCCAAATGGAACGTTTGGCGGCCGATGCCGAAAGGGATTCCATTAAATTCATGCAGGTTAAGTTTATGGAAAAATATGTAGGAGAAACTTTTAAAGGACTCATCTCTGGCGTTACCGATTGGGGAATTTATGTAGAAATACCTGAAAATGGAGCTGAAGGTTTAATTCGATTGCGCGATATAACAGATGATTCTTATGTATTTGATCCTAAGAACTATGCTATTGTAGGTTCCACGAGTGGGAATACCTATCAGCTGGGGGATGAAGTACAAATAAAAGTAGTGAAAGCAAATGTAATTGCAAAGCAGTTGGATTTTAAATTAATTCAATAAAAAACTATGTTAGAGCTCATTTTATCTGCGATAGGACTGGGAATTATGCTTAGCTTGGTATTTATAGGGCCTATCTTTTTTTTGTTGATAGAAACCAGCTTTACCAGGGGCCCAAAACATGCCTTAGCCCTAGATCTAGGTGTGATTGTGGCAGATATAGCATGTATTGTCGCAGCTTTTTATAGCAGTCACGACTTGGTTAATATTATCGATAGGCACCCCAGTTTCTATAGGATTACGGCTTTTATTGTGTTGATTTATGCCATTTTTATGATATTGACTAAGACCAAAATGCATGTAGAAGGAGAAGAAAATCTTATTGGACAGAATTACCTTAAAACTTTTGTGAATGGCTTTTTATTTAATATTCTCAACATAGGGGTTGTTCTTTTTTGGCTACTTACCGTGATTTCTGTGCGAAAAAATTATCCTCGTACAGATGATTTTCTCCTATATATAGGTTTGGTTATTTTTACCTATTTATGTATTGACGTATTGAAAATATTTTTGGCAAAGCAATTTCACAGCCAGCTCAACGATAGGCTAGCGAATAAAATTAGGAGAATTGTAGGATTTATCTTAGTGGCTTTTAGTGTAGTTATATTTTTGCAGAGTTTCAAAAAGTTTAATCAGTTTGATAAAAAATTAGAAGAAAGCGGCTTTCATAAAGCTGAAGAAAGTAAAGGCTAATAAGCATATGAAAGAAGTTATTATTCCCCAGCTAATTAAAAAAAAATCCTCTATTGCGGTGATCACGCCTGCAGGTAGGGTAGAAAAAGGACAATTAGACAAAAGTCTTGAGATAATATCCTCTAAAGGCTATAATCCTATTCTAGGGCCCCATGTATATAGTCAATACACCCAGGGCTATGATTATGGGGGAACAGTACAAGAAAGGCTCAGTGATTTACAGTGGGCTCTGGATGGAGATTTTGATGCGATATGGACTACACGAGGGGGATATGGCTGTGCACAATTATTACCTTATATTAATCTAGAAAAATTCCGAAAAAAAGTAAAATACCTTATCGGTTATTCCGATGCTACAGTATTGCAAAGCTTTTTATTAAAACAGGGATTTGCCTCTATTCATGGACAAAGCATTAAGACGGCCTCTTTCGGGGTATCCGAAGAAACATATAACCTGCTTTTCGACATACTAGAAGGTGAAATTCCTCAATACACTTTAGAAAATAATGGCTTCAATAAAAAAGGAAAAGCCAAAGCTCCGCTTATAGGGGGTAATTTAGCCATGATATACAGTATTATGGGATCTCCATATTCTTATGATTTTAAGAATAAAATTTTGTTTATCGAAGATATATCAGAGCAGTTCTATGCCTTGGATCGCATGTTAATGAATCTCGAATTGAACGGGGTATTTAGAAAAATAAAAGGTTTAATCGTAGGCGGGATGACCAGAATGGGAAATCAAGAAACCAATAAAAATTATACTCAAGCCTTTGATCCACTCGCTTACGAAATCATAGACCAAAAGCTCAGCGCTTATGATTTTCCGGTCATCTATGGAATGCCTAATGGACATATTTTCGACAATCAGCCCCTGATTATAGGAAGACAAGTAGAAATAATAGTGAAGGATACCGCCCAAATTATTTTTAAATAAATGGCACAACACCATGATTTTGGAAAACATGCAGAAGACCATGCTCTTGCTTTTTTAGAGCAACAAAACTATCGGATTTTAGCTAAAAATTGGCATTTTCAGAAGGCTGAAATAGATATTATTGCACGAAAAGCTAATAGAATTCATATAGTAGAGGTAAAAGCCAGAAATGCAAAAGGGATTATGCTTCCTGAAGCAGCGGTAGACCGAAAGAAAATAAAATTATTAATTAGGGCTGCGGATGAATTTGTGAAGCAATTTAAAGAAGAGGTAGAAGTTCAGTTTGATATAATCAGTATCCTCGCTCAGGATGGTATTCTCCATCTAAAACACATTGAAAATGCCTTTGAAAGTATCGATTAATATCACTTTAGCATGAAAATAGTATTGGTCACCGGAGCCACATCCGGTATCGGAAAGGCTACAGCAAGAAGGCTAGCAAATGAAAATTGTAGACTTATAATTTGTGGACGAAGAACAGAAATTTTAAAGAGTCTAGTCCAAGAACTCTCCCAGCAAACGGAAGTTTATCCTCTCAATTTTGATATGATGGATTATGATCAAGTATCAGCAGCAATCGATAGCCTCCCACGAGAATGGAAGGCGATTGATATTTTGATTAATAACGCTGGAAATGCATATGGTCTAGAGTCTCTTGTAGAAGGTGAGAGAGCCGATTGGGATAGAATGATAAATAGCAATGTAAAGGGATTATTATATGTCTCCCGATGTGTTATTCCAGGCATGAAAGAAAGAAAATCAGGACACGTTATTAACATCAGTTCTGTGGCGGCCTTACAAACTTATCCTAATGGGGTTGTGTACTGTGCAACTAAAAAAGCAGTAAAAACCATAAGTGAAGGTATGCGTTTAGAGCTCACCGAGTTTGGTATAAAGGTATCCGACTTAGCGCCTGGAGCTGTAGAAACTGAATTTTCAGAAGTTCGCTTTAAAGGCGATAAAAAAAGGGCAGCTAAGGTTTATACCGGTTATAAAGCACTAACAGCAGAGGATATTGCCGATGCCCTCTCCTATGTGGTGAATACACCGGCTCACGTAACTATCGCGGAGATGACTATTTATCCTTCCGCACAATCCTCCCCTACCCAGATTTATAGAAAATCATAATTCGTAACTTTGCAGTTGCATACAGACCTCAATCTGTACGCAGCTGGTTAAAACATATCTTGTAGCATTATTATAAAAAATGAAAATCCTGTATCTTGAAACTTCTTCCAAAAATTGCTCTGTGGCTATATCTGATGGCGAGAAATTGCTCTGTCTTTGCGAAGAAATATCAGAAAATTATAAACAATCAGAAAGCCTACATACTTTTGTAGAATGGGCTTTAGAAGGCGCCCAATTAAATTTAACAGATATTGAAGCTGTATGCCTCGGGAAAGGACCCGGTTCTTATACCGGTTTACGCATAGGGGCCGCCTCCGCAAAAGGTTTTTGTTTCGGACTCAACATACCCTTATTAGCCGTTAACTCCCTAGACGCTCTTGCAGAGCCTTATTTTAAGACCCAATATGATTATATTATTCCGATGGTAGATGCCCGAAGGATGGAGGTTTATGCAAAAGTATTTGATGGACAGGGGAATGAAATCGCTCCTACAGCAGCTATTATCCTGAATGAAAATAGTTTTTTGGAATATCAGAATTCCACCATTTTATTCGTAGGGGATGGTGCAAAAAAGGCTCAGGAATCTCTATACCTTCCACAGGGAGAGTTTCACGCAGAAGCATACCCTTCCGCTCAACACCTCATTCGAAAAGGAGTGCTAGCTTTTCGGGATCAAAATTTTGAAGATGTTGCCTATTTTGAGCCTTTTTATTTAAAAAACTTTCATGGGGTGAAGAAAAAATAAATAGACGATTACCGGTTATGGAATCAGACGATTATAGACCTAATTTTTTCAATCCTTCATAGACTAAATGCGTGGGAAGGCCTACGATGGTATAAAAGTTTCCTTTAATGCGTTTTATTTTGGCCATGCCTAACCATTCTTGTATGCCATAAGCACCCGCCTTATCTAGAGGCTTAAAATGTTGAATATAATAATCGATTTCTTCTTCTGAAATGTTTTCCATTTCCACTTCAGCAATATCGGTTTGGGTAAAGCATTCTCCATTTAGAGAAATGCTTACAGCTGTGATGACCTGATGGGACTTTCCGGAAAGTTTCTGGAGCATTTTCACCGCCTCTGCTTTGTCTCCTGGTTTTCCTAAGACTTCATTTTGATCAACCACAATAGTGTCCGCCGTAATCAGAACTTCATTTTCTTGGAGAGCGGTATAAGTTCGTGCTTTCAATTCGGCTAGATAAGCGGGTATTTTTTCCACAGCTAGTGTAGTCGGATATATTTCTTTACAATCTATATTTACGGTTTCAAAATTGTAGCCTAATGCTGCCAGTAGTTCTTTTCTTCTCGGAGATTGAGAGGCTAATAATATTCTCATAGCTTTATTAAATACTTTGGGTATTATCGTCATTCCATTTTCCCTGAATTTTCAACACCTGCTCTACCACATCTCTGACGCAGCCTTTTCCCCCATGAATATTAGAAATATAATGTGAGATCTCTTTTATCTCTGGTACGGCATTGATAGGGCAAGTGGCGATGCCCACTTTTTCCATAATATATCGATCAGGAATATCGTCTCCCATGAATAAGGTATCCTGATACTCCAATTGGTATTTTGAAATGAAATCCTCAAAATCGTCTAATTTATTAAGGGATTTCATATAGATATCCGTAATTCCCAAGTATTGCATTCTATTTTTCACCATCGGATCATTGCCACCGGTAATAATTCCTACAATAAAACCTTCTTTAAGGGCTTTTACAATAGCATATCCGTCTAAGACATTCATCATTCGGCTCATGCTGCCATCGGGTTGTAGGATAATACTGCCATCGGTAAACACGCCATCTACATCGAATACCAAAGCTTTTATGTTTTTTAGATTTTCTTTATAGCTCATACATTTTAATTATAGATTCAGTAAGGGTTGTATAAATATTGAGTTGATTAGGATCTTTGATTAAATCTTTATGAAATTGGATAATATTCTGATCATGGCGTACTGCTGGGCCTGTTTGTGCTTGACGAGGGGAAATAGTCTTTATTTTATCGGCAGTTTCCTCAATTAAAGGTAAAAGAATATGAAAAGGAATATCATTACGTTTGCAGATAATCTCCGCTTGAGCATACAGATGGTTTATAAAATTACAAGCGAATACCGCGGATAGGTGCATTTGTTTTCTCTGTTCAAAGTTGATGCGCAGAACATGAGGACTTATTTTTTTTGCTAACTCTGTTAAAATTATATTGTCGCTTTCCCAACCCCCATCTATAAAAAAGGGAATCTTAGAATAGTCTAATTTTCTGTCCTTTGAAAAGGTTTGCAAAGGATAGAAACAAGCTTTACGATAGGGACCTTCCAGTACATCCCGGCATAGAGAACCCGAAGTGTGGGCTACTAGGGACTGCTCATAGGGGATTTGCTTCGATACTTCAGTAATCGCTTTATCACTAGTGCAAATAAGATAAAAATTGGCTTCCTTAAGGTGCTCCGTAGTGTATTCTACTCCTACTTCTTTAGAGATTCTTTTTAGTTCAGCTTCATTTCTGCCATAGAGCTGAATAAGTTTTATACCGGCTTCTGTAAAGGCTTTAGCCATATGAGAGGCTACATTTCCAGAGCCTATTATCACTGTAGTCATAATGCAAATATAAGTATAAGTATTAAAGCAAATGTGTAGGCTAATATGAGAGTATACAGAGATAAATAAAAACCTATAGTCGAATTAACTTTCATACTATAGACTTTCGTCATTTCCATCATAGCGGTTATTTAGGCTCCCATACAACCTTCTGCTCCACGCTATAGTTAGAGCACTATTTAATTTTAGAGGGCTATTTTTCATATAGAGTGCTGTAGAGTTCAGGGCTTAAGAATAAAAAAAATGATTTAACTTTTCATAAAAATTCATATCCAATAAAAGAATGAAAATCGATGAAGGGCTCATGATTCAGAAGATGAAGTCTCCGAAGTATTATCAAGAGGGACTTCGGATGATCATGGATGCCTACCAATCCCGTCTTTATTGGCATATAAGGAGGCTGGTGGTTCGGCATGATGATGCCCAAGATGTATTGCAGGACACCTTTGTAAAGGCATATTGTAACTTTGATAAATTCAAAGGAGAAAGCCAGTTATATACGTGGTTATACCGTATTGCTACTAACGAAGCCTTGCAGCACATAAACAAGATAAAAAAAATGCAACTCACCGACCATGCAGCGGAATACTATCTGCAGAATGCGGTAATCGAAAATGTAAAAAACAATGCTGAAGAATTGGATATTTTATTGCAGAAAGCGATACAGAGTCTACCTGAAAAGCAAAGATTAGTTTTTACATTAAAATATTACGATGATCTTCCTTATGAGGAAATATCTAAAGTACTCGGATTATCTGTAGGCAGCTTAAAGACAAATTATCATTACGCTAAAGAAAAGGTAAGAGCATATTTGCTGCAGAATATTGAATGAAACAAAATGAATTAAATGAAAAGAAAAGATATAAAAGACAGGGAAGAATGGGAGCGAGGCAATCCCTATGAACTTCCAAAAGATTTTTTCGGAGATATGCAACATCAGGTCCTGGATAGAATAGCCAAGCTGCAAAGCCTAAAGGAAAAGCCTCCACGCAGAAGATTCTACAGAGGGGTAGCGGCTTGCTTAGCGATTATAATAGCGACTTTTTTATTCTATAATACCCATGATACTGCATCGCCTTCTGCTAAAAATATTATCGATCAGCAAATTGCACTCAGCGACCTCAAGCCTAAAATTAATGAGGTACTGCCAAAAACTACAGAAACTAAGATTAACCGAAATCTGGAAATTTCTAATCATAGATTTAACTTTGCTCAGAATTCAGTATCTAAATCTAGGAGAAACGTGAATAACACTTATAAAAGCCGATATAATAAAGCTAAGCCTTTGGAGATTGCGGATAGGGAATTTGAGAGTGCCCTGAATAAATTAAATGCTCAGGAATTAGAAGAGCAGAGTAAAAAATATGAAATAGATACTTACCTAGACTTATATTAAGAATAATGAAAATAATTGCACAAATCATAAGTTTTTTTGTATTTATAGCAGGCTTATCCACAAGCAGAGCACAGATTCAGAATAATTTTCATTCAGAAAATAAATATCCCAAGAAAGAGGATAGAATGAATAATTATTTTAGTGCGCGAATGGCAATCCTGAAGGAAAGCCTTGGTCTTAGTGAAGAACAAAAAGCACCATTTAGTCAGATTTATAGTGACTATGAAGAGAGTCAAATGTTTGTAATAAGAGAATATAAGGAAAAGTTTGGAAGAAAAGACCTTTCGCAGGAGGAGACCCGAGAGAGAATTTATAGAGGGTTTGATGTATCCCAGAAACTATTAAACAATAAGAGAACATACGCAGACCGCTTTTTAAAGGTACTCACTCCAAAACAACTCGAAAAGATGTTTGAAATGGAAAAACGTATGGGAAAAAAGATTATGCGTAAGAAATAAGAGCCCTAAAATAGAAGTAGGGATGTTCATACATGCAGCCATCAAGGAAAAAAATAACTTTATAAAAAAGAATAAGATAAAGGCTTGTAAAATAGCATTTTTCATTAATATTAGTTTTAGTGTCAGCCTCTGCCTAAGCAGAGGTTTTTAATTTATTTTTTTTGCTCAAAATCAATATCTTTGCACACACTATATAGATTGGATGAAGAATATAAGAAACTTTTGTATTATCGCTCATATTGACCATGGTAAGAGTACCCTGGCCGATAGGCTTTTAGAATATACCAATACCGTATCTCAAAGGGAGCTACAGTCCCAAACACTCGACGATATGGATTTGGAGAAAGAACGAGGCATTACCATTAAAAGTCATGCCATCCAGATGGATTATGAATATCAGGGAGAACAATATGTTCTTAATCTTATAGACACTCCCGGGCATGTAGACTTTTCTTATGAGGTATCTCGTTCTATCGCTGCGTGTGAAGGGGCTCTTCTGATCGTAGACGCAGCTCAGAGCATTCAGGCTCAAACGATTTCCAATCTTTATCTTGCATTGGAAAATGATTTAACAATAATACCTGTACTTAATAAGATAGACCTCCCCTCTGCCAATCCCGAGGAGGTAACAGATGAGATTATGAACCTTATCGGGTGTGAGTATGATGAGGTATTGCGGGTATCAGGTAAAACAGGAGAAGGCGTTCATGAACTTTTAAAACAGATTGTAGAGCGTATACCAGCCCCTGTAGGAGATCCTGAAGCGCCTCTTCAAGCTTTGATTTTTGATTCTGTCTATAATCCTTTTAGGGGAATTGAAGCTTATTTTAAAGTGGTCAACGGAAGCATTAAAAAAGGACAAAAGGTAAAATTTATGGCGACAGCCAAAACCTATGATGCGGATGAAGTCGGAACTTTAAAATTAAAGCAAGTCCCTAAAAAATCTATTGAATGTGGGGATGTGGGATATATCGTGTCCGGTATTAAGGATGCCCGCGAAGTAAAAGTTGGGGATACACTTACCTCAGCAGAAAAACCAGCCACTCAGCCCATAGAAGGATTTGAAGAAGTAAAACCTATGGTTTTTGCAGGTATTTATCCTATAGATTCCGAAGATTTCGAAGAGCTTAGAACTTCGCTTGAGAAGCTAAGGCTTAATGATGCTTCTTTGGTTTTTGAAGCGGAGAGCTCGGCAGCATTAGGATTTGGTTTCCGATGTGGTTTCCTAGGTATGCTCCATATGGAAATCGTCCAGGAGCGACTGGATCGAGAGTTTAATATGAATGTTATCACGACGGTGCCCAATGTATCTTATCATGGTTATTCCAAGAAAGATCCAGAAACCACTATACTCATCAATAACCCTTCAGAAATGATGGATCCTTCTATCATGGATAGAGTGGAAGAACCTTATATTAAAGCCTCTATAATCACCAAATCCGACTATGTAGGATCGGTGATGACCCTTTGTATTGAAAAAAGAGGCGAAATCGTTAACCAGAGCTATTTAACCTCTGAACGTGTTGAGCTCATTTTTAATATGCCTTTGGCAGAAGTCGTTTTCGATTTTTACGATCGGCTTAAATCGATTTCTAAAGGCTATGCCTCCTTTGACTATCACCCTATAGGTTTCCGCCCTTCCAAGTTGGTGAAAATGGATATTCTTATTAATGGTGATATGGTAGATGCTCTATCTTCATTGATTCATGATAGCAATGCCTATTATATCGGTAAAAAAATGTGTGAAAAATTACGTGAGTTAATTCCAAGACAACAGTTCGATATAGCAGTTCAGGCAGCATTGGGAACTAAAGTTATTGCTAGAGAGACTATTAAAGCCTTACGTAAAGATGTTACCGCCAAATGTTACGGGGGAGATATCTCCAGAAAGCGTAAACTCTTGGAGAAACAAAAAGAAGGAAAAAAGAAAATGAAGCAAATCGGCCGGGTGGAGGTACCTCAATCAGCATTTATGGCCGTGTTAAAGTTGAATGATTGAGATAAGCATAAAATAAATAAACCCCGGGATTATCCGGGGTTTATTTATTTAGGAAGGCCTTGTTGTAAAGCGATATTAGCCTTTTCAATAGCCTTTTTTTCTTTCCAATTCATATATCGGTCTTTATAACGGCTTTTCATAAAATCATCAAATTTGCGCTGAACAGTTAAATTCCACAGAGAATGCGCTTTTACTGCCCAACTTTTATCCCAAGCGCGCAGAGAGATGGAGAAAGAACCATCCAGATATTTCATCCAATGCCACCATCCTGTCGGCATAAACAGGGTATCTCCATGCTCCAAGAAACACTCTATGCCTTCTACACCATTTAAAGCAGGAAACTTATTAAAATCGGGATGTTCAATATCATAATCTTCGAGTGCATAGGTAGCATAAGGGATTTGATAAAGTCGCTCTTTCCATTTATAATCAAAGAGAAGAATATGTTTTCTTCCGTTGAAGTGAGTATGGAAGATATGGGCCATATCAATGTCAAAGTGGAGGAAAGTTACAGAGCCTTTACCTCCAAAGAACATATTAGGATATTTATCTAAGAATCCGCCCATGAGATCTTTTGGAGATATATAATCTTTTAGTAGGTCGGGTGCAAATTTTATCGGATCAAAAAGAAAAATCCGAAGATCGGTAGGTTCTTTTTGGATCAGATCAATATAATCTCCGAATTTCATCTCTGCTGCCGATGCATTAATGGGTGCCGAAGGGTCGGCTTTGGAGCTATCGTAAAGAGGAACGCTAACGTCCCCTACGACCTCCTTCATATATTCTAAGGTCCACTTTTTATAAGCAGGCCATTTTTTAGCCATATTCTTAATGACCACGGGTTTGCGTGGCTTAAGATATTTTTCGTGAAAATCTTTCTGTGAAATGTCTTCTACAACATCAATAGGTTTAAGAATGAGCCCCATCTGATTTAGATTTGAATAACACAAAAATATTAAATATTATCAAAATAATCAGAAAGAAAAATATAGTATTTGGAATAATTATAAGAGCCTGTTTAAATTTTATTGATTAATAATTTTATAGCAGATAATTTGGTCATATTTTCGGAGGATTCATGTAAGAGTTGATAATTCCTGCAAAGCCTTCTATCATTATCAAACCATGAAAAG